>CANDKT010000051.1 GCA_947385365.1 uncultured Bacillota bacterium | reverse complement strand
CGGCGTCCTGGATGTTCTCCGTCATGACGGACAGGTTGTTGATGGTGTGGTCCAGACGGTTCTGGGTCGCGCCCAATGTACCGCGGATGTCGGACACATAGTTGATGGCAGCCTTGATCTTGTCAATGGCAGCGGCAGCACCTTCCTGGGTGGTGATGTCAATGCCGCTAATGCCCATAGACTTGACGTGAACGTCCTTGATGTTGACCTTCAGCTGGTTGTAAGTCTCGGCGGTGTCGCCAATCTGGAGTGTCAGGGAGGAACCCTTAGTGGTCACGGAAGCCTTGCCCAGTTTCACCAGGCCAGCCCAGTCCTGAGCGGTGGCGTCATTTGTGCTGGCGGATCCATTTACTGTGGCCTTGCCGTCCGCACCAGCCAGGTTGTTGACAGAGTAGTCTACGCCACCTTCCTTCTCGGTCAGGCTGATGATGCCGTTGCCAATCTGAGAACCCACATAGAAATTGCGGTTATCCTCGGCGGCCTTGGCCAAACGCTGGGCGGCAGTTTTTACCTGATCCGCAGTCAAATAGGTAGTACCAGACGCCAGAATCTGGTCGGTCAAGTCCACCACTTTTACGTTGTCGCCGCCAGCCTTGATGTATTTACTGTCCTTGCCCACAGCGAAAACATAGGTAGTGTCGCCGATGGTCAGAGCGTTGCCATCCTGCGCGGCGGCCTGGGTCAGAGTGAAGGTGGCCTGGGCGTACACACGGCTGGCCTTGGAAACGGGTTCCACTTCCGGGGTGACTTCAAACTGGTTGCCAGCGTTTCCGGACAAGGTGTTGCCGGTCGTCACCACAAGAGCAGTGCCGCCGCCGATGCCGCTCTGAGCCCCCCAGTTGAACCTAGCTTGGAAAACGTCATCCGCAATCTGTTTGTCGCTGGAGGGAATATCGATCATTTCCAACATCAGTTTCCCGTCTTTGGCGTACACATTGTAGGAACAGCCCAGATTAGCAGCGGCACCAACCTTAATGCCATCGGCGGCCACATAGCTGGGACCCCGCAGGCTGTTAGCAATGGCGGAGGCGATTTCCTCGCCCGTCATGGACGTCCCGGCGTTCACAACAAAGGTAGCAGTTTTAAACTGTGTCAGGTTAAAGGTCACGGTGATAGCGGTAGTGGAGTCGTTGGACACCACCAAATCCTTGAAGTTGATGGAGTACACACCAGCCGCGGGAGCCTTGCTCACCAGCTGGCCGTCGGTAACGGTCGTGAAGCTAAGGGCGGCGTCACCGGTTTGGGCGGTAGCCACGTCCTTGAGACCGGACAGAGTAACAGAACCCGTGCTGTCCATAGAGCCGTCCAGCAACTGGATGCCGTTGAAGTTGGAACTGTCCGCAATGCGGTCGATTTCGGTCCGCAGCTGGTCCAGCTCCTTTTGCAGCTGGGCGCGGTCGGTGTCGTTGTCATAAGTACCGTTGGCGGACTGTGTGGCCAGCTCCACCATGCGGTTGAGCATGTCGTGGACCTCCGTCAGCGCGCCTTCCGCCGTCTGTACCAGGCTGATGCCGTCCTTCGCGTTCTTCTGCGCCGCTTCCAAGCCCGTGATCTGCGCCCGCATCTTCTCGCTGATCGCCAAACCCGCCGCGTCATCGCCCGCGCGGTTGATCTTGTACCCGCTCGACAACTTCTCCAAGTTCGCCTTCATCGCGGAGACATTGTTCGTGTAATTGCGGTAGGCATTCATAGCCATAATATTGTGTTGGATTCTCATGCCTTTCTATGCTCCTTCAAAAAATTATTTTTCGTGTTTCGGCCATCCTTAGCCTCCACACACCTTGGGGTCAGAACACTTCCGCTCTGGTCATCCGGCCGGACTGCCCAAAACTCGAATGTTCATTCTATTTCAACCAGCTCGTCAGCCAGATGAAACCTGTATTTGCTTGATTTGAACCTCCGTTCTGTTCTTTGTATCGGCACGAATGCAGGAAAAAATAAGGTTATTTTCAGAACTTTTTTTATTTCCCTTTCCATGACCGGCTCCAGTGATACAATCAACTCGCCGGTTTCTTTTAACTCGCAAATTTGAACCTTTGCTCTGCCTTTTGTATCGTCATAACCCCCGCAAAAAATAAGACCCTTTTTTAGAAATTCCTAGAAATTTTTTCATTCAGCATCCTGCATAACTTTAACCGCTTTTATCTGTGTCAGTTGTACAACCAGCCTTCAAGAGTTTCCTCACTCATCACGGTCAAACCAGCATCAGCCAGCAATCGGGCCGTGACTCCCCAACCCGAACGGAGCGTATGACGAAAGGTGCCGTCGTAGATCTCCCCGCTGCCGCAGGACGGAGAACGCGCTTTCAAAATAGCAACGGTACAGTTATTTTCCCGGGCAATCTCCAGCACACGTTCCGCGCCTGCCCGATAGGCTGTGGTGACGTCCTCGCCGTCCTCCGTGAGAACGCGGCCGTCCGCCTGAATCTCAGCGGGCGCTCGGGGAACATCCAAACCGCCCAGCAGTTCAGGACAGACCGGAATCAGATTGTGCCCCGCACGGTGCAGCTCGATGATCTGCCGGTCCAAACGGCTGGCTCCGTCATAACGGCACGGCTCCCCTAAAAAACAGTGGCTCACGAGTATGTTCATAAAATCCGCCCCCTAAATCAACATGGGAAAACGCCCGATGTCCCCATCGGGCGTTCCACGCCAACACTCCAATCAGTGCGTCAGATAGTACTTCACCAACGCTTGGAGCAGCTCGTCCCGGTCTACCTTGCGGATCAGCGCCCGGGCGTTGTTGTGGTTGGTGATATAAGTGGGATCTTCCGAGAGAATGTAGCCCACAATCTGATTGATCGGATTGTAGCCCTTTTCCTGTAACGCTTGGTACACAGAGGACAAAATCGCTTTGATCTCCATATCCCGCTGGTCGCCCAGACTGAATTTCCTGGTGAAATCCATTTCTCCCATCAAACAAAACACCTCCCACTGTGCAGTAGCTTTTCCTTTCCTCTAGTCTACCTCTAAAATCGGATTCTGTAAAGGGGCTGGGGGTAAATTTAATGAAAATGAAATATTTCACTCCCGGCTCATCGCCGCCGCCGCTACCTGGAACAGCGCCGACAGAGCCGCTAAGTAGAAAACATACTGCACACCCCATGCGTTCCAGATCAGCCCCATTACAGGTGAGGCCACAATCGCCATAATATGATCCACGCTCAGACCTACCGAGAGCGTGCGGGTGACTTCACTCGGGTCCAGCGCGGCTTCGCGCATCATGTAGGCGTGGACCATGTTGAACTGCTCAAAGAGAACGCACAGAACGTATGCGCCAAATACGAACCAGGTCCACACACTGCCCACCTCAAACGTCCCCGACGCCAGCATCCCCGCCAGTAAGCCCATCACGGAAAACGAGACCGCTATGTACGCCGCTTCCGCCCAGAGCATCCGCTTCATCCCCAGCCGGTCCAGCATCCGCCCCAGTATCGGTGCGGCCCACGTCCCAGCCAAATGCGTGACGATGGTCAACAGCGCGACCGTGTCCGCGCCTCGCCCCAGCAGATTGATTACGACCCACGGCGCAAAAACGATCTTGATCCGTTTCTGACACCCGTAGGCCAACGTGACCAGGTAATAGGGCATATACCGCTTCCGGAACAGCAGCTTGTGGTTTTTGATCGCGTCCTTCCGCGGCACGGACCGCGCCATCCAAACCAACAGAACAATCGCTCCAGCAGTCGCGAACGCGCCAAGCGCAAACGGTACGATCACCTTGCTCCGGAAGCTGAAACAGCCCGTCCGGAATCCGACAAATACCAGCACAGCTGCAAACATGGAAAACAGCGTGTTGACGCCCTTGAACCGGCCCAGCGTCGTCCCAACCTGACCCCTCTCCGCCAGATCCATCGAAATGGCGTCGTTCAGGGGCATGAACAGGTGCATCCCTAAGGAGTGGAGAAACAGGAACAGCAACATGGTCCCATAGCCCGGCGAACACCAGCCAAGTACCAGAAAACCGATCAGAACCAGCGTCTGCGCCACGACGGACATCCATAAGTTGCCCAGAAACCCTAACGCCGCCACCAGTACCATACACAAAATACCAGGACTCTCCCGCGGGATCTCGATCAACCCGCGCTGGACGGAGTCGATATGAAACACCTCGTTGAAATAGTTGGAAAAAATGCTGTTGCCTAACCCGTTGGCCAGCGCGGTCAAAGCCAGAACCGCTAGAAAGACGCGGACCGCCCGCTGCTTCTCTTCGACTCTCATCGGCCCGCCTCTCAAAGCGTGTCCTCATCAGACCGGTCCAGGCCGTCCTCCGAACCGGACGCTTCCGGCACGGGCGCGGCATCCTGCGGCGGCGCGGATACGATCCCCTGACGGTATTTCTTCTCCAGCCACTGCTCCTTGGTTATCATGATCTGACGGGGCTTGCTGCCCTCGAAAGGCCCCACAATGCCCATCTCTTCCAACTGATCCATCAGACGCGCCGCACGGGCGTAGCCCAGCTTCAGACGGCGTTGGAGCATGGATACCGATGCTTGTCCCGTCTCCATCACTACCTCCGCAGCAGCGTTGATTAGCTCGTCAAAGCCGCCGCCGTCCGGCTCATCCGGCGCGGAACTGCTCGTCCCTCCCTTGTTTCCCTTCTCCTTCTCCGCCGCGTTGCGCTCAATCTCGTGGATCACCGCGTCGTCGTACTGCGGACTTCCGCTGTTCTGCTTGATGAAATTCACCACAGCAGATACTTCCTGGTCGCTGATGAAACAGCCCTGCACCCGGACGGGTTTTCCGGAGCCATGAAGGGAGTAGAGCATATCGCCCCGGCCTACCAGCTTCTCCGCGCCGGTGTTGTCCAGAATGATACGGGATTCCAAACTGGACGCCACCGCAAACGCAATACGGCTCGGAATGTTCGCCTTCATCAGGCCCGTGATGACATCCGCGGAAGGCCGCTGCGTGGCAATCACTAAGTGCATCCCTGCCGCACGGCCCATCTGCGCCACACGACAGATGGATTCCTCCACTTCCTTCGCCGCAACCAACATCAAATCCGCCAGCTCGTCGATCAGAACCACGATGAAGGGCATTTTCTCCATCCCCTCCGTTCGGACCGCCAATGCGTTGTACTCCTCCAACTTGCGCACGCCCACTTCAGAGAAGATACGGTAACGTTTCATCATCTCCGTCACCGCCCACTGGAGCGCGCCCGCTGCTTTTTTGGGGTCCGTGACCACCGGGATCAGCAGGTGCGGGATACCATTATAAATCCCCAGCTCTACCATTTTCGGGTCCACCATAATCAGCCGAACCTCGTCCGGCGTGGCTTTGTACAGCAACGATGTGATGATCGAATTGGTACACACCGATTTGCCGGAACCGGTCGTGCCGGCTATAAGCAGATGGGGTAATTCATTGATGTCCCCCACAATAGGGTTCCCGCTGATGTCCTTGCCTACGGCAAAGGACACTTTGGACTTGCTGTCGGTGAAGTTCTTGGAACCGATCACCGAATGGATGTTCACCGGAGAGACCAGCTTGTTCGGCACTTCAATGCCTACTATGGAGATCTTGTCCGGAATGGGCGCGATCCGCACGCCCGTCGCGCCTAACGCTAAGGCGATGTCATCGGACAGGTTCGTCAGCTTGTTCAGCCGGACGCCTTGGTCCAACTCCAGCTCGTAGCGGGTCACGGACGGACCTCGGACCACGTTGATAATATTCGCGTCGATCCCAAACGAATGAATGGTGTCGCTGAGCCGCTGCCGGTTGGCGTTCAGCTCCGCCAGAGCCTCGCCGCCAATGTCCCCAGGACCCTCCCGGAGCAAGGACAGCGGCGGATATTGGTAAGGCGCCGGTTCCTGCGCCAAGGCGTCCTGTAACACCTGATCCATCTCCCGCGTCTCCTGCTGGAGCTTCTCAGCTGGTCCCGGCGGCGGAGACGGTTTCGTTGGAACCGGAGCGGGAGCCGGTTTCGGCGGCGCGGCGACAATGGGACTCCACTCAATCTCCTGAACCGGTCCGGACTCCGGCTCCTCCCCCGTCTCCGGAGCGGAAACCTCCGATTCCGGAGCAACCGGCGCGGGTTTGTGCAGCACAATCGGTTCCGAAACAAACGGCGGCGTCTCCCGTTCCTCCCCACCTTGCGGGGCCTCCCGTTCCTCCGGGTCCTCCGTCCTCCCCGACCCGCGGGTCAGCAGCTGATCCGGAGACGGTACGCGGGGCTTTTTGTTGAAAAAGCCCTTCTTTTGAGGCGGCTCCGCCGCCTCGGGCTGACGGTCCGCCAGCGGACCGTCGTCCACCGGGATGTCAATCGCCGACGCCCTCCGGGAAACCGCCGCGCGTTCCGGCACGCTCTCCCGGCGGCTGCGCCGGACCGGTTCCGGCTCCGGCTCGTACTCGTACTCCGGGCGGTTGAAGATCCAATCCGCCGCGTCCATCAGCGTGCGGTCGCAGGCCGCCAGAGCGAGCAGGAAACCGCTCAGAATACAGATGAGCGTACAGCCTACCTTGCTGAACAGCTGCACGAACAACTGTGCCAGCACGCCGCCCAACACGCCGCCGGACTTCATCGCGCCGCCGTTCCCCCACAGCGTTTTGAGCAGCTCGCCGTCCCACGCCAGACGCGGGGCCAGCAGTCCGTGCAGGAACACGGACACCGTCAGCGGCAGCAGCAGCGCGCAGGTCAGACGCAAACAGACCGGTCTGCCTCGGTGGAAGGCCAGTATGTAAGCCCCCATCAGCAGCGCCGGAGGCATCAGCCAGAACCCGTAGCCCAGCAGACCGCGGAGCAGATTGGAGAACAGATCAATGAACACCGCTTCAATGCGGAAGTAGCCCAGAAATGTAAAGACCGCCAGCAGCAGGCAGACCACTGCCCCTACTTCCCGCCGGAACGGTTTCGGCGTCTGCGCCGGGGGCGGCGCGGTACGGCGCGTGGACGCGCCGCTCTTCGGTTTGGCGGACGCCGCCCGCTTCCCGCCGGAAGCGGAACGGCTCCCGCTGCTTTTCTTCTTCTGTGTCGTTGCCATGCTTCGATACCTCTTTCGCTCATTCTCGCTCAAACGCTTACCGCCGGGACAAAGGTGATGTCCAGAAAGACCAGGATCAGAGAGACCAGCCCCGCCACCCAGCAGTAGTAGGCGAACGCCCCGAATTTCCCCTTCGCCGCCAGCAGCTCCACTAACCGGATGGAGAAGTACCCCACTACCCCGGCGATGACCATGCCCAGTATGTACTTCGGCAGAGCTTCCACGGGGAGTCCGCCTTCCAGTTCCAGCACGTCCTTGACCTTCAAAATGGTCGCGCCCAGCACCGCCGGGAGCGACAGCAAAAAGGAAAAGCGTACCGCAAACCGCCGGTCAAATCCCAACGCCATCCCAGCGGAGATGGTACAGCCAGACCGCGACAGGCCGGGGACCGTCGCAAATCCTTGCGCTACGCCTACCAGAAGCACATCGGTCAGCGCAGCGTTCCGGGCCGTCTTCCGCCCGTTGGCCAGACGGTCCGAGATGAACAGAATGCAGCCCGTGAGCAGCAGCGCGCAGCTGACAAACACCGGGTTCTGTCCCAACGCCTCCACCTTATCCTGGATCAGCACCACCACAAACAACGGAAGTGTGCCGACAATCACCAGCAGCACTAACCGTCTGGCTTCCGGCGGCCGGCCGCGGGAGGGATTGCGGGAGAACATATCCGCCAGGCCGTAGAAAAATTCCATGACCATTTCCAGAACGTCCCGGTAGTAGTAGATACACACCGCCAGCAGCGTGGCGAAGTGCAAGAGGATGTTGAACAACGTGTCCGGCTCCTCCATGCCGAAAAAGTGCTGCAAAAGGGTCAGGTGCCCTGAACTGGAAATGGGCAGAAATTCAGCCACGCCCTGCACAAACCCCAGAATGGCGGACATCAAGTAGGTCAAGATCAATACCTCCTTAAATTCAACGGGCATAGCCCATACGACCTTCCGTATTATATTAGCACAAACCGTCGGAAAATTCCAGCATTTTCTAAAGCCTCCGTCCAAGCATTTCCCAGACCCCCTCCGCCCGGAACATTCGGAGGTAAACCGCAGGGTAATTTCCAAAGTCAGGGTTTTCTTCCAATTTTTGGTTATAATCTCCGCTTTGTACTGCAAAACCTGCCTTTTTATGAAACATCTTTCATTTTTTATGAAAACTTTCGAAAATCCCTTGACAATTCAGCCCATTTTGCCCTATAATAATTGCAGAGTTCTGAAAAACTTTGTCAAAGAGCTGCTTCCATCCACTTTGCTGCGACTGACCCTCCCAGCTGTCGTGGATGAAATCCAGCGGAAATGAGAGACAAGGACCTCCACCCCTTGCCCAGCTTGTTTCTGTTGGATTTTTATTTTCCCGCGCGACTCCGCCGGACCCCAGCACCCCGCTCCTCCCGCCCCAATACCGCCAAGAGAAAGAAGGTCTGGATCGAAATGATAATCGGGTTGCCAAAAGAAATCAAAAACAATGAGTTCCGGGTAGGACTTACCCCCAGCGCGGCCAGAGCCTTCATCCGGGCAGGCCACACCGTCCTGGTGGAACCAGGCGCCGGACTGGGCGCGGGCTTTGAGGACCTCGAATATGTGGACGCTGGGGCTCAGCTGGAAAAACAGACCGAACAGCTCTGGGCAAAATCCAACCTGATCGTGAAAGTCAAAGAGCCTATGCCATCCGAATACCCCTTCTTCCATAAGGGCCTGATCCTTTACACTTACCTCCACTTGGCCGTCAGCCCCTCCTTGACCCAGGCTTTGCTGCACAGCGGCGTGAACGCAGTGGCCTACGAGACCATCTCAGATCAGGCCGGAGACCTCCCCTGCCTGACCCCTATGAGCGAGATCGCAGGCCGTATGGCTGTGCAGGAGGGCGCGAAATATTTGGAGAAAACTTATCAGGGCCGCGGCGTCCTGCTCTCCGGCGTGCCAGGCGTGGAACGCGGCCGCGTGACTATACTAGGCGGCGGCTCCGTGGGAACCAACGCTTGCCGACTCGCGATCGGTATGGGCGCGCACGTCACCGTCCTGGATATCAACAGCCGACGCCTCGCTTACCTGGACAGCATCTTTCCACGGCAGATCACAACGCTCTACGCAACACGCGACAATATCCAACACGCTTTGGCTCAGGCCGACCTCGTCATCGGCGCGGCTTTGCTCCCAGGCCGGAGTACCCCGAAACTCGTGGAACGAGAGGACTTGGCCTTGATGAAACCCGGCGCCGTCATCGTCGACGTCTCCGTGGATCAGGGCGGCTGCGCGGAAACTTCACACCCCACAACCCACGACGACCCTATCTTCTACGTGGACGGCATCGTCCACTACTGCGTGTCCAATATGCCCGGCGCCGTAGCCCGTACCGCTACCCAAGCCCTGGTCAACGCAACGCTCCCCTACGGCTTGAAGCTCGCAGACCGCGGCTTGGAGAACGCTTGCCTGTCCGACCCCGGACTGATGACCGGTTTGAACTGCTACGCCGGTCAATGTACCTGCCCCGGCGTGGCAGAAGCCTTACGCTTGGAGTACGCCGCACCAGAAACCTTGCTGGCTTGACCCCCCAGTCCCGCCCCCGCCGGGCGGGACGCGTAAAAGAAACCGTACCCAAATTTTTCAGAAATTATATTGACATATCCTCCTGAATGTGTTATGATAGCTCTCGCCTCTGATTGGTCGATGAGGAGAGATGTCCGAGTGGTTTAAGGAGCCGGTCCTGAAAACCGGTGACTCGCAAGAGCCGTGGGTTCGAATCCCACTCTCTCCGCCACCTTTCTCCCCACAGTCAGACGCGCTTCCTTCCACATTGTAGCCATGCAGAAGTACCCAAGTGGCTATAAGGGGCTCCCCTGCTAAGGGAGTAGACGGGTATAAACCGTGCGAGGGTTCGAATCCCTCCTTCTGCGCCAGACTCCCCGAACCCGGCTAAAAAGCCAGGTTTCGGGGAGCTTTTTGCATTTTATCAATGATTTCCGACATTTTGCCAGACGAGCAGCGATCTGGAACGTATTGCAAAGAACCCCTTTGTTACGATCTATAGTTAGCGTTATAGTTAGCGTATTTTGGTAAGAATTTTGGCATTACAGGCGTATTAGGTGAAGGATTCTGTTAAGCTGATAAAAAACGGGAAGGTGGTCTAGGAATGGCGGTATTACCGGAATCGCTAGGGCCGATAAGCCGGGAAGTTCCCCTGCCACTGTGATTTCTACTGGCCGTTTTTCGGTTTTCATGCGACACCTCCCATGCTCCGCAGAATGTCCACGAAAATCTGCGGCGTTCGCCGGGGCGCAGAAACGGGCGATGTCTTGCTGACATCGCCCGTTTTCTGTGCTGTTGTTCACTTGTTTGTGCCGCCCCGTTTTCCGCTGCCCTTAAAAACATTGATTTTACTGGGTTTTTCCATGTTTTCTTATGGCAACGCCCTTAATGGCGCGGTGTTTTTGCTGCGCCCGGAAAGGCGTCATAAAGCCGCGGGGCAGGCCATACAATCAACCAAAGACCCGGCGTTCTGCCGGGGACTCTGGAACAGGAGAAGGGAGTCGGCAATTATGGAACGCCTTCACAATTTCCGCGCGCGCCTGCCAGGAGGTCGGACGCCTTGAGGCTCCGGAAACAGCTGCTCACACGAAACGATTGCTACCAGGCGAAACGAGTCATTCGACCGCAGGGCGTCATGGTCCACTCCACCGGCGCGAATAACCCCAAAGTCTCCCGCTACGTCCCCGGAGACGAGATCCTCGGATTCAACGCCAACGGGAACCACTGGGACCGCCCCGGTTTGGATAAGTGCGTCCATGCCTTCATCGGAGTCTTCGCGGACGGCGGGATCGGCACGGTCCAGACGCTGCCTTGGAACGCGCGCGGCTGGCACGCCGGGACCGGCTCGAACGGTTCCGCGAACAACACCCACATTTCCTTCGAGATCTGCGAGGATTCCTTAACCGACCCGACGTACTTCCGGAAAACTTACCAGGAAGCCGTGGAATTGACCGCGTACCTCTGCCGGAAGTACCAGCTGAACCCGTTGGCGGACGGCGCGGTCCTCTGCCACGCCGAAGGTCACCAGCGCGGGATTGCGTCCGATCACCACGATGTACTCCATTGGTGGCCCGCGTTCCACCGGAGTATGGACGATTTCCGCGCCGATGTAGCCCGAACGCTCCAAGGAGAGGAGGGAGAGGTCGATTTGACAGAAGCACAGGTCCGGCAGCTGCTCCAGGAGGAGTTGGCGAAGCGCGAGGCGGAACGCGCCCGTGAATCCGCGCCCGATTGGGCGAAGGAACTGTACGACCAGGCCGTAGCCCAAGGCATCACCGATGGCAGCCGCCCGATGGCCGCCGCGACGCGGCTGGAAGCCGCCCTGATGGTCCGCGCCGCATTGGACCGCCTCAAGCCCTAGAACCGCGGCGAGTCAAACCGCTTTTCCAGGAAAGCTCAGCTTGACCTCCAACGCGTCGCCTTCCATTCGAGCGGACACCTGCCCGCCCATGCGCTCCATCAGCTCCCGCACGATGGAGAGCCCTAACCCAGCTCCGCCCTTCGTCCGGGCGGAGCTGTTCTGGTAGAAGCGGTCGAATAACCGCTCCGGGTCCGGCCTCGGACCAGGCCCCAGCGCGTTGGAAAAGCACACCTCTCCGTCCCGCCCCGTCACGCGCAGCCCACCGCCGCCGTGACGCAGCGCGTTCGCAATCAGGTTCCGGTACACCCGCCCTAACGCGTCCGGGTCCGCCCAGACCGTCAGGTCTTCCCGCTCAAATTGAAGCTCCGGCTCAATGCCCGCCGCCGTCAGGCGCGGGTAAAATTCCGCCAGGGCTTCCCATAAAAGCGGCAACGCCGCCGTGTCCCCGCACGTGAGTGGTAAACTCCCCCCTTGCAGGCGCGTGTATAAGAACAGCTCTTCCAGAAGCTCCTCCAGCTCCTCCAGCCGCTTCCGAACGATCCCGAAATACTCCCCTTGCCGTTCCGGTTCTCCCTCCAGAAGCTCCAGGTACCCCATCGCCCCCGCTAAAGGCGTCCGGATGTCGTGGGAGATGCAAGCCATCGTGTATTTTAGCTCCTGTTCCCGCCGCCGGGTCTCCAGGCAGAGCTGACGCCCCTGTTCCAATCGGGCGTTCACCGCCCGGCACAGCCGCCGGGGTACCGCGCCGGACATACGCACGGTCAAGCGGAGATTGCTCTCCGCCGGAGTCTCCTCCAACATTTGCGCCATCTCCAACATCTGCGCGCGGTAGGACCACAGACGTAACACCGCAATTCCCAAAGCCCCTAAGGTCAGCACCAGAACAGCCAGCACCCCAAATCCCTCCTTAAATGTCCCGCTTCTCCATTACCACCAGGCTTGCTGCGAGATAGACCAGCCCCCATCCTGCGGAACAGAACAGGACCATCTGCATTTGCTGCGGGTAGGGCTGAGGTAGACACTGCTCGCGTACCACGCTGGACAGGAAGTAGGGACTCGGGTAGGGCAGGTGCAGCAGGTACGGCAAAACTTGACTCACCGCGGCGGTCAGTCCCAACCCGGAAGCCAGAGACATCAAAATGCCTAAGGTATTGCTCCGGGACAACAGCACCATGAACAGCGCCATGAGGCCAAAGGCCCAGTTGGGCAGCCAAAGGAAGCAGGTGTACTGCAAAATATCCAGGAGCGTGTCAGGCCGGGGAGCAAAGCCCATCAAAAGCGGGGACGCTACGGCCAGCGCGACGGCAAGGACCGTGACGATACCGCTGTACAGACCGGCAACCAGGCTCTTTTCCAACACATAACGCTTGCGGCTGGGCTGGATCGCTCCGATATTTTTTACAAACCCGCTAGTAAAATCCTGACTTACAAAGACCGTCACGGCAATGCCCGTCACCAAGAGCAAAAACCCGTTGCTGAAGCACTCGTTCACAAGCTGTAATTGGCTGAAACTCCGGATCAGTTCCCCTTCCTGTCGGTCGTATTCGCTGATCTCCGCGCCGCCGGCCTCCATAGCGTCCAAAAATTCTGGGTCAGACATACTGACCGCCATCAGGTCCACCAAAACGATCATCACCGCCATGACGGACAGCGTAATGTAGAAGCTCCTGCTTCGCAACAGCCGCCGCAGGTCCATCCGCAACAGATTAAACATGGTTCTCACCTCCCATACGCGCCAGAAAGTAGCCCTCCAAATCCTGCCGGTGCAGGCCCATCTCCTCCACCGAAATACCCGCTTGGGTAAGGACTTGACCTACCGCCTTGGTATCTACCGCTCCGTAAACGCGGATCTCGCCCTCCGGACGCATCTCCCAACGGGTCAGGTGGAGTTCCCGTTCCAGCAGAGCCGCCGCTTTCCGCGGCTGGTCCGTCCGCACGTGCAGGTAGTCCGTGCATTTCTGCGCCAGCTCTTCCGCGCTGAGCTGCTCCACCATCCGGCCCGCTTGGATGATCCCGTACTGAGTCGCGATTTTGCTCAGCTCCCCCAGGATGTGCGAGCTGACCAGAATCGTCAGCCCTTGTTCCCGGTTCAACCGCAGCAGTAACTCCCGCATTTCCCGTATCCCTTCCGGGTCCAGGCCGTTGATGGGTTCGTCCAGCAGCAGCAGGTCCGGCCCGCCCAGCAGCGCCAAGCCTACCCCTAACCGCTGTCTCATGCCCATAGAGTAATGCTTCACCGGTTTTTTCTCCCCCGGGACCAGCCCGACCGTCTCCAAAACCTCGTCCACCTGCTTGTCCGGGCTGTCCAGACCGGACAGTATGGCGTATAACTTCAAGTTTTCCCGCCCGCTCAGGTCCGGGTAGAGTCCCGGCTGTTCGATCAGGACCCCTACCCGGCGGCGCGAGACCAGATCCCGGACCGGTTTGCCAAACAGCAACGCTTCCCCCCGCGTGGGCCGGGCCAGACCACACAGAAGTTTCAAAGTCGTGGACTTGCCCGCGCCGTTTTGCCCGATGAACCCGTAGATGTCCCCCTGTTCCACTTGAAGGTCCAGATGGTCCACGGCCCATTTGTCCTTGTAGCGTTTGGACAGCCCGAACGTCTGTATCACTGCCATACAAAAGCCTCCTTCTTTCTGTCCCAGGCTTTTCACGGATTCCCGTCCCTCCGGGACGGGAATCGAAACGTCCGGAACCTTTCGTTTGCAGGCTCAGTCTAGCAGACAAACGCCCAAACTTCGCAAAGCAAAGGTAAAAAAAGAGTAAAGTTTACTCCGCCAGCTTGAAGCCGATGCCCCAGACCGTTTGAATGTAACGGTCCGTGCCGCTGGGCCGCAGCTTGGCCCGGATGTTGCTGACGTGAACCGTGATGGTCTTGTCCTCCACAGCGTACTGCTCCTGCCAGACCGCCTCGTAGATCTGCTGTTTGGTGAACACCCGCTTCGGGCGGCTGACCAGCAGCTCCACGATGCGGAACTCGTGCGCCGTGAGGTTCACCGGCTGACCCGCCGCGGTCAATGTCATCGCGTCCAGGTCCAGCGCCCAGTCCCGGTAGCGCAGCTGCGCCCCTACCGGAGCCGCGCTCGCGTGGCGCAGCTGCACCAGAATCCGCGCCCATAGTTCCTCCAACTGGTAGGGCTTCGTCAGGTAGTCGTCCGCGCCCAGCCCGAACAGCTCCATTTTATCGGACAGCTCCGTTTTCGCGGACAGTACGATCACCGGCGTCCGGCTGGAGCTTCGGATCTCGGCGATCAGCTCCCCGTCGGACAGACCCGGCAACATCAGGTCCACCAGCAGCAAGTCCACGCCGCCCGCCTGCCAGAGCAGCCGCCCTTCCGTTCCGGAGAACGCCTGACTGCACCGGCAGCCTCTCCGACGCAGGTACGCGGCGGTCGCGTTGTTGATATCGGCGTCGTCTTCCACGATCAGGATATGGGGCATAAGCCAAAACCTCCTTCGAGCGTCGTGGAAATTATACCGCATTCGGGGCGCGAAGGAAATACCCCTGCCAAAAAACAAGGAAAATTGACTGCCCCAAAGGGTAGCCAATTTTCCTTGTTTTTGCCGTTTTGCAACGGACCCTCTCCGGCTGTAGACTTCGGAATGATGACCACACCCCGATCGATATTCCACCGCAGGGCCACCTGAGCGGGGGTCTTGCCGTACTTCTTGCCGATCTCGGTGAGGACGGGGGAGGTGAAGATGCCGTGTTTGCCCTCGGCCAGAGGACCCCCAGGCCATTGGCTGGACACCGTATTCTTTTATTAGTTTCAATGCCTCTACAGAAAAGCGCAACGGAACAATCACAGATGCTGTAAATTGACGCGGTACTCCCGCAAATCGTCTTCTTCTACGGTTTCGATAATTTCGCCAAGCGTTGCGGCCAGAACGTCCTTGTCCTCCGGCAAGGTCCCCTGAAACCGGTACGCGTTCGATGCGCCTAAAGCGGCAAATTGAGTCGGTATTTCCAGGTTTTCCAGCAAAACGAGAACTTCCCTGTATTTTTCGATCTCGCTTTCCTCTTTCCAGCTGCCTCGCTGGATTTCCCGGTAAAGCTCCGAGTCCGGGTAAACGGTCAGCATATTTACACCAATGCGCGCCGGGTGAAGCTGATTGCACACGTCAGCTGTAGCCTTTGCTCCGACCTCGCCGCGTCCGGAGCCGGAGACGCCTGCCAAATAGAAAAAGCTGTACTGGATACCAGCTCGGTCTAACCGCCGGCATTGGTTCACGATGTCAACCGCAGTGTAGCCCTTGTTCATGAATCGCAAGGCTTCCTCATCGCCGGTTTCCATGCCGATGGTCAGCCCGTCGTACCCGGCCCGATGAAGGGACGCTAATTCCTCGTCCGATTTCAGTGTAACGTCCGTGACCCTCGCAAAACACCCAATCGTTTGGATGGAAGGCAGGTATCGCCGGATCAGAGCCGCGATTTCTATGAGCCGCTCGTGCTTCAACACGAAAGGATTCGCCCCGGTCAAAAAAGCCCTCCGAATACGTTCCGGTCTGGGCAGCCCTTGCAGCTGAGCCGTCAGCAGCGCAACAGGGTCCGTAACCCAAAGCTGCGCCTCTTGCAAATCGCGCTCCACGTCTTCCAGAGGCGACATTCGGAATGGGAACGGTAAGTCGTGGTAGAGCGTGCAGAATTTGCACCCGTGATGCGTACAGCCCGCCGTCACTTCAAGCAGCAGTGAGGACGCCTCATAAGGCGGTCTCCATATTGTTCCAGTGTAGTGCATAGCAGAACCTCCTTGTTTTTTCTCCATTCTATCACGGTACGGAGAAAATAAAAGTACGGTACTTTTTTGCAGTACCTTGCCTTTTGACCGCACCGGCGATACAATGTCACAGGAGGTGTCGAACATGAGGAAAACGGAAACGGCAATCCAACGCTGCAAAACGATGTCAACGCTCCAAAAAATACTGGGCGGTAAGTGGAAACTTGAGATTCTTTACTACATCGCCTTTCACGACATCCATAGATTCGGCGCGTTGCGCCGCCAGCTCGGCGAGATTACGGAGTCGTCCCTGACAAAACAGCTTCGGGAGTTGGAAGCCGATGGCTTTTTGCTCCGGCACGACTTCCAGGAAATCCCGCCGCACGTGGAGTACACACTATCCGAGTTAGGCGAACGTTTCATGGATGTGATGGCCTACATGAAACAGTGGGGCGAACGTAATCTGCCCCCTCAAAACGATGCGTGACTCCTACCGCAGCAGCGGCATACTCCCGGTCAACTGATTGACCTTTTTCTTCGGACCGCAGAGCGCAACCCCGAAATATTGCAGGTCACGTTCCGGCACGCGGCCCAGCTTCTCCGTGAACTCGTCGTAGGTCTTGCAGCCCTGAGCCAAATCGGAAAAATCCACTACCGTCAAATCCTGAAACCCCGGCTGGTAGAGCTTCTCCCGTATCCGCTTGATGACCTCCGGCGAACCCCGCAGTATGGGAACAGGAAATTCGATGATACCGAGATGCTTGTTGCCGCTCTGATCGGTCACGTCAGCCCCTACTACCTCCGGCATTTTCTTTCCCAGGGTGATCCCCATGATCGCCGCCGTGTTTGCGATGATGCCTAACGGCAGGTTCTCGTCAATCACCATGACGCACTTCTCATTTTGCCAGTCCATTTTGCTCCGCCTCTTTTCTCAAAAATAGCTTGCCCTCCAACCGAAACAGGCCCAAATCAGCTCAGCTTCCCGATGAACTCGCTACAGGTCTTGCAGCGAGGCGAACAATTCAAAAACTTGATTCATGAATGTTTCAACGGCGGCGTACTGCCCCGGCGTCAACCGTTCCAATCGCTCCGTCAACATCTGTACATTGTTCTTCTCACTGTCCGCAAACAAAATAGAGTCGCTGGATATAGACAGCTTTTCACAGATTCTTTTCAGCGTAGACACTGTGATACCAGCGACCCCGCGTTCAATATCAGATACGTTTTTCGTCCCCAGCGAAACAAGTTCGCCGAATTGTTCCTGCGTCAATCCTGCGCGTTCCCGGGCCATTCTAACCGCGTTCCCAATCTGAATATTGATCTCCTTCTTCTCGCGCACATCCACATCCCCCTCGTATATGGTACTACGCTACCAGTTTATGTAATGGCATCGTTGGCATAAACCCTGCCTTGCTATGATAATATATGGCAGCGTCGCTGCAATATTTGCCGCGCGAAATCAACGCGCTTCTCATTTTTGCTCCGCCTCTTTTCTCAAAAATAGCTTGCTCTCCGATAGAAACAGGCCCGCTAACGTCAGAAACGTTCCGGCAGCGGCTAGGACGGTGATCCTTTCGCGGAGTATCGCCGCGGAAGTCACCACAGAAACCATCGTGTAGGTGAGCGCGATGTTCTCCAGCAAGTAGTAAAGGCATATCCCGCACAGACCCGCGGCGGCGAAGGTCAATTCCTGAGTACGGTTCGTTCCCTCCAAACGCTTGGGACAGACCGCAAACAGAGCCAGCAGACCCGTAACGAAACGGAAAAATAGGATTTCCACCGGTTGGAAGTCCGCCAGAAGGATTTTGGTGGAAATAAAGGTCGTCCCCCAGATGATGATCGTCAGCAGCGCAGAGAAATGTCAGATCGGAAGAGCGTCGTGTAGGGAAAGAGTGTCTTGGTATGTGTA
>CANDKT010000050.1 GCA_947385365.1 uncultured Bacillota bacterium | reverse complement strand
CCGCCGTACTCGGTCTCGTAGGGCAGGCCCATCAGGCCCAGTTCCCCCATTTTCTGCACCGCCTCCGTGGGGAACTGATTGTTCTTGTCCAGCAGAAACGCAATGGGTTTGATTTCGGCCTCCGCAAAGGCCCGGACTTTTGCACGCAGCTCCTCGTGTGCCTGTGTGGTTTGATACAGCATGGCTATAGCCTCCTTTTAAAGATTCAGCTTCCGGAAAAGATCTCGCTCAGCGGGAAGCGGGACAGCTCCATGTTCAGCGTCTCCTGCACCCGGTCAAACTCCCGGCACAGGCCGCACGACCGGTCCGGGTGGTTCTCGCAGGCGTAGTCCTCCGCCTGGCAGCGGTTGACCAAAGGCGTGTCTCCCACGGCGCAAAACACGTCCAGCAGAGTCAGCTCCTGACAGGGCCGCGTCAGCGCATAGCCGCCGTTGACCCCGCGGCGTCCGCTGACGATCCCGGCGGCGGACAGCTGCTTGAGCAGTTTCAGCGTGATCGACTTCGGCATATGCTCCCGCTCCGCCACCGCGGCGGCGGAGAGCATTTGGGAACCGTACAGCGCGCGGATGATCCGCAGGGCGTAGTCGATCTGTCGTGTCACCAGCACGAAGATGCCCTCCCTTTAAACAGTACCTTTTTAGTCTATTATATAGCCCCTTTCGGCGAACTGTCAATCTCTATTTTAGCGTCCCGCCTATTTTTGTGTGTTATCACGAAAATCTCCTCCCTTTTTCAGCAGAACCGCCAATCCACCGCGCCCCCCGCGGGCGAAACGGAAAATCCTGTTGACAAAAGCTGGTTTTTTGTTAAAATAGTATGAGGCTGAAAAGGTGTACACCTTTTTGTTTTGTATTGAAAATACAAAACAAACCGACTCGTGCCGCCTGAATAGCCGAAGGTATTTTTAGGAGGTATACAATGAAAAAGAGGATCTCTATGCTGCTTGCGCTTGCTATGCTGTTCACGCTGGCGAGCTGCGGCGGCAACAACGGCGGCAACGCCGGAACCGGCAGCGGGAGCAATCCCGGCAGCCAAAACAATGCCGGCGGTTCCACCGGCGGCGACGCGGGCGATTACCACATCGGTATCGTCACCGGCTCCGTCTCCCAGTCCGAGGACGACCGCCGCGGCGCGGAAGCCTTCCGCGATAAGTACGGCGAGGAAAACGTCACCTTGGCAATCTACCCCGATAATTTCACTGAAGAGCTGGAAACCACCATCCAGACCATCGTCAACCTGTCCGACGACCCCTTGATGAAAGCCATCGTCGTCAACCAGTCCGTCCCCGGCACAACGGAAGCGTTCCGTCAGATCAAGGAACGCCGCCCCGATATCCTGTGCATCGCCGGTGAGGCACACGAGGACCTGCCCGAAATCGGTTCCGCCGCCGACCTGGTCTGCAACAACGACTTCGTCTCCCGCGGCTACCTCATCATCCGTACCGCCCACGAGCTGGGTTGCAAAAACTTCGTGCATATCTCCTTCCCCCGCCACATGGCCTACGAGACCATGAGCCGCCGCGTGGCCGTCATGCAGGAAGCCTGCAAAGAGTTCAATATGGGCTTCCACCTGGAGACCGCCCCCGACCCCACCTCCGACGTGGGCGTCACCGGCGCGCAGGCGTACATCATCGAGAACGTTCCCCCCTGGGTCCAGAAATACGGCACCGATACCGCCTACTTCTGCACCAACGACGCCCACACCGAACCCCTGCTGAAACAGCTGGTGGAGTACGGCGGCTACTTCATCGAAGCCGACCTGCCCTCCCCCCTGATGGGCTACCCCGGCGCGCTGGGCCTGGACCTGACCGAAGAAGCCGGAGACTTTGAGAAAATCCTGGCCAAGGTCGAGTCCACCCTGGTCGAAAAAGGCTGCGCCGACCGGTTCGGCACTTGGGCCTACTCCTACGGCTACACCCTGTCCGCCGGTCTGGCCGAACACGCCAAGAACGTCCTGGATAAAAAATGCGACATTACCGATATGGACGCCGTCGCCGAAGCCCTCAACGTCTACTCTCCCAAGGCCCAGTGGAACGGCGCAGGCTACACCAACGCCACCACCGGCGTCAAGTCCGACAACGTCTTCCTGATCTATCAGGATACCTACATCATGGGCGACCCCGGCCACTTCATGGGCAACGCCAACGTGGAAATCCCCGAGAAATACTACACCGTCAGCTGATCCAGACCGCACAATACGGAACTTGAAGCACGGGGAGGAGGTCGAATCCTCCTCCCCGCCCCTTCTCCCGATCTGGGAGATTCCCTTTCGTGCTTCCACTCCTTCCGCACGGAACGAGCGGAAACACGAAAGGAAACCACATATCATTTCGTGTACGAAACAGATAGGTAGGGCAGATGTATGACTGATAACGGTACCCCCTTGCTCCAAATGCGGAACATCAAAAAGGACTTCTTCGGCAACCAGGTGCTGACCGACATCAACTTCACCTTGGGTGCCGGTCAGGTCCTGGGCCTGTGCGGCGAAAACGGCGCGGGCAAAAGTACCTTGATGAAAATCCTCTTCGGTATGGACGTCATCCGTGAAACCGGCGGCTACAGCGGCGAGATCCTGATCGACGGGAAACCCGTCGCCTTCCACACCCCCTTCGACGCGCTGACCGCCGGGATCGGAATGGTCCATCAGGAGTTCTCCCTCATCCCCGGCTTCACCGCAACCGAAAATATCCTCCTGGACCGGGAACCGCAGAAGAAAACGATCCTCGCCGAAGTCTTCGGCGACCGCCTGAACACCTTGGATTACAAGGAAATGGACCGGCGCGCCGCCGCCGCAATCCAGAAAATGGGCGTCGCCATCGACCCCAATATGACCATCAGCAGTATGCCTGTGGGCCATAAGCAGTTCACCGAAATCGCCCGGGAACTGAGCAAAGATCAGCTGAAACTGCTGATCCTGGACGAGCCTACTGCCGTCCTGACCGAAAAAGAGGCGGAAGCTCTGCTGGAATCCATCCGCAATATGGCCGCACAGGGCATCTCCATCATCTTCATCACCCACCGGCTCCACGAGATCCTGGCGGTCTGCGACAAGGTGGTCGTCATGCGGGACGGCTACGTCGTCCAGGACGTCCCCGCCGCCGGAACCAGCGTGGAAGATATCACCCGCTGGATGGTCGGCCGCGACGTACAGAGCAGCTCCGCGCAGACGGCGGTCCAGATCAAAAACACCTCCGCCAAAACCATCATGTCCATCCAGCACCTCTGGGTGGATATGCCCGGCGAAACCGTGCGCAACGTCAGCCTGGATATACGCGAGGGCGAAATCTTAGGCATCGGCGGCCTGGCCGGTCAGGGTAAGCTGGGTATCCCCAACGGCATCATGGGCCTGTACGAGGCGGGCGGGACGGTGGAATTTGACGGGAAGAAGATCCCCCTGAACAGCCCCCGCAAATGTCTGGACGCCTCCCTGGCCTTCGTCTCCGAGGACCGCCGGGAAGTCGGCCTGCTGCTGGACGAGAGCCTGGAATGGAACGTGGCCTTCCCGGCCATGCAGATCCAGAACAAATTCCTCAAAAACCTGCTGGGCGGCCTCATCAAATGGCGGGACGAGAAGGGCATCCGCTCGGTCACGCAGAAATACATCGACCAGCTGCAAATCAAATGCACCAGCTCCAAGCAGAAGGCAAAAGAACTGTCCGGCGGCAATCAGCAGAAAGTGTGCCTGGCAAAAGCCTTCGCGCTGGAACCGAAGTTCCTCTTCGTCTCGGAGCCGACCCGAGGCATCGACGTGGGCGCGAAAGCGTTGGTGCTGGAAGCGCTGAAACAGTTCAACCGGGACAGCGGCGTCACCGTCGTGATGATCTCCTCCGAGCTGGAGGAACTGCGGCAGACCTGCGACCGCATCGCAATCATCTCCGGCGGACGCGTGGCGGGTATCCTGCCCGCGGCGGCGTCCTCCGAGGAGTTCGGTATGCTGATGGTCAGCCAAGTCAAGTGAGGAGGGGCGAAATGGGAACAAATAAAACCGCGGCCGCCGCGGAAAAAAGCCGCTTTCAGGTCATGCTGGAACAGTTCGGACTGCCCCGGCTGATCCTCTCCGGCTTCCTGCTGCTGCTGCTCGTCATGGCCCCCTTCGTGGGGGTGGACCTGCCTACCCAGATCACCAACATCATCAACCGCTTCAGCTGGAACGCCGTGCTGGTGCTGGCTCTGGTGCCGATGGTCCACTCCGGCTGCGGGCTCAACTTCGGCCTGCCGCTGGCCGTCATCTGCGGCTTGATGGGCGGCACGCTCTCCATCCAGCTGGGCTTCACCGGCGCAATGAGCTTCCTCATGGCCGTCATTATCGCTACGCCGTTCGCCGTCCTCCTGGGCGGCGGGTACGGCTTGCTGCTCAACCGCATCAAAGGCGGCGAAATGATGATCGCTACCTACGTGGGCCTGTCCATCATGTCCTTCTTCTGCATGATGTGGCTGCTGCTGCCCTACAACAACCCCAAAATGGTCTACGGCCTGTCGGCCAGCGGCCTGCGGCCCACCATCTCCCTGGAAGGTTTCTATGACCAGACCCTAGCCAATCTCTTCAAGATCGACTTCCACGAGGTCGCCCAGTCCCTGCACATCAGCCTCGGCCCCCTGGAACGCATCAAAATCCCAACCGGCTCGCTGTTGGTCTTCGCCCTGCTCGCGCTGCTGATCTGGGCCTTCCTGCACACCAAAACCGGCACCGCTATGACCGCCGTCGGCTCAAACCCCAACTTCGCACGGGCCGCCGGAATCAACGTCAACAAAATCCGGACCCTGTCCGTCATCATGTCCACCTGGCTGGGCGCTATGGGCATCCTGATCTACCAGCAAGGCTTCGGCTTCATCCAGCTGTACAACGCCCCCAATAACCTGACCATGCCCACCGTCGCCGCCATCCTCATCGGCGGCGCACTGGTGAACAAAGCGACCATCGCCAACGTCATCATCGGCACCATCCTCTTCCAAGGCATGGTCACTATGACCCCCACCATCATGAACGCCATCGTCCACATGGATATGAGCGAGGTCATCCGCATCATCGTCTCTCAGGGCATGATCCTCTACGCCCTGACCAGAAAGCAGGAGGGGTCCAAATGAGTCAGAAAAAGAACGCCCTTGCCGGAAAAAAAGCCCTGGAACTGCTCAGCGGCAACGCTGTGCCTATCATGTTCATCATCATCTGCGCCATCTTCATCCCCCTGGCCGGGTTCTCCCCCAGCTACCTGCTCAACGAGATCATCACCCGTATGGGCCGGAACCTCTTCCTGGTGCTGTGCCTGCTCTTCCCCATCATGGCCGGTATGGGCCTGAACTTCGCCATGACCTTGGGCGCTATGGGCGCGGAAATCGCCGTCATCCTGGTCGCGGACTGGCAGATTTGGGGCATCCCCGGCGTCGTGCTGTCCATGATCCTCTCGATCCCCTTCTCCGCCCTGCTGGGCTTCATCTGCGGCACCCTGCAAAATATGTCCAAAGGCCGCGAGATGATTACCAGCTACATCATCAACTTCTTCATCAACGGCTGGTATCTGCTCATCGTCCTGTATACAATGGGCCCCATCATCCCCATCATCCATTCCAGCATCATGCTCCCCCGTGGCTACGGCATCCGGAACACCGTCAGCCTGCTGAATATGCGCCAGTGCCTGGACGACCTGCTGGCAATCCGCATCTCTGGGGTCAAAATCCCCGTCTTCACCTTCCTCCTCGTCGGACTCCTGTGCCTGTTCATCGTCTGGTTCCGCCGGACGAAACTGGGACAGGATATGCGGGCCGTTGGGCAGGATATGCAGGTTGCAAAGGACGCCGGCATCAATGTGGACCGTACCCGTATCCTCTCCGTCGTCATGTCCACCGTGTGCGCCGGGTTCGGTATGGTCATCTACCTCCAAAACATCGGCAACCTGCCTACCTACACCGGCCACTCCCAGATCGGTATGTTCTGCATCGCCGCGCTGCTGGTCGGCGGCGCGTCCGTGGAGAAAGCCACCATCGGAAACGCTTTCTTAGGCGTGACCCTGTTCCACCTGATGTTCATCGTCGCCCCCTCCGCCGGTAAGGTCATCACCGGCGACTCTATGGTCGGCGAGTACTTCCGCGTGTTCCTCTCCTACGGCGTCATCACCATCGCCCTGATTATGTACGAGGCCAAAAAACGCATGGAAAAGAGCCGGGCGGGTCAGGAATTGGCCCAGGCTCAGAAGGAAGAGGAGGCGGCACAATGAAATCCAAACGTAGGATCTTATTCTCCCTTCTGATGGTCCTGATCTTGGCGGCAGTCTCCGCCTGTATGCTGGTCATCGGACGAGGACACACGCTCTACTTCGACAACAAGACCTTGGAGGGCTACGAGGGACAGGACTACAAAGCCTACGAGCGCGTGGTCGTCACCGTCAAGGGCAAGGAAGTCGCCAAGCTGAACAAACGGGAACGCGACATGACTACCTGGATCGGCCAGAACTTCAAAATGACCCTGGCGGTCACGGAGAAAAAAGGCGACGAGCCGGTCGTTCAGGAGATCAGCCTGAAACTGCCCTACAGTGTGGACGGAATCGTCATCAATCTGCCCGCCCTGCTGGCCGGGCTGCCTGAGGAAGCCTGGTTCAGCGAGTTCGTCCCCGCCGCCGCGGAGAAGGACCCGGAAGACGAAAATCCTGACGGCGATTCGTTCGGTCTGGACGGCGAGCTTGGCTTAGAAGACGGCCTGGGCCTCGGCGATATCTGAACCAAACCCCTAAAAAAACCGCTCCGCGTTTGCGGAGCGGTTTTCGGTTGTGTTCCGGCCCGCCCTGTGCTATCATAAGAACGGTATCGCTCCCCGCCGCTGAGCCGGTCCCACGGCCCGCGGGAGCGGATGTATCCGGAACACTTGATAACAGGAGGGAATCACATGGCAGTTTTATCCGGTCTGGAACCGAAAAAAGTCTTCGAATACTTCGAGATCCTCTGCTCCGTCCCCCACGGGAGCGGCAACACTAAGCAGATCAGCGACCTGTGCGTCCGTCTGGCGCGGGAACTGGGCCTGCGCTGCCGTCAGGACGAGGTCAACAACGTCGTCATCTGGAAGGACGCCTCGCCCGGCTTCGAGGACGCCGCGCCCGTTATCCTTCAGGGCCACATCGACATGGTGTGCGTCAAAACGGACGGCTGCCCGAAAGATATGGCCGCGGAAGGCTTGGACCTGGTCACGGACGGGACCTGGGTCTGGGCCGACCGGACCTCCTTGGGCGGCGACGACGGCATCGCGGTCGCGATGATCCTGGCCATCCTGGCGGACGACAGCCTGCCGCACCCACCGCTGGAAGCGGTGTTCACCGTGGACGAGGAAGTCGGTATGGACGGCGCGTTCGCCCTGGACTGCTCCGACCTGAAAGGCAAAAAACTGGTCAACCTGGACTCCGAAGAGGAGGGCGTCTTCACCGTCTCCTGCGCCGGAGGCGTGCGGTTGGACTGCCTGCTGCCCGTCGAGACCGCCCCGTTGGACGGAGAAATCCCCTACGCCGTCACGCTGTCCGGCTTGCTGGGCGGACACTCCGGCGCGGAAATCGACAAGGGCCGGGCTTCCGCCAACCAGACTATGGTCCGGACGCTGTACAGCGCCGCGGAACGTATCCCCGGTCTGCGTCTGAACGACATCCGCGGCGGACGGTTCGATAACGTCATTTGCTCCGTCAACCAGGCCGTGATCGCCGTGCCCGCGGACCAGACGGAGAACTTCACGTCCTTTATCCGGGAGTTCGACGCGATCCTGAAAAATGAGTACGCCGGCTGCGACGACGGCATCACGCTGGACTGCCAACCGAGCGGGCCTATCGAAACCGCGCTCACGCCGGATTCCACCGTCGGAGTCCTGCGCACACTGCTGGCCGTCCCGCAAGGCGTACAGGCTATGAACGTGGACTTCCCCGGTCTGGTGCAGACCTCCCTGAACATGGGCGTCATGTGCCTGGAACCCGATGGGCTGCATTTCAGCCTGTCCATCCGCTCCTGCATCGCGTCCCAAAAAGCCATGCTGCTCCAACGGGTGAAGGCTATCCTGACCTTAGGCGGCGGCTCCTGGACGGAACGCGGCAATTACCCCGGCTGGCAGTACGCCCGCCAATCCGCCCTCCGAGAGGATATCCTCGCCGCCTACAAAGCCGTCACCGGCAAGGACGGCCGCATCGAAGCGACGCACGGCGGGCTGGAATGCGGGCTGTTCCTCGAAAAGATCCCCGGTCTGGACGCCGTGTCCGCCGGACCGGAACTGCACGATATCCACTCCCCCGCGGAACGGCTCAGCGTGGCTTCGACCCAGCGGGTCTACCAGATGGTACGGGAATTTCTCGCCCACAGCAAGTCTTAAAGGAGGAATTGCAATGCCCCGTTTCACCCTCTCCAACGCCGCCCTGACCGCGGAAGCCTGCTCCGAAGGCGGCGAACTGATCTCGCTATGGTCGCCTTCTGGACCAAGCCCGGCGCGCAGAAACGTTTGCGCTACACCTTCACCCTCGTGTAGGCGGAGCTTCGCTCTTGAATCAGCCGCTCCGCGTCCGCGGTCAGCCTCTCCAACGCCTGCACCGCCTGCGCTTCGCTCTCCTCCCGCACGGACAGATACAGTTTCAGCTTCGGCTCCGTGCCAGAGGGCCGAACGATGAGCTTTCCCTCCCCCGAAAGCCGGAACTCCAACACATCAGAGGCAATCAGCCCGGTCTCCCCGGTCAGATAGTCTGTCACAGACTCCACCTGACGGTCCCCTACCGCAACAGGCGGCTCCGCGCGCAGAGAGGTCATCAGCCCCTGCATCGCCTTCATCCCGTCCTGACCCTCAAAGGCACGGCTGACAAGACCGTTTTTGTACCACCCGTAGCGTTCATACAACGCGTTGATCGCATCCAACAGCGTCATTCCCTGACCGGCGTACCAGGCCGCGCACTCGCAAGCCAGCATGACCGCGTTCACCGCGTCCTTGTCCCGGACGTGCGCCCCGGACAGGTAGCCGTAGCTCTCCTCAAAACCGAAAACGTACCGCTCCTTATGGCCCTCGGCTTCCAGTAAGCCGATCTGTTCCCCGATGTACTTGAACCCCGTGAGCGTGCGGCGCAGTTCCACCCCGTAGTGTTTCGCCAGCGGCGCCGCCATGTCCGTGGAAACGATGGTCGTCACCGCGACCGGCTCCGAAGGCATCGTGCCACGCTTGATCCGCGTGCGGCACAGGTAGTCGAACAGCAAGATCCCCATCTCGTTGCCGGTAATCAGCCGGTACCCGCCCTGCCCGTCCGGGACCGCCGCGCCCATACGGTCGCAGTCCGGGTCCGTGCCTAAGAGAAGATCCGGCTTCACTTGATCGCACAGGGCCAGCCCAACTTCCATCGCCTCCCGAATCTCCGGGTTGGGGTACGGACAGGTGGGGAAATCGCCGTCCGGCGTTTCCTGCTCCGGCACGACCGTCAGCTCCGCGACCCCCATCTTCCCTAAAAGTTTCCGGACGCATTCCAACCCGGACCCGTTGAGCGGCGTGTAAACCAGCTTCAGTCTGCTCACGTCGTTGCCCGGACGCAAGTCCAGCACCGCGTCGACGAACGCATCCAAACAGCTGTCCTCAATCCGTCGGATCGTTCCCTCCTGAACGCCCTGGTCGTACCCGATGAGCCTGACCCCGTCGAAACAGTCCGTTTTCTCAATCGCCGCCAGGATCTTGTCCGCCGCGTGCGGCGTGATCTGGCAGCCGTCCGGGCCGTAGACCTTGTAGCCGTTGTACTTGGCGGGGTTGTGACTGGCTGTGACGCAAATGCCCGCGCCGCAGTTCAAATACCGGACCGCCCAGCTCAACGCTGGCGTCGGCTCCAACCGGGGGTACAGCCACGCCGTGATCCCGTTCGCGGCCAGTACCCGCGCCGCCTCCCGCGCAAACAGTTCCCCTTTCCGGCGGCTGTCGTGGGCGATGGCTACCGCTTTGGGCAGCTCGGAGGCGTTGAGGTAATCCGCCAGCCCTTGCGTCGCCCGGCGGACTGTGTAGATGTTCATCCGATTGCTCCCCGCGCCGATGACGCCCCGCAATCCGCCTGTGCCAAAGGCTAAGTCCCGGTAGAACCGGTCCGAAAGCTCCGCGGCATCCTCCCGAATCCCGTCCAGCTCCGCAATAAGGTCCGGGTCCTCCCCCGCCCGCTCCAACCAGCGGGAAAGCTCTTCCTGATACTTCATGACAATTTCATCCTTTCTGATCCAAGATCGCAGTCAAAAACTCCGCAGTGACTTCCGCCGCCGCCCGGTGACACAAAGGTCCAGGGTGCTGACGGGACCCCATTGTCTCCTCTGTCACGGACGGCAAAGGCAAATAGTACGCGCCTTCCACGCGGCGGACCGCACGTTCCAGCTCCGGACGGAGCGGATCGCCTGCCATCCCGTAAGCCCACACCAGTTTCGCGTTCGGATACCGGCGGCGCAGCGCGGTCAGGAAATCCGCCGCGCCCGTCTCCAACGCTCCGCCGCCAGTCGCCAAGCCGCTCTGAATGGCGTTGGCGTCGTTGGTCCCAAGGTTGACGATCACCGCATCCGGTTCCCCTTCCCGCAGGTCCGCGGTGGCCTCGTACCAGGCGGGAATCGCATGGCAGGGATCGCCGTCCCAACCGGTGCATACCCCCCAGCCGCTCTGGCTCACCGCGTAGAAATCCGCGTCCAGACGCTCCGCCGTCTCCCTTGCCCACGTGCGGCTGGCGCTGAACAACGCGCTGGACCAAGCCGTCTCCTTCCGCGCACCTACAACGCCCTCGCCGCTGGTCAGGCTGTCCCCGATGAACTCCAAACGACGCGTCCGGCGGGGCGGTTGGAAAAATTCTCCTTCCGTCCAGCTCAGCCCCGTCAGCTTCAAGAACTCCCCGGACTCGCCCGCCATAGGCTGCGTCTCCTTCCACAGACGAATGTGTTTCAGCCCTCCGTCCATGTTGCGGAAAAGACACACTTCACTTCTCCCCCGACCCAGCGGCATCCGCAACAGCCGCGCACCGTTGACCTCCACCGCGATCCACGGTTCAAAAACAGCGAACGCCGTCTCCAGATTTACGGTCAGCTCCGGACCGGTGAACAGCAGCTCCACGCCGCTGCCTCCCCAATACAAACGCAACGCGCCGTCCTCCCCGAACGGCAGACAGCCCATCGGAACGCTCCGGGTCAATGTGCGAAAATCAGCCGTAGGCATATGCTCTCCCCCCTGTTTTCATTGGAACCTCTCTGCTATCAGCATACCACACATATTAGCAAAGTCAAGCTAAACTTTTAGTTTTTTTAGCCGAAATTTTCTCCCGGAAATCTGAGCCTATCTCCATTGACGAAAGCCGCCTTTCGCTCTATAATAAACTCGTCACGGAAACGAGCGCGAAAGTGAGAGGGAAACCGATGGGAAAACCAGTCCGGATGGCAGATATCGCGGAAAAATTGAATATCAGCATCGTGTCCGTTTCCAAAGCACTGGCCGGAAAACCCGGCGTCAGTGAGGAAATGCGGGCCAAAATCGTCGCCCTGGCCCGGCAAATGGGTTACGAAGGCGTCCGGAACCACAGCGAACCGGGGACCACTGGAAATATAGGCGTCCTGGTCGCCGACCGGCTCTTCGACGAAAGCTCCTTCTACAGCAACCTCTACCGCTTCCTGGTCCTGTCCGGCGGGAACGAAGGGTTCACTTCCATGCTGGAGATCGTCTCCCCGAATGCGGAACGCACCGTTCAACTGCCCGCCCTCGTGACGGGCCGGAAAGTGGACGGCTTGATCTTTATGGGCAACATTAGCCAGACCTATCTCCAGACCGTCACAGCCAGCGGCTTGCCCTGCGTGCTGCTGGATTTCCACGCGGCAGGCCATGCCTTGGACTGCGTGGTCAGCGATAACGTGGACGGCGGCTGTGCCTTGACCGAACACCTTCTGGCTCAGGGCTTCCGGGAGATCGGGTTCGTGGGGAGCATCCGCGCTACGTCCAGCATCATGGACCGCTACCTGGGCTACCAACGCGCCCTGCGGACCGCCGGGCTGGTCCCACGGGAAGAGTGGCTGCTGGAAGACCGCGACGAAAACGGGACTTACGTCCCGCTGGTCCTGCCCCAGACGCTGCCCCGCGCCTTCGTGTGCAACTGCGACGAAGTGGCGTACACTTTGGTGGAGACCCTGCGCCGGACCGGGGTGCGCGTGCCGGAACAAACCGCCGTCTGCGGCTACGACGATTTCCGCTTCGCGACCTTGTGCCAGCCTCCGTTGACCACTTACCGGGTAGACGTGGAACGGATGGCGAAAACCGCCGTGCGCCGTTTGGTCTCCAGAATCCGTCAGAAGGACGCCCCAACGCTGCGCTACACCGTCCCCGGCAGGCTGGTGGTCCGGGAGAGCAGCAAAAACTGCGCCCCTTAACGGTAACGTTCCAGAAAACCGGAACGCCTAAATTTTCCCCCTGTACCGGTTCAAAAAGCAGAAAGTTTATGCTAAACGCAAGGCAAACAGCGCAAAATAAAACGCGGAGGCGAAAGCCTCCGCGTTTCCGTTCGTTTCAGCGCAAAATCAGCCGCATCAGCCGCTGATGGACCGCCCGGTACGGTTGATAGCGGACGGGCGGATCAAGCCAGGTCCCACGCTCCACGACGCTCTTGTAATGGGAAAACGCCCGAAAACCTTCCGCACCGTGGTAGGCTCCCATGCCGCTGGCCCCGATCCCGCCGAACCCCATCTCGCTGGTGGCCAAATGGACGATCACGTCGTTGATACACCCGCCGCCAAACTGGCACCGCGCCATAAACCGCCGGGCTAACGCCCGGTCCCGTGTGAAAAAGTACAGCGCCAACGGCGCGGGACGGGTTCGGATGGACTCCAACGCTTGGTCCAGGTCCTCGTAGGTCAAAACGGGAAGTATCGGCCCAAAGATTTCCTCCCTCATCACCGCGTCCTCCCAAGCGACTCCGTCCAAAACCGTAGGCGCGATCCTCCACTCCGACCGGCTGCTCTCCCCGCCGCAAACCACCTTGTCCATGTCCAGCAGACCCATCAGACGGTCAAAGTGCTTCTCGTTGACAATCTTTCCGTAATGCGGATTCTTTAAGGGTTCCTTCCCAAACTGACGCCGGATCTCCGCCTTCAGGCACTCCAACAGCGGGACACGGACCGACGCGTCGCACAAAATGTAATCCGGCGCCACGCAGGTCTGCCCGCAGTTCAGGAACTTCCCGAACACGATCCGCCGCGCCGTCAGCTTCAGGTCCGCGCTCTTCTCCACAATACAGGGACTCTTGCCGCCCAGCTCCAGGATGACCGGCGTCAAATGCTCCGCCGCGCGGGTCATCACCTCCCGGCCTACCGATTGGCTCCCCGTGAAGAAGATCAGGTCGAATCGTTCCTCCAGGAGACAGGCGTTCTCCCGACGCCCCCCGGTCACGACCGTCACATACTCCGGCGGGAAGCACTCCGCCAGAAGACGGCTCAGAAGCGCGCTCGTATGCGGCGCGTAAGCGCTGGGCTTGACCACCGCCGTATTGCCCGCGGCGATGGCGTCGATCAGCGGGTCCAGCGTGAGCAGGAACGGGTAATTCCAAGGACTCATAATCAACACCGCCCCGTAAGGCGACGGCTCGACTCGGCTACACGCCGGAAAATGCGCCAGCGGCGTCGGCACGCGCTTCGGCTTCGCCAACGCCTTCAACCGCTTCCGCATCCAGCGCAGCTCGCTGAGTACCAGACCCGTCTCGCACATATAGCTCTCGAACCCGCTCTTGCCCAGGTCCTGCCGCAACGCCGTTTCGATCTCCTGCTGTCTCCGGCGAATGCACGCTTCCAGGCGCGTCAGCGCCCGGAGCCGGTACGCCGTATCCAACGTCGCGCCGCTTCGGAACCACTCCCGCTGCGTTTGGACGACTCGCCCGATCTCCTGCGCCGTCACCGCGCGCCCTCCTTCCCTACGCGCTTCACAGAAGCGCGATCACCTGATACATCATGATAAAATGCAAAACGCTGCCCAGAAGGATGAAGAGATGGAAGATCTCATGGCACCCGAAACGCGGGTTGTTCCGTCCAGGCCATTTGACGGCGTACAAAACGCCGCCTGCCGTGTAGGCCAGTCCTCCGGCCAGCAGCCAGGCGAATCCAGCGGCCGGCAGAGCGCGGTAAATGGGGAAAATCGCGAAAATCGCCAGCCAACCCATAAACAGGTAAATCACGCTGGTCAGCCAGCGGGGAATGGACAGCTTGGCGATGGTCAGGATCACCCCCGCCACGGCTAAAGACCACACCGCAATCAGCAGCGGGACCCCGCCGCTGTGACGCAGCGCGGTCATGCAAATCGGCGTGTAGCTGCCCGCGATCAGCAGGTAAATGGAACAGTGGTCGTACTTACGCAGAGCGATACGCCCGGCTAACGAGGTATTCAGGCAGTGATACAGCGTGCTGGCCGTATAGAGGCAGATCATGGACAGACCGTAGACCAAGAACAGGCCGAACGTCAGCCATTTGCCCAACGCCGCGGTCCGCGCCAGCAGAGCGGCGGTCCCCAACACCGCTAAAATCGCGCCCGCGCCGTGGGTGATGGCGGACCAAGGCCGCAGGCCGTCGTAAGGGTCCCGCGTCTCCCGGCGGCGGGGCTTCGGGAAATCGGGGGAGGCGGCGGCTTGTAAAGTACGCGTATTCATAAAACGCACTCCTTTCCAAAAGGGCAGAGCTTACCATATCCTTCCCTCTTAGTATACCCGATCACGCCCGAAATATCAATATGCAATACGACGAAATATGGTTTTCAATATCATATTTCGCTTGGCCGCCGTGTTCCCCGAAAATTGGGCAAAAAAACAGCCGCCAGGACAAGCCCAGCGGCTATTTTTGCGAAATTCAGCCCTCGCTGATGGCGCTCATGGGGCAAGTGCCAGCGCAGGAACCGCAGTCCAGGCAAGCGCCAGCGTCGATGACGTAGTGATCGTCGCCCTGAGAGATCGCGCCCACGGGGCAGGCATCCGCGCAAGAGCCGCAGCTGATGCAGGCGTCGCCGATGACATAAGCCATAGTAAATACACCTCCCTTAGAATGTACTTTCATTCTATCACATCTTTTTGAAAATGCAATGCTAAATTTTAGAAAAGTAGGGAATGATTATGTTAAATTTTTTGACGAGGTGATGGAACATGGCGGACAGCCGCTTTACATCTATGGCACTGGAGGCCATTCGGTTGGCGCAGGCGTGCGCGGCGCAGATGGGGCACAGCTATATCGGCAGCGAGCATCTGCTTTTAGGGCTGGCGGGACAGGAGTTGAGTCCTGCGGCGGCGGCCCTGCGCAAGGCGGGGGCGGATTCCAAGACGCTCCGCGCGGCCATCGCGCAGCGGGTGGGCATCGGAGTCCCGGCCCGCTCCCCGCAGCAGGGGCTGACGCCCCATTGCTGTCAGGCCATCCAAAGCGCGGTGGGCGAGAGTCGGCGGTTCGGGCAGAAGGCGGTGAACTCCGAACATCTGCTCCTGGGCCTTCTGGAGACCAAGGACAGCGCCGCGTTTCGTATGCTGGCGGGGTGCGGCGTGGATGTGGAACGCCTGCGTCAGGCGGTGACTGCCTCCTTGGGCGGCGAGGAATTTCCTGCTCCGCCTCCCTCCGCTCCCCGGAGGAATCGGGAACCGGACGTCCGAGGGGTCCCCGACACGCGCCATTTGGACCAGTGTTCCCGGGACCTGACCCGTATGGCTGCCGAAGGACGGCTGGACCCTATGATCGGCCGCGAGGAGGAGTTAGGACGGCTCATCCGCATCCTCTCCCGGCGGACCAAAAACAACCCCGCCCTGATCGGCGAGCCGGGGGTCGGCAAAACCGCGGTGGTCGAGGGCTTAGCCATCGCGATCTCGGAGCGGACCGCGCCCGCGCATCTGCTGGGCCGCCGCGTGTGCGCGCTGGATCTGCCCTCTATGGTAGCGGGTACCAAGTACCGGGGCGAATTTGAAGAAAAACTCCGCCACGTCCTCAACGAGGTCCGCCGGGCGGGGAACATCATCCTCTTCATCGACGAGTTGCACACCATCATGGGCGCGGGCAGCGCGGAGGGAGCCATCGACGCGGCCAATATCCTCAAACCGGCCCTGGCCCGCGGGGAACTCCAGGTCATCGGCGCGACCACCATCGACGAGTACCGCCGCCACATCGAGAAGGACCCGGCTCTGGAACGCCGCTTCCAGCCCGTCACCGTCAAGGAAACCAGCCGGGAACAGACTTTGGATATCCTTCGGGGCCTGCGGGGACGGTACGAGGCGCATCACCATCTGGCCATCTCCGACGAGGCCCTGGAAGCCGCAGTGGACTTGTCCATTCGCTACCTGCCCCAACGTTTCCTTCCGGACAAGGCCATCGACCTGATGGACGAAGCCGCTTCCCTGGCGCGGCTGTCCGTCCAAACCGCACCGGAAGCGTTACGGGAATTGGGCGACCGCGCCGCGTTAGCGGGGCGGCAGATGGAGCAGGCGATCCAAGATCAGGACTTTGAGAAGGCCGCGCTCCTGCGGGACGCGGAAAACAGCTTCCGGCGGCAGCTCCAGGAGGGGCGGCGGGCGTGGCTGGCGCAGCAGGGACCGTGTCTGGTGGAGGAACGCCACATCCGGGACGTCCTGGAACAGTGGACGGGGGTGCCTGTGACCGCGCCGGACGAGGCGGATCGGGCGGCGTTGGTCAACCTGGACCGGGAACTGCGCCGGAAACTTTTCGGTCAGGACCGCGCCGTGGACGCCGTGGTCAAAGCGGTGCGGCGCAGCCGGTTAGGCTTACGGGACCCTCGGAGACCAGTGGGGTGTTTTCTGTTGCTGGGACCCAGCGGGGTCGGGAAAACCCAGCTGTGCCGAACGCTGGCGGCGTGCTTGTTCGGGCGGGAGGAAGCGCTTTTGCGCTTCGATATGTCGGAGTATATGGAATCCCACACGGTCTCCCGGCTGATCGGTTCCCCGCCAGGGTACGTGGGCCATGAGGAAGGCGGGCAGCTCACAGAACGGGTCCGGCGTGCGCCGTGGTCGGTGGTGCTGCTGGACGAGCTGGAAAAGGCGCATCAGGACATCTGGTCCATCCTCTTGCAGGTGATGGAAGAGGGCGTCCTGACGGACGCACAGGGACGGCGGACGGATTTCCGGAACACGGTGCTGGTGATGACGTCCAATCTGGGGGCCAGGCGGTTCTCGCAGGGGAAACGGTTGGGCTTCTCGGACGGCGGGCGGGCAGAACGGGACGCGTTGGAGCGGGACGTGCTGGCCGACGCGCGGAACACGTTCGCGCCGGAGTTCCTGAACCGCTTGGACGCGACGTTGGTGTTCCACCCGCTGGAGACGGACGTCCTGCGGCAGATCGCGCAAAATCTTCTGGCGGAGACCGGCGCACGGTTCGAGAAGCTGGGCGTGACGTTGGAAACGGAGGAGGCGGCGGTGGAGCTGCTGGCACGGCAGGGCAGCAGCCGGGAATATGGCGCGCGGCCTTTGCGGCGGGCGATCTCGTCGCTTGTGGAGGACCCGGCGGCGGATCTGATGCTGGCGGGACGTCTGACGCGAGGCGGCACGCTGCGGGTCGCGGCGGAGGGCGGTCAGGTGAAGGTCCTGGCCAAGCAGGGCAGAGGCGGTATCGCCTTGGAAAAAACCAGCTGACGCGAAAACAAGGCCCCCGGCTGACGCCGGGGGCCTTGCGTTACGGATACAGATCCGAAATGGTTCTTACTGGTGGTCCACCTTGTACATATGCTCGATGAGTTCCAGGACCTTGTTGGAGTAGCCGACCTCGTTGTCGTACCAGCTGACGACCTTCACGAAAGTGTCGGTCAGAGCGATACCGGCTTTCGCGTCGAAGATGGAGGTGCGGGGATCGCCCAGGAAGTCGGAAGACACGACGTCCTCTTCGGTGTAGCCCAGGATACCGGCCAGTTCGCCCTCGGCAGCCTTCTTCATGGCGGCGCAGATCTCGGCGTAGGTGGCGGGTTTCGCCAGGTTGACGGTCAGGTCGACCACGGACACGTCCAGGGTGGGGACGCGCATGGACATACCGGTCAGCTTACCGTTCAGCTGAGGGATGACCTTACCCACGGCCTTAGCGGCACCAGTGGAGGAGGGGATGATGTTGCCGGAGGCAGCGCGGCCGCCGCGCCAATCCTTGAGGGAGGGACCGTCGACGGTCTTCTGGGTGGCGGTGGTGGAGTGGACGGTGGTCATCAGGCCGTCGGTGA
>CANDKT010000049.1 GCA_947385365.1 uncultured Bacillota bacterium | reverse complement strand
CTACACATACCAAGACACTCTTTCCCTACACGACGCTCTTCCGATCTCAGCCAAGGGTGGACGGCGACAACATTATGCGAGGGATACGTTGCAGTCCTGGCCTCTCTACTATTCGTGCGAGTATATCAAAAAGGATAAGGGAGGCTGTGGAGCATAATAAGACCGAGGTCAGGCTCAGTTATTCTCGGATACGGATGTCAGGTCTTTTCTACAGGATGTATGAAAATGAGCGAGCAGGCGAACCTATTAGTTTTGCGGAGGCCGTAGAAGAGATGATGGCAGGAAAGAAGTATCGAATCAACGGAGTGAATAAGGGAATTACGACTGAGCATATTCAGAATCAAAGGGAGAAGGAATATATGCTGGATTACCAGCGTTGGAAGCTGGCATTTGAAGCTGGTATTTGAAGCTGGCGTTTTCCGTGTAAACTAAGGAAGGTGGAGTTGACTATGGGCGAAAACTTAGCGTACCAAGACGCAAGGCAAGAAGAGCTTATTGGTGGAAAAGTGGTAATGATGTCCCCAGCGGCGACCGATCACAACCGGATTGCCCGAAATATTTTCGGGATATTCTGGGAGTATTTGAAAGGGAAAACCTGCGAGCCATTTGGGGATGGTGAGAAGGTATTTCTGACAAAGACAGATCATTTTGTGCCTGATTTCATGGTAGTATGTGACCCCGATAAGGTAAAGTGGGACGGGGTACACGGAGCGCCGGATTTGGTTGTAGAAGTTCTGTCGCCCGGAACGGCGAAGAACGACCGTGGCCATAAGCGGGACGTCTATGAATCGAGCGGGGTTCTGGAGTACTGGATCGTAAGCCCTGGAGACAAGTCTGTAGAGATTTACCGCGCTGATAATGGCAAGTTTATTTTTCACGATATCTACACACTTAGACATGACTATGAGCTTGCGCAGATGACCGAGGCAGAGCGTGCGGCGGTCGTGACGCATTTCAAGTGTAGCTTGTATGATGACCTGGAGATCTCGCTGGATGACATTTTCTATCGCACGTTTTAGTCGCCCCCGTGCGGGGCGGGGATTGAGGCAAATAGACAAATAAGCAAGCAAACAGGAGAAGGAAGAAAGGTGGCCCAATCGTTTGGGCAGAAGGTGTCCGCCGTAGTTTGGCGGACACCTATTTCGCCCATATGAACATAAAAATAATAAATATAATGGTGTATAAAGAGCAAGGAGGGCAAGATTTGATTTATATCCGAAGTCCTGACGAGCCGCAAGAAAATGCGGTAAATGTAAATATTTAAATAAAAAAGGAGAAGAAAAATGTCAGAAAAGCAAGAGACTCTGAACATCTATCAAAAGCTAGCGAAGATTCGAGAACAAGTAGAAGTCATTAGAAAAAACAAAAGCGGATTTGGATATACATATGTTTCAGAGGATGAGATTCTAGCAAAGATTCAAGTATTCATGAAAAAGTACCATCTTTCTTTGATTCCCAACATTACAGGCGGGACGACAAAGGTAGATCCATACTCCTACAAGAAGACCAGAACCACGAAGGGGGGTGATTTTTACGAAGAGAACGCGAACGAGGTACTGGTGAGTGCAGATATGACGTGGACATGGCTAAACGATGACGCGCCGGATGAAAAGGTGGTGATTGGCTGGGCGCTTGTAGGGCAGCAAGGGGACGCGTCGCAGGCATTTGGCGCAGGTTTGACGTATGCTGCGCGGTATTTTCTGCTCAAATACTTCAACGTAGCGACGACGAACGATGATCCAGACGCTTACCGCAGCAAGCAGAAGGCGGCGGAAGCGGAAGAAGACAAGATGGTAGCGGAGCAGGTCATTGCGGAATTTGACAAACTGGTCAAGGCGTATCTCAAGGAGAACGAAGGCAAGGCAGAGGAAGTGAAGAAGTTCGTAAGCAAATACGTTAAGAACGGGAACTACTTTGCGATCACGGAGTCGGCTTTGGCTGGTAAGCTCCTGACGAGTTTCAAGGAGAAGTTTGTGAGCAAGGACGCGTAAGCGGCAAAGAAACAATTTTTAAGAAAGGGAATGATGATTTATGGGATTCCGGACAGGGGCGTATGCAAAGGTGTGGGAGGTCGCGCCGGTAAGTAACGCAAGCACGAAGGTACGGCTGTCGATCAGCCGGAAGAACAAGCAGACTGGGGAATATGAGCAAGACTTTTCCGGGTTTGTTATGGCGATTGGTTCAGAGGTGGCACAGAAGGCTGCTGGTCTCAAGAAGGGGGATAAGATCAAACTTGGTGATGTAGACGTATCGAACAAGTACGACAAGGAGAAGAAGGTTACATACACGAGCTTCAAGATGTTTTCCTTTGACATTGAGGGTGGAGTTTCGTCCACAAGCAGTGGAGGAGGAAGTGCCGCCAAACGAGAGAAGGCGTCTGGCAGCGTGGAGGATGACGAAAGCCGTTTGCCGTTCTGATGGGGAAGATATGGGAGATATCAGTTACGCTCCGCTCATTGAGGACATGGTGTGGAGCTACTCAAGGATCAAGTCTTTTTACGATTGCCCATACAAGTTCTATTTAAAATACATTGTAGGGATCAGGAGCAAGGAAGAGATGTTCTTTTCCAGTTACGGTTCATTTATACACAAGCTGATAGAGCTGTACTATCGCGGGGAGAAGACGAAGGAGCAGCTTTGCGATATGTACCTGCAAGAGTTCAGGAGCAAAGTTAAGGGTCATGCTCCAAGCAAGAAGGTATTTGGGAACTATTTCAGGGATGGGCTTACGTACTTCAAAGAGTTTGAGCCGTTTCCGTACAAGGCGGAGGCGGTAGAGAAGCGGGTTAGTTTTCTGGTTGGCGATCTATCATTTGTTGGTTACATAGACTTTTTTGGAAAGAGCAACGAAGGGGTATGTATTCTGGACAACAAGTCGAAGGCATTGAAGCAGAGGAGCGGCAATTCTAAGCCGACCAAGACGGACGAAGAGCTTGACGAATATCTCAGGCAACTTTACTTATATGCCGCAGGCATTGAGCAGGAGACTGGCGAAGTTCCGAAGCGTCTATGTTTTAATTGTTTCCGGTCGCGAACTTTGATTGAAGAGCCATTCCGGAAGAAGGCGTATTTGGAAGCGAAGGAGTGGGCGACGAAGAGCGTGGAGCGGATTACGGAAGAGACTGATTTCAAACCGAGCGTTGATTATTTCAAGTGTACATATCTTTGCGATGTAAGGAATCACTGTCCCTATTATCAGCTATCCAGGAAGAAGTGAGGTGACATATATTGAGAATAGATTCTGGTTTGATACTGGAAGCGAAGGAGAAGCTCGGGGATGAAAACGCGCACATTATTGTGGACGAGCTTGGGATTGCTGATTTTGACGAGAGGAACATGAAGTGCTGCTGTCCTTTCCACCAGGAGGACCACGCGTCTTTTATTTACAACAAGAAGGCGTACAATTTCCGCTGTTTTGGGAGCTGCGGCCGCAGTTATGACATATTGGATGTATTCATGCACAAGGGTGCGACCTATGCGGAGGCGTGCAAGAAGCTCTTTGAGCTTGCTGGAATTTCGCATTCTTTCGGAGAGCTTGGGGTAAAGACGAGGCGTCATTACAAATACCCGCAAGAGGTTCTTTGTACGAGCAAGGAAAAGGTCTACGCGTATTTTGGGGAGCGAAAGATCAGCAAAGAGACGCTTGATTATGCAGATGTCCGCCAAGACGAGTATGGGAATGCGGTGTTCAATTATTATGACACGAACGACGTATTGACGATGGTGAAATACAGGCCATCGCATAAGGTTGAGCATGGGCAGTCGAAATGCTGGTGTCAACCTGGGGCAGACAGCGCTCCGTTGCTGTTCAATATGAACCGGATCAATACGAACGCGCCGCTTCTCATTTGCGAAGGGGAGCCGGACTGTCTATCGGCGATTGAGGCTGGGTTCAAGAATGCGGTATCGGTGCCGCTTGGGAGTGCGAATCTTCATTGGATTGACGAAAATCTTGAGTGGCTTGACCAATTTGACAGCATTATTCTCTGCACAGACAACGACGAAGCTGGGTTAAAGATGCAAAAAGCGTGTGTACCTCGGCTTGGGAGCTGGCGGACGAAGGTGGTAGACATCCCGCGCATCAAGATTGCGGGCAGGCGCATGACGAAGGATTTAAATGAAGTATTGTATGCGGCTGGGAAGGAAAAGGTTTTAGAGTTGATTTTGGACGCCAAGGACTCGCCGGTTCCTTCGGTAGCAGATCTGTCGGATGTAGAACCCACCGAGTACGAAGATGTAGATGGTGTCACATTTGGGTTAAAGGCGATCGACAACGAGCTGATGCGGTTATTTTTTGGGACGCTCACGATTGTGAGCGGGCAACCTGGGGCAGGGAAGAGCAGTTTACTGACGCAGCTCATGTGCAACGCGCTGGATCATGAGAACGCGGCTTGGATTTTCAGCGGGGAGCTTCCGAACGGGGTAGAAAAGAGCTGGTTCAACTACATTTTCGCGGGTCCGCGCAACATAGAGAACGCGGTTTCTCTTCGAGGGAACCCCTACAAAAAGATTTCTGGGAAGACGCTTGGGGAGATCAACAAGGCGTACAAAGGGCAGTGGTACATATACCGTGACGATTACGACAACGCGCTAGACAAGCTCATAGGGTCTATGACCGACACTGTGCGCAAATATGGGGCACGCTGTTTGATACTGGACAATTTCATGTGTATAGACACGCAAAGTTCGGATGAAGAGCTGCGTTCTCAAACGCAGACGATCAAGAAGCTCATTGAGTTTGCGAAAAAGTATCAAGTAGCGGTCGTTCTGGTTTGTCATCCCAGGAAGATGGATTCTTCCACGAACGTAGGGATTTACGATATAGCTGGGACGAGCAATATCGTAAATCTGGCGCATAGAACGATAGGGTTACGGCGAGTAACGGACGCGGAGCGAGAAAATGCGGCGAAGTACTCAGAGAAGCGGCGCAAGCTGCTCAAGTACGATGTGATCGTGACGATTGTCAAGGACCGTATGTTCGGGCGTCAAAACATAGATGTAGGGCTTTATTACGATCTGCATTCGCGCCGATTTTTCAGTGACATGGACGAATACGATCACAAGTACAACTGGGACCAGAAAACATACGCTTCGCCGCTTCCGCTTCCGCCGCAACTTTTGGCGGAGCAGGAGGGGGAGGAGGAAGTTTTTGGGGAGGCGAGGGATGCGGACACATAGGCGATAAATAAGATTTGGAGGGCTGGAGTTTTATGGTTCATTTACACACACATTCGATGTACTCCTTACGGGACAGCATAATCCGGCCGGAAGATTTTGTTAAGCGGCTGAAGGAGATTGGCCAGGATACGGTAGCGGTCACGGACCACGGTGGGAGTCTTGGTGGCGTGACGTTGTACCAGACGCTGAGGGCGGAAGGTATCCGATACATACACGGGTGTGAGTTTTACATATGCGATGATGTGTCCGTCAAGGACAAGGAGTCGAAATACTATCATTTAGTTGCGTTGTGTAAAGACGAGGCGGGCCGTCAGAATCTGAACAAGTTAATCAGCATATCGGAGCGACCTGAGAACCGGTATTTCAAGCCACGGATTGATTTTGATATGCTGTCGAGATACGGCGAGGGGCTGATAATTCTATCAGCCTGTCTCGCCGGGGAGATCTCCCGCGCTATTTTGAACGAAGACATAAGCGCGGCGGTAAAAACAGCGATACACTATCGGGCGCGGTTTGGGGCCGATTATTATTTAGAGGTTCAGTCTCACAACGACCCGCAGCAGATTTTTGTAAATCGAGAGATTCTCAAAATAGGGAAACAGCTAGGCATTCCGTGTGTTGTAACGACGGACGCGCATTATGCGTGGGAAGCGGACAAGCAGTATCAAAACAAGTACGCGTTCAATGGGAGCTACAAGGAAGACGGGGAAGCGTATGTAGACTGTTTTATCCAGAGCGAGCAGGAGGTACGCGCCCGGCTGTCCTACTTAGATGAGGGGACGATTGACGAGCTGATCTGGAACACGCATATTGCAGCGGAAAAATGTCGGATGGAGATTCCGTTATCCGCTCCAATCATGCCGAAGGTAGACACGCCGCCGCAATTTGGGAGCAACCATGAGTGGCTGGTATCGTTGTGCAGGGAAGGGTTTCGGCGAAAATTAAACATTGATTTAGACGCCCGTGATCTGGTTTCTCCTGAAGGGCTTCAGCTATCGAAGGCTGAGATTTCGGCATACATTCAGCGTTACGAGTACGAGCTGAACGCTTTGGATAAGATGGGTTTTGTGGACTACATTCTGCTGGTGTACTCTTACGCCAGTGTAGGGAAGCGGCGCGGAATAGCCCGAGGTTCCGGAGGTGGGTCTTTAATCAACTATCTGACGAACATCACGGATATTGATCCGATTGAACACGGGCTATATTTTGAGCGATTCATAGACGTATCCGCGCTGTCCAAGTTGGAGTCTGGGGAGATCACAGCGAAGGAGTTAAAGATTCCTGACATTGACCTGGACTTTTCCAAAGACTCTTGTGATATGGTGATGAAGTTTCTTTACGAGAGGTATGGAGAAGACAAGGTAGCGTCCATTGGGAAGTTTGGGACGAACCAGACGAAGGGGACGATCCGGGACATGAGCAAGGTTCTGGGGATTGGATTAGAGGAAGCGGACCGAATAGCGAAGTCATTTGGGGAGTATGAGATTGACGAGATTGACCGCATGATCGCGGGGGAGCTAGCTATTTCAGAGAGTGCGAAACCGGCAATCAGCTGTGTAGAGGCGTATCCGGAACTATTTGAATATGTGCGCAAATTGAACGGGCTTCCGAAGTCGTTTGGGATTCATCCTTGTGGTCGCGTTGTATCGACGCGTGAGCTGGACTATTTTCTTCCATCGTGCTATGACTCCAACGGGATACGGTATTTACAGGGAGATATGCACGACGTAGAGGACATGGGACTGGTGAAGATTGATGTTCTAGGGCTACGGACTTTGGATGCGGAGTATGACACGCTGGAGCAAAGTGGGGAAAGCGCAGAGTTTTTGAATCCGAAGCAGGACTACACAGATGGGAAAGTTTTAGATATCTTCCGCAAGGGAGACACGGTAGGGATTTTTCAAATGTCATCGCCAGGGATGAAGAAGACGTTAAGGAACATGAACGTAGGTTGGATAGACGATCTATCGGCTGCGAACGCCTTATTCCGGCCTGGGTCATTGCAATACATAGACAACTACTGTCGCCGGAAGGCAGGGGAAGAGCGGTTTGAGTATTTGCATCCTGATCTGGAGCCGATTTTGAAAAACACGTATGGGATTATAGTTTTCCAGGAGCAGTTGATCGAGATTGGGCGAATGGCGGGGTTACACAACCCGGATCAGTTACGGAAGGCGACGGGGAAGAAGAACCCGAAGTTACTAGCGGCGATACAGCCGGAGTTGAAAGAGAAGTTGCTTGCGCGAGGCTGGAGCGAGTCACAGTTTGAGAAGCTATGGTCTGATATGCTTGAATTTGCAAGGTACAGTTTCAACAAGTGTGTCTCGGAAGGCGAAATGCTTTTGGTGTCAGATGGGGATGGTGTTGCGTCTATATCTGCAAAAGATTTGTATACGGCTAGTTTTCCGGATATAAATCTGCTATCCATGTTCCCGGACGGTACGATCCGGCCAAATCGGGTTATTGGTGTTAGGAAGTGCGGAAAACGTACTGTGTGGGCGGTAAAAACGGAGTCCGGCGGGAAGTTGACTTGTACGGGAAACCATCGTTTTCCAACGCCAAGCGGAAAGAAAAGCGTCTATGAAATGGGGGCTGGAGACCTTCTGTTTGTTGCAGACGGGAATAGCGTTGCTCTTTCTCCTATTGTTTCCATTGAGTATGCCGGTCAGCAGATGACCTACGACATAGAGATGGCGACACCGGCGCACAATTTTGTTACGGAGACGGGTCTTGTGACGGCAAATTCCCACTCCAGCGCTTATGCCATCATCGCCTACATGACGGCAAAGCAGAAGGCATACTATCCGGCGGAGTTTTACTGTGGTTTATGCAATTCTTACATAGGGAAGTCGGATTTTGTGAAGAGCGAGGCGGCGGAGATTGTAGGGGACATGATGAAGCACAGGATTCGAGTAGCACAGGCAAATTTCCGCAACGATCACCGGCGTTGCAATGTAAAGGACGGGCAAGTTCTATGGGGGATACCTCTGATACGTGATTGCAACGTTTCGCTTGGGGAAGAGCTATATTCCATACGGGATATTGACCAGGCACATTTTTGGAGGGTAGCGAAGCTCTTATGGGACAAAGGAATGAAGTCGAAGGTAGAGATTCTGGTACGGCTTGGATTTTTCCACGAATACGGCACGGCGAAGGAGCTTCTGCGGATTTTGGAGATTGCGGAGCTATTCAAGATGGGGGAGCGCAAATCGATCAAGAAGTCTACGATAGAAGGGAATACGTTCATGGCGGACGTATTGTGTCGGCATTCGATATCGGTCAACGCCAAGGGGGAGGAGCTTTCCACATACAAGATCCAGGATTGCGGAGCAATTTTAGACGAATGCGAGGATTATATTAAGGCGCTTGGGCTTGGGGAGTTTGACGAAGGGGTCATGGTCCGCACGCAGTTAGAATACATAGGGGCACTTGCGATGCCGACTGGGAAGGAGTCGGATCGAAGGAAGCTCTATATCAGCGGGGTATTTCCTCTGAGCCGCAAATCAGACGGGAAGCTATTTGGTTATAGCGTTTCCTACACTTCGATTGGGACAGGCGTAAGCAATTCGATGACCGTATTTGCGGAGAGATTTCGGAGGTTGCCGATTTCGCAAGGCGATATTGTTTTGTGCAAGGAATGGGCAAAGGACAAGAAGGGCTATTTCCGAATGTTAGATTATGAGAAGTGCGTGTAATAATTCGCGCTAAAAATACTGAAGGGAGCAATTTAAGATGAGATGTATTATTTGCGACAAGTGCAGAGAGGTCATTAAGAACCCGCGATTTGTGCGAACGATCACCTGTGCCAGACCTTTAAAGGTGCAGACAGACGGGAATGTAGCTGTGGGAACGTGCTATCGAGGGAACGACCGGCAGCAGAACGACATTTTCTGGGAGAAGGAGGTATGCGACAAATGCGCGAACGAGCTTGAGCTATGGTTTGATGGCGGCAATACGAAGCCTGACGCACCTGATATCCCTGTAGAAGGGGGTGAAAGCAGCGAGGAAGGAGGTGATGGAAGCAATGAACAAACTGCGTAAGTATGCTGGCGTGGAATAGAACTTGCATTTTATAAAGAAAAAAATAGGGGGTACTGGTTTTGTTTAAGGAGAAGGTCTGCAATATGTGCGGAGAAGTGATGGATTTTTTTGATGGGCAACAGGGGTTTGGGATACATAAGCGGATTGGCTATGGCAGCATTTACGACGGGGATCGGGTAAATCTCCAGCTTTGCTGTGAATGTTTTGACAAAGTTGTTGCGAGCTGCAAGGTTTCGCCGATTAAGGAGGAGTGATAGATGGGAGTAAGGAAGAGCCAGGTGATTCTTTGTTTTAGCGTAGCAATCACCTGTTTGGTGATTGCGGCGATTACATTCTGGTATGCGTTACATAGTGCGATTGCGCTGTACAGAGGAAGCGATGATCCGATTCCGGACCGCTCTATTGTTGAGCTGAGCCATGAAGAGGTTCCGCTTCAAACGGAACCGGGAACAGATCTTTTGGGGCTTCTGGAAGAAGAGGTGGAGCAAGAGGGGGCAGAAAACCCATATTGTGGTATTGAGCTGACGCAGGGAGAGAAGGAGCTTCTGGCGCGAATGGTGTATAGCGAGGCGCGTTCGGAGCCATTTGAGGGGCAGGTAGCGGTTGTGCAGGTAGCGCTCAACCGCTATATGCACGAGGCGTTCAACGGAAGCATTTCCGAGATTTTGTTAGCACCGAACCAGTTTTCTGTTGGAAAGACTTATGGGGAAGAACAAATGGAGGCGGTTGAAGCCGCGCTTGCTGGGGAACCTGCATTGGATTTGAATACGGAGGTAGTATTCTTCTCCACTGGGAAACTGACCTACGGCAGTTACTATAAGACGATTGGCGGTCACGTCTTTCGTACTTACTCATGATGCGAAAAGATAAGGAGAAATAGTCATAAAAGTGATTGACCCACATTTTGAGATTTTGACTCCTATTGATGGGAAAGAAATACTCAAACACATTGAAGCGGTTGGGCGAACCTGTTACAAGAGCGAGGACAAAATAACCGAAGATTCTTGCATTGCATTTGTAAAAAATATTGTAAAACGAGGGCATGAGGCTGTAATCGAGCATTTTAATATCACAGTGCGGCTGACAAATGACCGTGGGGTATCACATGAAGAAGTCCGTCATCGTATTGCGAGTTACGCGCAGGAGAGTACCAGATACTGCAACTACTCGCAGGACAAGTTTGACAATGAGGTTTCTTACATTGATATCAGGGGCGGGATGGAGCTTGACTCTAAAGTAGGAAATTTATCGACCTCCACGTTTGATGCTATCTATGATGAGTGGCTACAGGCGTGTGCGGATGCAGAGGCGCACTACAACAAAATGATCCAACTTGGCGCTACTCCGCAGATTGCGCGTTCCGTTCTCAACAATTCCACCAAGACGGAGATTTGCATTACGATGAACTTACGTGAATGGAGGCATTTCTTCAAACTTAGAACATCACCGGCGGCGCATCCACAAATTCGTGAAATTGCGATTCCCCTTCTTCAAGAATTTCAAAGGATGATTCCTGTGGTGTTCGACGATATTGAGGTGTCCATATGAAAGTGATCTGCATTTCGGGGAAAGCCGGACATGGGAAGGATACGACGGCCAAGTTTTTGAAGGAAGCTCTGGAGGCGGACGGATACCGCGTATTGGTCACGCACTACGCGGATTTACTGAAGCATATTTGCAAATCGTTTTTTGGCTGGGACGGCAAGAAGGACGAATATGGCCGGGATCTTTTGCAGCACATAGGGACGGATGTAATCAGGGGAAATGATCCGAACTACTGGGTTAATTTTGTAATTGGGATTTTAAAGATGTTCCCCAACAAATGGGACTATGTTCTGATTCCGGATTGTCGGTTTCTGAATGAGGTATATGAAGTAATGAGGGCTGGTTTTGAAGTTATTCATGTCAGGGTTGGGCGTGATAGATTTATGAGCCCTCTTTCTGAAAAACAGCAGGCGCATCCATCGGAGATGGCGTTAGACGACGCGTTTGTCGACTATTACATACGGAACAACGGGACGCTTGAGGACTTGCGGAATGCTGTCAGTGAGTTTCTTGTAGATCTTAACGAGCAGCACCAAACGACTTTGTGGGAGCGAGAAGTATGAATCACCTGAAAATTCTATTTGACGCGGACGACGTAGCGGAAGATCTTCTGGGTTGTTGGGTCAAGCGGTTGAACGAGCGGTACGGGACGAAGGTTATGCCTAGTGATGTAGTGGAGTGGGACATGACCAGGGCGTTCCCGACTTTGACGAAGGAGCAGATTTACGGAGTTCTTCAAGACGAAGGAATCTGGGCAAACTTGCAGCCCATACCTGGGGCACAGGAATATCTTCAGCAGTTGCATCAAGAAGGGCATGAGCTATACATGGTGACTGCGACTGACTGTCGCACGTGCGGGGCAAAGGTGAGGCGCATTTTAGAATTGTTCCCATTTTTGGATGTAGAGCATATTGTAATTGCGCACCAGAAGCAAATGGTTTTGGGGGACGTGCTGATTGATGACGGGCCGCACAATCTGGTAGGCGGTCGATATTTTCGGATTTTGTTTGATCAGCCGCACAATCGGGGGTTTGACGAAAAGAAGCATGGGATTTTCCGAGCTGTTGGGTGGGCAGAGGTGTACCGTCTCATCCACGAGAATCTGATTTTGTAAGGGGGTGATTTACAGTGGCAGAGAAGGTGGTTCTCTACTCGACGGGGTGTCCAAAGTGTAAAGTTTTGGAGCAAAAATTGAGAAGTGTTGGAATCGAGTATACTGTAGACAGTGATGTAGAAGAAATGTTGTCTCTTGGTATTGAGAATGTTCCGATGTTACGAATTGGGGACAAGCTGATGGACTTTCTGGAAGCGGTTGTGTGGCTAAACGAACAATAGGAGTTGTGAAACATGGAGATCACTTTACGGTTATCGAAGGACTTCGAGCGTTGCTTAGAAGACCTGAAGAAGAAGTACGGGGAAGACTTTGAATATATCAACGGGCTACATCCGAGCCAGCTTGATTTTTCGGAATTTATAGATAAGTTTGTGGACAAGGAGACGTTGGCGGACGCTTCTGTAGATCCGAACGCGAATGCGAACCACAAAGACATTCGCAGTTTTATGACGGAGAAGGGGAAGAGCGAAGACAAGCTCTTTGCGCTGAACAAGATTTTCCATACAATTAAGAAGCAGTGGGGTTTACGCACAGCGAAGCAATGGTTAGAGCAAGAGTTCAGCAAGGGTTTTTATTTGAACGACAGTACGACGTCGAGTTTTTTCCCATACTGTTGGGCGAATGATCTGACTCGTTTAGCGACGGAGGGGTTATTTTTTCTGGACAGTTATAATAACAAGCCTCCGAAGCATCTAACGACGTACTTTGACGACTTGATTGAGTTCGTGTCGTTTCTATCGAACCGGCAATCTGGGGCGGTAGGACTTCCGAACGCGCTGATATGGGCGTGGTATTTTTGGAGGCGGGATTCGGAGGAAGGTTTTTACATGAAGACGCCGGACTACTACTTACGCCAGCAGTTTCAGAAGTTCATCTATCGGTTGAACCAACCGTTTTTGCGCATAGACCAGAGCGCGTTCACGAACATATCGATTTTTGACCGTCCCTATTTGGAGTCTTTGTTTGGGGGGGTTGTTTTCCCGAACGGGGAGTTAGCGATTGACCACATAGAGGAGTTTATAGAGGTAGAGAAGGTTTTCATGGAGGTAGTCAGCGAGGTACGGAAGGAGAATATGTTCACGTTCCCGGTGCTGACGTTTTCGCTGTATTACAAGGACAAGAAATTCCAAGACGAAGAATTTGCGAAGTGGGCGAGCAGGCATAATATGGAGTGGTCTGACTCGAACTTTTTTGTCAGTGATAACATTGGGGTATTGAGCAACTGCTGTCGGCTCTTGAGCGACACGAAGAAGCTGGACGCGTTCATCAATTCGATTGGAGGGACGGCGTTAAGCGTAGGGTCGTGCCGAGTCAGCACGATCAATCTGGTACGGATTGCGTATGAAAGCAAGTTCAAGCGGAGCAAATACCTGGAGATTTTGCGTGATCGGGTACAGCTCAACTGCAAAGCGCTCTCATCCATGCGGAGCATTATAAAGCGGAATATCGAGAAGGGGCTGCTTCCGAACTATCAAGATGGGGCCGTAGAGTTAGAGAAGCAGTTTTGCACGATAGGGGCGATAGGGGTCTATGAAGTCATGGACTTATTTGGATTGATTGAGGAAGACGAGTTAGGGTATAAGAGGTACTCGCAAGAGGCGGTACAATTTGCTTCAGCGATTTTGGACACGATCAACGAGGTCAAGGACAATTTCGCGTGTGATTTTTCCTTCAATCTTGAGATGATCCCGGCGGAAAACTGTGCAGGGGTCATTTGCGCGGCGGACAATTTGCTTTTTGAGCAGAGCAAGTACTTCATTTACTCGAACCAGTGGATACCGCTGATGGAGAAGTGTACGATTCAGGAGAAGTGCCGACTTGGTTCATTGTTTGATAAGAAGTGCGGAGGCGGGTGTATTGCGCACATAGACATAGAGAGCCGTTTTCCGAACGAAGAGACGGCGTGGGATATGTTGAACTATGTAGCGGCGAGCGGAGTGATATACTTTGCGTTCACGGCGAAGGTTTCGGTGTGCAAGGACAAGCACGCGTTCATTGGGACGAAAGAGTGTCCCATCTGTGGTGGGCCGGTGGCTGACACATATGCGCGAGTTGTTGGGTTTTACACTCCGGTCAGCAGCTATCAAAGTGTCCGGAAGCGGGAGTTTTCGAGCAGGAAGTGGTATAGCGTGCTGACGAAGCCGGAGGTAATGTAGTGCGAGTAAGGGGTGTCACGGCGGAGGATTTCACGAATTATAAAGAGCCGTCGTTATTTCTTGCGTCGAGTTTCTGTGATTTTAAGTGCTGCAAGGAGAGTGGTTTGGAAGCGGGGGCGTGTCAAAACGCGCCTCTGCTCCAAGCAAAAATATATGATATACCGGATGGGGCACTAATGCGAGCATTTGATCGAGATCCGATCACGAAGGCTGTAGTAATAGGCGGACTGGAACCGATTGTGCAGATTAAGGAAGTGATCTCTTTGGTCAAGCTGTTCCGGGAGAGCGGGATATCCGCGCCATTTGTGATATACACCGGCTACTATCCGCAAGAGATCAAGGAAGAGATTTCGGCACTGTCGAAGTACAGGAATATTATTGTGAAGTATGGGCGTTATGTTCCCGGTCTGGAGCCAATTTACGATGAAGTTCTGGGTGTAACGCTAGTTTCGAGCAATCAATTTGCAGAAAGGATAAGCTGATGGAGATTGATATTACACTTAACCCGGACAAGGAGTATGTGAAGGAAGTGAAGGAAAGGCTGAAAGCCAATTCCGGCTACTGTCCATGTTCCTTAGTCAGGAATGCTGATACAAAATGTATGTGCAGGGAGTTCCGCGAAATGGAGGAAGGGATGTGTCATTGCGGGCTTTATATCAAGCACCGTATTTTTGGGCGCAGTTAAAAGAAAACGGAGGTCAAAAAAATGGCAAAGGTTTATGTTTGTGATTCTTGCGGGAGGATGATAAAAGACCCGTACAACTGTAAAATGAAGGAGTTCCGGTTAGATGGGGGGTATGAAAGCGGGTGTGCGGTAGCAATTACTTTTGATGGATGGAAAGGAATCCAACTCTGCAATGATTGCTACCACGGATTACGTGCCATTGCTTGCAGAGCGGAGAGGTTTAAGGATACCTCAAGGCAAACAATCAAAGTCAAATATCTCAGCGACAAGGTTAAGAAACTTGACTATGTAGAAGGGAAGTCGGATTGGATTGATCTAAGCGCGGCGGAGGAGGTTAAGCTGAAGCGCGGCGAGTTCAAGCTGATTCGTTTAGGGATAGCCATGCAGCTTCCTGCTGGCTATGAAGCGCACGTAATCCCACGGAGTTCCACGTTTAAGAACTTCGGAGTGATTCAAGGGAACAGCATGGGTTTGATTGACGAGAGCTATTGCGGAGATACAGACGAATGGTGTTTTCCGGCATTTGCCATACGTGATACAGAGATTCATGTAGGGGATCGAATTTGTCAATTTCGCATTATGGAGCATCAGCCAAAACTGATGTTTGAACAGGTAGAAGAGCTGGGGAATACTGCCCGCGGTGGTTTTGGAACGACGGGCAAGAACTAATAGAGGGAGGAAATGGAATGATAGAAGTTGAGGGATACAAGGCGTTTAGAGGGAAATTGAGAGTAACGCCGACGGCAGAAGGTTACGCGCCATATGAGCTTACTGGGGATTTTTTGTATAAGCCTGAGTATGACTGCTGGTATGGTTGTGGAAAGAGCGTACCTGCGTGGATATGTGAAGTAGAAGAAAACGTTTAGTGGCAAAATCAAGGGCTGATGAAAGTCAGCCCTTTTTTGTATATATATTGTTATCTTAGCGATAGCAAGCAGCATACTATGGTTTTGGAGATATTGGGTATAAAGTAGCGCATATAGGGAGGGGTTAATATTATTGTTTTGCACTATCCGGAGTGCGATATTGGTCGAAGTGAGCTAACGAAAAAGGTAGCTAATGTTCATGCTCAAGCAGTCATAGAGATGGTGAATGGCATGGAGATGCCCGTAGAGCAGAAGGTAAGATTACTTAATATGGTTCGATCTTGTACGAGCAAGCGATCTAACTTTTGAAAAAAGAACCCTCTCCGGACAACAATTCGGAGGGGGTTTTTGTAATAGTTTGGCAAAGATTATTCTGGTATAGTAATCGGGTCAATTTTTTCCATCATTTTTTCCCATGAACTTTTAAACATTATCACTCTATTTTGCTCCCATTGCTGGAGTGTACCGAATGGGACACCCAAAAAGGCAGAGAATTGTTTTTGTGACATATTTTTCATTTTGCGCATTTTTTTAATTTGGAGTCCTTGGTTACGGAAGAGGAACAAGTTATAGTCGTCAAGGAGCTGTTCAACTGGAACAGAAAACAGGGCAGATAGTTTAAGCATATTTTCGATTGGGTAGTAGTCCTGAGAAAAGGACTCATAATGGAGGTAAGTTATGCGATCAATTCCGATATAGTCAGCGACATCCCGCTGTCGCAATCCGAGCTTATAGCGGCACCAGCGAAGTCTATCTGGAACGTTATTGATTTGGGAGAAGCTGCTGTATTTGATATTGAATTTTTCAGCTTCGAGTATTGTATGGGGCTGAACGAGGTGAAAGCTAAGGATATAGAGCGGGGCATAGACAACGGTTTTGTTGACATATCGAGCCATAATAAGGGTATTATTTCCGATACGTCCAAACACGCTCCACATTTCCTCATCCGACGTTTGTTTTACAACACGGTCGCGGTTACAAGCCGCTATGAGAGGATAGCATTTTCGATGCAGCGGCTGGCGTAGGTAGCCAGCCGGACATTTTTTTCTGGTTTAAAGGTAGAGATTCCTTTAATGAGTCCAATTGTTCCGATAGAGATCAAGTCGTCCTGATCTCCGTATTGGGCGTAATATTTTTTGAAGGGGGCAAGCAAAAGGAGGACCCGGGCGTGGCCGTAAGGCCGCTGCCCGGGTCTTCCTTGGGTATGCGAATAGAAAGGGTTTCAGGGATTACTTTGCAACGTTCTCGCAGAAGCGCATCAAGATGGTAGCGACTTCGGCGCGGGTAGCGTTACCGCTGGGGTTAAGTTGGCCGTTGGTATTACCAGCGATCAAGCCTGCGCCGTTGGCCCAACTCATAGCATCCTTAGCCCAGTCAGACACAGCGCTGGCGTCTGGGAAGGAATCCAAGTCGCCTTTCGCGGTTGTGTCGTAATCTTTGGACTTCGCGTAGCTATAGAGCATGACGGCCATTTGCTCACGGGTGATGGGGTCATCGGGGCCGAAGCGACCGTCGCCGTAGCCGCTGACGACCTGATTGGAGGCGGCCCAGCGGACTGCGTTAGCGTACCAAGTACCGGAGGCCACATCGTCGAACTGGACGGAGCGATCTGCTTCGGGCTTACCGTTCAGCTGCCACAGGATAGTGGCGATCATAGCGCGGCTAGTTTTGTCGTTGGGGGCGAAGATATTGTCGCCGTAGCCAGTCATCATGCCATTTTCGAGGCAATAATGGACGCCGTCGTGGTACCAAGCGTTTACGTTGACATCGGTAAACTTAGAAACGGGGCAATTCTCGTCCTTGGAGCAATCCTTATCGCCGCTGCTGCTGCCGGTTTGTTTAAACTCGGCGCTGACGGTGACTTTGCCTGCGGGCATTTTGAAGGTATATTTGCCGTTGCCTGCATCGGTCAAAGTGATTTCCTTATCTTTGGAATCTTTGACGATCAAGGAGCCCAATTCGTAGCCCTCGTCAGGGGTAACGGTAATGGTGATGGTAGAGCCCTGACTTGCGCTGGTACGGTTGACGGAGATTTTGCCGTGTTCGACTTTGGAAGGGGCGGTAATGGTGTAGGTAGTGCTTCCGCCGCCACCGCCTCCACCGCCTCCACCGCCGCCGCCGTTGGACGTCCAGTGGGCATAGATTGTGCTGTTGGCGGTGAACTTAGTGTCAGAGGTGATCTGAGTTCCGCCGGTAGCCTCGGTGAACCAGCCATTGAAGGTGTAGCCGCTGCGGGCGGGCGTGGGCAGAGTAGCCAGCGTGCCCTCTTCATTCGTGGTCAGGGTAGTGGTTTCTACTGTGCCGCCGTTGGCATCGAGGGTAATAATGTAAGTGGCGGGTGTCACGGTGCGCTCATATCCGCAGATATCGCAGATATTGTCATCGCCGTAATTGTGCGCTGCTTTGTCAGTGGTGGGCTTGTCACACTTGCCATCTTCGTTTGTACAGACCTGCCAGTGACCATCCGCATCGGATTTCCACTCATACTTATGCTCGTGGTCGGCGGGGGGTGTGTAGATGACATCGTACTCTTTTTCTTCCAGAACGTACTTTCTGCCGCCCTGCTCCCAGATATCCTTGATGTC
>CANDKT010000048.1 GCA_947385365.1 uncultured Bacillota bacterium | reverse complement strand
CGGCGGACAGCCAGCCGGAGTCGATGGTGGCACGGGAGCCGCCCACGACGCCGCCCAGGACCTCAGCCAGCTCCTCGGCCAGCTTGATGCCGCCCTCCACGTCCTTGGAGATGCCGCGGCCCACGGAGACGACCACGTCGGCGCCGATCAGGTCCACCAGCTTCTTGGCGGCCTTGACGACCTCGACGACCTCGGTCTGCATGTCGGCCTCGGTGAGGGAGAACTTGGGCTTGATGATCTCGCAGGCGTCGGCCTTGGCCTGATCGAAGGCGGCCTTCTTCATGACGCCGGGACGGACGGTGGCCATGGCGGGACGGAACCGGGGGCAGATGATGGAGGCCATCAGGTGGCCGCCGAAGGCGGGACGGGTCATCTTCAGGTCGCGGGACACATCGTGCTTCTCGCCCAGCACCACGGCGCTGTTAGTGGCCTCGATGCGCTCGGGGGCCAGGGTGGAGTTCTCCTTCAGGAAGTCCTTGTAGATGCCCATGTCCACGTCCAGGTGGGTGCAGTCGGCGCACAGGCCGGTGTGCAGGCGGGCGGCGCAGCGGGGGCCCAGGTCGCGGCCGATGTTGGTGGCGCCGATGAGCATGATCTCGGGCTTGTACTCCTCGATCACGTCGCAGATGACCTTGGTGTAGCCGTCGGTGGTGTAGTTCTTCAGCAGGGGGTGGTCGCAGACGTACACGCCGTCGGCGCCGTAGCCGCCCAGCTCCTTGGCGATGCCCTCAATGCCGTCGCCCAGCAGGATGCCGTACAGCTTGGTGTCCAGCTCGTCGGCCAGCTTGCGGCCCTCGGAGATCAGCTCGAAGGAGGTGGGCATCATGCTGCCCTGGCGCTGCTCACAGAATACCCAGACTCCGCCCTTGAAGGCGGCGACGTCGGAACTATTAAAAGTAGACATATTCTTCTATCTCCCTTCTCAGATCATATGCTTGGCGGCCAGGATGCCGGCCAGCTTGTCGCAGGTGGCCTTGTCGGCGCCCTCCAGCATCATGCCGGCGCCCTTCTGGGGAGGCGTGAAGGAGGTCAGGATGTTGGTGGGGGAGCCGCTCAGGCCGATGGTGTCCTTGTCGATGAAGGGATGATCCTTCAGGGTGTTGTAGTCGAAGATCTCATAGGGCTTGGAGTAGCACTCGTAGACGCCGCCCACGCTCATGTAGCGGGGGGTGTTCAGCTCCTTGATGCAGGTGATGAGGCAGGGGGTCTTGACCTTGATGGTCATGTAGCCGTCCTCCAGCATCCGCTTGACGGTGATGGTGTCGCCCTCCTTGGTGATCTCGGCGGCGTAGGACACCTGGGGCAGGCCCAGCTTCTCGGCGATCTGGGGGCCGACCTGGGCGGTGTCGCCGTCGATGGCCTGACGGCCGCACATCACGATGTCGTCCTTGTCCACGCCGATCTTGTCGATAGCGGCGGCCAGGATCTGGGAGGTGGCGTAAGTATCGGAGCCGCCGAACTCACGGGCGGACACCAGAATGGCGCGGTCCACGCCCCGGGCCATGACCTCGCGGAGCATACCCTCGGCGGGCGGGGGGCCCATGGAGACGACGATCACCTCGGCGCCGGTCTGCTCCTTCAGGACCAGGGCGGCCTCAACGGCGTTCAGGTCGTCGGGGTTGGTGATGGCGGCCATGGAGGCCCGGTTCAGGGTACCATCGGGGTTGACGGCCACCTTACCGGAGGTATCGGGGACCTGCTTGACACAAACAATGATTTTCATTTCAATCTGCCTCCTATCTTATTTCACGCCCAGGTGGCTGGAGATGACCATGCGCTGAACCTCGGAAGTGCCCTCGTAGATCTCGGTGATCTTGGCGTCGCGCATCATGCGCTCCACGGGGTACTCGCGGGTGTAGCCGTAGCCGCCGAACAGCTGGACGGCGCGGCGGGTCACGTCGGAGGCGGACTCAGCGGCGAACAGCTTAGCCATCGCGGCGTCCATCGAGTAGGGCTCATGGTTCTGTTTTTTCATAGCGGCGGCGTAGACCAGGTACTGGGCGGCCTGCATACGGGTGTGCATATCGGCCAGTTGGAACTGGGTATTCTGGAACTGGCTCAAGCGTTTTTTGAACTGCACGCGCTCTTGGGTGTACTTGACGGCCTCGTTGATTGCGCCCTCGCCCAGGCCCAGAGCCTGCGCGGCGATCCCGATACGGCCGCCGTCGAGGGTCATCATGGCGATCTTGAAGCCGCCGCCTTCTTTACCCAGCAGGTTTTCCTTGGGGACGATGCAGTCCTCAAAGATCAGGTCGCAGGTGGAGGAACCGCGGATACCCATTTTCTTCTCGTGTTTTCCGACGGAGAAGCCGGGGAAGCTCTTTTCGACGATGAAGGCGGAGATGCCGTGATTGCCCTTAGACTTATCGGTCATGGCGAAGACGACCAAGGTTTCCGCCACGGTGCCGTTGGTGATGAAGCACTTGGTGCCGTTGAGGACGTAGTGGTCGCCTTCGAGGACCGCGGTGGTCTGCTGACCGGAGGCGTCGGTACCGGCGCCGGGTTCGGTGAGGCCGAACGCGCCGATTTTCCTACCGCTGAGCAGGTCGGGCAGATATTTTTTCTTCTGCTCTTCGGTGCCATGCTCAAAGATGGGGGCGCAGCACAGGGAGGTGTGGGCGGAGACGATGACGGCGGTGGTGCCGCAGACTTTGGCCAACTCTTCCACGCACATAGCGTAGGACAGGACGTCGCCGCCGGCGCCGCCGTACTCTTTGGGGAAGTAGATGCCCATCATGCCCAGCTTAGCCATCTTCTCCACGGTCTCCATAGGGAAGCGTTCTTCCTCGTCGATCTCCTCGGCCAGAGGCTTGACCTCAGTTTCGGCGAACTCGCGGTACATTTTGCGGACCATCTCTTGCTGTTTCGTCAGATGAAAATCCATTTTGCAGTCCTCCTAGTTTTAATTACGCGGGGTCACATTGAGTGTGTGGCGGGCGCGGTCCGGGCAGGACGCCGGGCGTCTTTGTTAGATTTTTAACAAGGAAAAACCGAAAAAAGTGCAACGCAGGGACTGATTCCCGCTGTTGCGGCGCACCGTTCCACGAGGCAGGGGTTAAATTAGCTGTTAAGATTATAGCCGTTTTCGCTTCTGGGCGCAAGGGGGACATTCCTGGCAATTTATACAGTTTTTTTCTGTTAAATTTGTACAAAAGTGATACCAACGAAAGCGGCGAGGCAAGACGGAAAATTTTTTGCAGGGGCAGGGGGGAACGTTTCAGGGGAAAGACGCGCTCCGGGCAGGACCCTGGGAGCGCGTCTTGAAGGGGGGCGTTTATTTACTGTAGTCGAAGAAGCCCTTCCCGGACTTACGGCCCAGCATACCGCCGCGGACCATTTTGCGCAGCAGCAGGGAGGCGCGGTATTTGGGGTCGCCGGTTTCGTTGTAGAGGGTGTCCATGATGGCCAGGCAGACGTCCAAGCCGACCAGATCGCCCAAAGCCAGGGGGCCCATCGGGTGATTCGCGCCCAGTTTCATAGCGGTGTCGATACCCTCGGCGGAGGCGACGCCGGTGTAGAGCAGGTCTGCGGCCTCGTTAATCATGGGGATGAGGATCTTGTTGACGACGAAGCCGGGAGCTTCGGCGACTTCGACGGGTTCCTTGCCGATTTCCTTGGAGAGGTTGAAGATGAAGTCGAAGGTTTCCTGAGTGGTATTCGCGCCGCGGATGACTTCGATGAGCTTCATGCTGGGGACGGGGTTGAAGAAGTGCATTCCGATGACGGGGTGTTTCAGGCCCAAGGCGATCTCGGTGATGGACAGGGAGGAGGTGTTGGAGGCGAAGATGGTGCCTTCCTTGCACATCTCGTCCAGTTCGCCCAGCAGCTGTTTTTTGGTGACCATGTCTTCCTTGACGCATTCGATGATGAGGTCGGCGTCGGCGGCGGCGGACTTTTCTTCCACGAGGACGTTGGCGAGCAGGGCGTCCATAGCTTCCTGGGTCATTTTGCCCTTCGCCACGCGTTTGGCCAGGGACTTGGCCAAGTTATCCTTGTGCCGCTGGGCGGAAGCCACGCTGCTGGCGTACATCAGAGCGGTGTGGCCTTTGGCGGCGAAGACCTGCGCGATACCGCTGCCCATAGTGCCGGCGCCGAAGATTGCAACTTTCATAACACATTTCCTCCTAAATTTTCTTCTGGTAGCGTTTCTGGGACCTGCGGGAGCGGGGTCTTGAAACGCGTTGAGGGAGAGATGCCGGTGATTCCGGCGGGAAACAGCCGGAAGGTCCAGCGTCGTTTCTTGTTCCCAGTATAACCGGTTTGCTTCAAAAAGGCAAGAGGAAACGGGGAAATTTTTGGTAGAATTGTCAGGATAGTTCAGGACGGCAATAAATTCAGCGGCGCGTTGAGGAGCAGGCGGCTGACGGCGTCGTTTTCGAAGAAGAAGATCAGGCTGGAATGGGACTCCGGTTCTCCGGCGCAGTACCAGAGGTAGTCGCCATCCAGGCCGGGGTAATTTCCGGCGCGAAGTTCGGGGTAGAGGGCGCGGACACGTTCGCGACTGTCGCCCAGTTTCGCGCCTCGGGTGGTGGGGAGGCGGCGGGTGGTGTCCAGACTGATGCAGAAGCGGCCGTTTCGACCGCTGTGCTGGAAGGTTGCTTCATAGCGGTCGCCCCACTCCCGCCAGCCGTCTGTGAGTTCCTCGGAGCCTTGCGCCGTGAACACGCCGTCGTAATTGCCTGGACCGTAGGCGGTAGACGTGTAGGGGTAATAACTCAGGTCCCAAAGGGCGACTTCGTAGTCCAGCAGGCCGTGGTAAGCGGCGCGGGCGGCCTGTTCGATGTCGGAGACTTCGGACTCGGGGCAGATGCGCCAGCAGGTTTGGAAGGAGCGGAAGGAGGCGATTTCAAAGAAGGCCAGCAGAGTTTCTTGTTTTTCCCACTTGCCGCTTTGGAAGCGGGAAGTTTCCAGAGCGTACACGCCCAACCAACCGGGTTCTTCGATCACGAAGCGGACAGGTTCCATAGATTCCAGGCAGAGGGCGTTTTCGGCGAAGGGTGGGAAGCTGTCAGACAGGAGCTGATGTGCCAGACCTAGATCTGTGACCCAGTAATAGTCATCCTCCAGGTGCAGCCAGACTTTTTGATTCTCGGTGGTTTCCAGAGTCTCTGCGGCCAAAGACCAGGCTTGAAGAGGCGCGGGGACTTTGGTAAAGATATCGGCCAATTTGGGGCGGGCGGTGAGGAATCCGGAATCATAGAGCGCTTCGACGGCGTACCAGTTGTAGGGGGACAGACCGGCCAGCAAGCCGGGTTCTGCGTCGCCATAGATGGGGTCGTTGTGGTCGTAGAACGGGGTAAGGAAGGTGTACTTGTCGCCGTTCTGAGCGAAGAGCAAATGGGAGTGGCCCACATAGCTTCCGTCGCGGGCGGGGTCGCCATAATCCAGGTCCCAGGCGGTCAGCTTCAAGTTTTCTTTGTCGCGCCAATCGGGAGACCAGGAGAGAAGCGAAAAATCGTCCCATTCCGCTTTCTGTTCCAGGCGGAGAATGGGGGACCCAGCGGCGGGGATGTCTTGAAGTACAGCGGCGTCGATATAGTCCCGTGCGGCGGAGTGGACCGGAGCGGGGACGGGGTCAGCGGAGCGTTCGGAGAAGTGAACGACGCCCAAATATTCCCATTGGGGAACGTTCTGGAAAGCGGGGTCCGTGTTGTCCCAGCCGTCCGTGCGCTGATAGACGTCAATCACGCCGGGGCGAGGCAGGTACTTGTGGTCGCCCCAATCGGCCCATTGGGAGAGCGATTGGGGGACGTTTCCCAGCTGTTTCCAACCGGTCTGAGGCGTCTGTTCGACGGACTCCAAAGTTTTGCCGTCGAAGCGGAAGTACATAGGGGCTGTGCTGGTCTCCCAGCCGTGGTTATTGGATGTGTTGCAGCACAGCAGGTGCAGGACGCCGTTTTCTTCCCAAGAGGACCACAGGCCGGAGTCTCCGCGAAGCTCGTAAAAATCGACGGGTTCGCCGTCTTGGTCGAAGGTTCCCAGCAGCAAGTTCCGCCAGCCGCCGACGTGCGCGCCGGGGGTCCAGGCGGCCAGGAGGAGGTTGAGGCTGTTTCCCTGTTGGGTGAGGAGGATTTCGCCATCACTGTACTCGGGGTCGTAGTCTTCCCGTTGAGCGAACAGTTTAGGGGTGACTTCCTCCCAGTAGAGCATCCAGCGGGCGGTATCATCGGCTAAATCCGGGTCGTCCCAGGGTTGGGAGACGCTGGCGTCTGGTTGCGTTGACTCGGGGGCCTGACAGGAAATAAGGTTTCCGCAAAGGAGGCACACAGCGAAGATCAGTGCCAGGAACAGGGCAGGGGGTCGTTTTTTAGGGCCGGAAAAGATGTTTCGGATACGGTCTTCGGTCTCCCGCGCGGAGCCGGACAGGGCGGTGGAGAAGGGGGAGCGTGGGATTTTGTCGTTCATAGCGGGTTCCTTTCTGCGGAAGGTCAGTACGTTCCGCCGTCGTCCAAGTTTTGGAGGACGGATTCAGTAGCCAAGCGAAATTCGTCTTGTCCGTCCTCGCTGTAGCCCCAAACGGAGACGGCGTCTCCGGAGAGGAAGACGGTTTTGGTGATCTCGCCGTTTTCCTCAAGGATAGCGGCGTAAGCGATGGAGTAGTTGTCGCGCAGGCGGCCTTCGCTGTCCACCCAAATTCCGCCGGCCATAAAGATTTGGCTGAGGTCCGCGCCGGAGAGGGCGATATCCAGGGAATACAGGTAGGCGGTTCCGGGGGAGAAGCTCAGATTGTCGTAGCGGTAGAGCTGGTTGAAGTCCACGACTTCGCCGCTGGTGACGGCGAAAGCGGGGCCGCTTTCGGCCATATCGCGGCAGAGCCGTTCGGTGAGGGCGTCGATCTGGGGCCGGACGCGGGCGAGCATCTCCTGATCTACTGTACCGTCGTGGTGGTAGTTCTGGACGATTGCGTTCCAAAGGTCGGGGCTGAGAAGAACATATTCCAGGCGTTCTTCTTCCGGGGTATCGGGGTAGAGGTAGACGAGGACGCAGTCTTTTTGTTCTTCTCCGGCCAGGGCGCAGAAGGCCATAGTTGCGCTGTCGGTCCAGGTCCAGAACTCGTTGCTCTGGAAGCCGTCCGCGGGTAGGGCGTGGTCCATATCCTGACGGAGCAGTTGGGCAAAGGTCCCGTCGCCTAAGGTTTGCAGGCGCGTTTCGATTTGGGAACGCAGGTCGTCGGGCAGGGCGGGGTCTGGCGTTGAGCCGGGCAGGGACTGGTCTGGCAGGGAAGGGTCTGGTGGTTTTTGGGCAGGCTGGCAGGAGACCAGGTTGCCGCAGAAGAGGGCGACGGCGCACATAAGCGCGACGAGTAGGAGAGGCGGGCGTTTTTTGGGGCCGGAAACGATGTTGCGGATACGGAGTTGAGTTTCGCGGGTGTTTCCGTGGAGCGGGGTAGAGAAGGGGGTTTTCGGGGCAGATAGGTTCATAGGGATCTCCTTTCGGCAGTTACCAGGTGAAGAAGCCGCGGCCGGTGGACAAGCTGTTCAAGCCGTAGCATTCCAAGGCGTCGGTGTGGAGGAAGGTGGGGCGGTCGGGCAGCCAGGAGCAGAACTCGGACGCGCCGTACAGCTCGGAACCAGGATGCAGCCCGGCGGCGTCGGGGGTGTAGAAGAGGAACGGCGCGCCGATTGGCAAAGGTTCGCCGTCTTCGTCGTCGAAACCACAGGGGCCGCTGGAGACATAGAGGACGTTGTCGGCGAGTTCCGTTTCACCGATATCCATACCGGTGTCCAGGACAAGCTCTTCCAGCTCCATATACCAGGAGGCGTCAGAGAGCTGGGCGAAATTGTGGAAGGAGCCGTGGAAGTTGCAGACGTAGCGAGTACCTTCGGGGTAGCCGTCGCCGCTGGAGCCCATATCGGAGTCCTCGAACAGGCCGGTGAAGGAGCCGTCGGGATTAAGGGTCAGTTCCGTGGCCCAAGCGCCCGCGCCGCTGCAAAAGATCATGTCCAGTGGTTGCTGGATGGGCAGGGAAGCGTCTGTTTGGGGGGCTGGAGGGGTCCAGTCGGGCGGCATAGCGGCTCGGAAGTCCTTCAGGTTATCCAGCAGGGATTTTTGAGGGTCACGGGTGAAACGTTCACAGTCCAGCCAGCTCAAGTTGTCTTCCAGGCGGCCTTTTTGTTCAAAGTCTGCCAGCAGTGCAGGGTTGGTGCAGAACAGGAGGCGGCAGTTTTGGAACAGGTCGTTGACCTGAGCCACAAGGTCCGCGATTGCTTCGGGGTCGAAGTCCTTATGGTAGGGCGTGCCGAAGTTGAGGTCGAAGTCCACGCGGCTGGACTGAACGGTTTCCTCGAATTGGCCGCCGAAGGAAGCGAGGTCGTAGCCATAGTAATAGTTGCCCTGTTCAACCCAGTTCCGGTAGCGCAGGAGGTAGTCCACGCCGTCCAAGGTGTAAAGGAATACCGCTTTCGGGTAATCGAACTCGCCGGGTTCGCGGAGGATGACCTCTCCGTTTTCCCAAACTTCAAGCATAAGGTCGCCGTCTTCTTCCTCGGACAGGCGGAAAGTTTCAGGGATACCGTTTTGGTTGAGGTCAGGGGTGCAGTCCAGGCCGGATTCCAAAACCGGAACCGGGTCCAGGGATGCGTCTGGGATTGGTTCGCTGTCGGCGGCGTTGGTCGTTTGGCAGGAGACCAAATTTCCGCAGAGGAGCGCTAACGCGCACATCAAGGCGATGAAGAGGAGCGGCGGGCGTTTTTTAGGCCCGGAGACGATGTTTCGGATACGGAGTTCCATTTCGCGGGTGTTTCCGGAGAGCGGGGTAGAGAAGGGGGTTTGGGGGAGGGATTCGTTCATGAAAGATTCTCCTTATCTAGGTTCAGGGAAACTCGACTTGGCGGTGGTCCACCAACTCGCGTTCCCAAGGGGTTTTGAAGCGGTAGGTATCTTGAAAGCGGGCGGCCAGGCCGTCACGCCAAGAGTCAATAAGCAGTTGGGTATCCTCATTGACGGTCAGTTCCAGTGCGGAGAAGAAGCCGGGGCGGAACTGTTGGGTTTGCTCATCCCAAAGGAACCAGTACATAGGGCCGTTGTAGGAGAGGCCGCAGAGGATGCCGAAGTCGGGCGCGCCGTCGAAATTCACGTCCCGAACGTCCAGGCCGTCGACGGAAAGGAAGCCCTCGAAGAGGTGGGAATCGTCTTGTACAACGGTATCCTCAGAGATGGTTTGGAGCAGTTCGGTTCCGTCGAACACTTGGATATAGCGGTAAGCGTCGCAGTTGGGGCGGGAGGGGTCCAGTTGATCGGCAGTCGTGGTGTGGCACAGGAGGGTCAAGGTCTGGTCAGGCGTAGCGTTTATGTGGTACACATGGTATTTGTTGGGTTCTTCCAGGGCGGCGGAAATGTTTTCCTCGGTCAGTTCGGTCCAGTAGACTTCCGGTTTTTTTGCTTGGAGGTCTGCGGCCAACTGGAACTGTTCTGGTTCGATGGGGAGGTACAGGTCAGAGGGTTCCTGACTTCCGGAGGAATACGGAGTGACGAACTGCCTTGCAAAGCAGTTTATCTTGTCATCGAGTGAGGGGCGGAAGTAGTCCAACTGTTCTCTGCACTGGCTGCCGTCGAAGACCAGGGAGCCAAAGCCAAAATCCGCCGAGTCGGAGAGGCAGGTGAAGGAGCCGTCAGTTTTGAGGGACATCAGGGTGCGGGAGGGCCGGTAGTAGCCCTGAACGGAGCCGGACTCCCAGCGAAGAATGAGGAAACCAGCGTTGTCGTTTTCTTCTAGGACGAGCCAAAGGACAGCTTCCGGGGTATCGTCGCCGTCCAGGTCCAGGACGGTGAAGCGGAGGGCTTGCGCATGGAGGTCGGAGGAATCGGGGACGGCGGGGGTGAGGTCGTGAATGCTCAACATTTGATTTCCGCCGCTGTTGAGGAAGCTGGCTTGACCCAGGAGGACTTGCTGAAAGGCGTCCTTCCAGTTGTCGGTGTCAGGCGCGGCCAGGGGGGTGTTGAGGGAAGCGTCCGGTTCTTCCGTCTGACTTTGCTGGCAGGAGACCAAGTTTCCGCAGAGGAGTGCCACGGCGCACATGAGTGCGACGAGCAGAAGGGGCGGGCGTTTTTTGGGGCCGGAAACGATGTTGCGGATACGCAGTTCGGTTTCGTGAGCGTTTCCGGAGAGCGCGGTGGAGAAGGGGGAGCGGGGGACAGAGCGGTTTTTCATACAAAACTCCTTCCTGTGGGGCAAAAGGGTTCAAGCGAGCAAGGCGGCGAGGTTCTCCGGCGTAAAGTCCTGCCAAGGGGCGTCTGTTTTAGCCCGCTGTTCTTCCAGGGCGGCGAGGAACTCCGTTTCGCTGGCCGGGGTGCCGTTCAGAGTCCAGACGAAGCTGCCCCAGCTATCGTCCGCTGGTTCCTGACTGGCCAGGGGCCAGGTGTGCAGTTCGTCCGGCGCGTCCTCCTGAAGGGCGGGGATGAAGTGAATTTGGCTGACGCCGAAGCAGGCCCCGCTGGTGGAAAACTCGAAGGTTCCATCGGCTTTCAGGCTGTTGAAGCTCCGGGGGAAGAGGGTGTAGCTGTACACCGTCCCATTCTGCCAGCGGAGGACCAGAAAGGCCAGACAGGGGTCGGTGTCGGTTTCCAGCCAGAGGACCATATCGTTTCCCTGGTCCATATCCCGGTCCAGGTCCAGCATTGCGAAGCGGGCGATCCGAATGGGGGTCTCTGGGAAGACGGACTGGGCTAGTAGTTGGTCGATGTACAGTTCCTCTCCAGTGCTGGCATCGACCGCCGTAGTCTGTCCGGAGAGGAGGGAACCTAGATTCGCTTTCAGCTTCACCGGGCCGGGCAGGAAGCCCTCTGCTGGTTCTCCACCGGCAAAGTACCACTGGTTCCAGAGGGGCGGGTCCAGCTGGTCGGTTTCCCCGGCGGGGACCAGGGGGATGGAATTGTCATACTCTCCCTTGAAATTGGAGACCGACCGGTCCTCCCAGACGTACAGGTGGTCCGCCCCGTTGACGGAGCCGTCCACATCGTCCACCCGCCCGGCGAGGTAGAACACAGGCTGACCGTCCGCCTTGATGCGGAAGCCCTCCAGGGTCAGGTTGTGCAGAGCCATCTGAAAATCATACTCCTGATAGTCGCGGTCCAGCCGAGCCTGCTCCCATTCAGTGACCTGATTCAGCAAAGCCTTCTCATTCAGCCCGGCCAAGGCCAGAGCGTCCTCTGCGGACACCAGTTTTCCATTCTTTTTGTCATAGACCAGGGAGAACACATGCCCCGTGTTCAGGTCGGTGGTGAACTCAGACTGAAAGAACAGCAGATTCAAATAGCGTTCGGTGGTGGAGGGGTAGAACAGACAGTGATTCTCCCAAGCGTTCCCTCCCGTCCAGGAGGCAAGGCCAGCATATTCCTCCCGGAGTTGGTTGAGGGCGGCGTTGATGGTCTCTACCGCTGGGTTCTTCTCCCCGGCGGGGAGGGTCAGTGTGGGGATCTCCAAGTAGTTGCTATAGCTGTCGTAGTATTGGGTCTCCATCACCAGGGTGGGTTCCTTGGGCTGCTGCTGGCAGGACACCAGATTGCCGCAGAGGAGGGCGACGGCGCACATGAGGGCGACGAGCAGGAGAGGCGGGCGCTTTTTGGGGCCGGAAACGATGTTGCGGATACGAAGTTCGGTTTCGCGGGCGTTTTCGGAGAGGGCGGTGGAGAAGGGGGAACGGGGGACAGATGGGTTCATGTATAGGGGTCCTCCTTCCTTTAGAGCATATCGCGCAGTGCGGCGGCGGGGCCGAAGCGGTAAGAGCCGTTTTCGTAGACCAGCGGCAGTTCCGCGCTGGACAGGTAGCCCAAGGTATTGCAGGAGAAGTCCACCATCAGGCGGCAAGTGATTTGCCCGTCGGAGTTGGTGAACGTCACCTGATTGCCCACTTCGGCGGAGCCTTGGAAGGGGACGCCCAAGCGTTTCAGGTCCACGGGCAAGGATTTGTCCTCGCCGCTGGAGAGGGTTCCTCTTGTACCGTCGGGATCGTAGGTGAAGTTCAGCGGGATGCTGCTGTAGTCGGGTACCGTGTAGGTCATGGAGTCCAGGTCGAAAATGTAGAGGCACTGGCAGTAGCAGCCGGTGCCTTCGGCCCAGGTCAAGGCGAGGGCGGCTTCAAGCTGGCCGTCGTGGTTCAGGTCGTCGGTCAGGAGCAGGGGCGGGGCGCCGAATTTGGCGTTGATGTCCCAGCACAGGGGGAAGTAAGCGGTTTGGTTTCCGTGGCGCAGAACGATACCGTCCCGGTCGAGGGCGAACAGGTCCGGGGAGACCTTTGGTCCCACGTTAGGCATACTGTCGGGGCTGACGATGAAGTAAACGGAGACGTCGTTTGCGGAGTCGTAGGCAACGGGGAGCAGCATATCGCGCCAGTAGTCCTGACGCGTAGCGTATCCAGGGATCACGGATTGCCGGGGCAGTTCAGCGGCGGGGAGGTTTTGGAGCAGTTCGGTTTGTTCTTCTGTGAGGCAGGCCAAGGGGTTTTCGAGGCGGGATTCGGGGGTGATGGAGAGTTCCAGTTCAGCGGTGAGCGTGGAATTTACTGTTTCCGGCTTGGACTGGACGCCTTCGGCGGGGACGGTTATGGAGGCGTTCCGGTTATCTTTAAGCTCCACAGCTTCGGAGTTCTGGCAGGAAACCAGGTTGCCGCAGAGGAGTGCCATAGCGCACATGGAGGCGACCAGAAGGAGGGGCGGGTGTTTTTTAGGACCGGAGAGGATGTTCCGAATGCGAAGTTCTGTTTCGCTGACGGGGCCAGAGAGGGCGGTGGAGAAGGGGGAGCGGGGAAGTGAATCTTTCATGTTGATTTCCTTTCTGTTTTGCGTGTTGGAGACGGCCCCGCACGCTAAGGCGTTTCTTTCTGTTGCAGGCGGGCCGCAACGGAGAGGATGGTTTGACCATAGGCGGCGTGTTCCGCACGTGGGAGCTGACGCAAGGCGTCGTCGTCGCAGGCGAGTTCGGTGTCGCGTTCGACGAGGCGGACCATGAGCCAGGCGAAGGGGTTGAACCAGTGGAGGATATTGACCCAGAGGGCCAAGGCTTTGAGCCAGATATCTTTCCGTCGGAAGTGGGTCAATTCGTGGAGCAGGGAGTAGCGCAAAGCGTCGTTGGAAAGCGAATCGGGGAGTAGTAGAGTGGGGCGGAACAGTCCGGCCAGCATAGGCGTTTTCAGTCCGGTGCAGTACATCAGCCTGGGGCGGCGGTCCAGATGGAGCTGGTCTCCCAATTCGTTAAATATAGGTACGGCGCAGTCATTCTGTACCGGGTAGACCCAGCGGCGGAGGTAGCGGAGAAAGCGCAGATGGAGCCATAAGGTCCGCAGCAGCATGACAGCCGCGCCCGCCAGCCATACCAGGAGCAGGATTTGTGCCAGGGAGAGCGTGAAGTGTTGTGCCGCGGGGGTTTCCGGAGCGGGGGTGCTGGAGTGGGAACCGTTTGATTCCTGAGGTAGTGTGGGAAGAGGTGTGTTGGTGTGGTTCTGGGGCGGAGAGGTGGGGAGCTGTGGTGGCTGTTGGGTAAAGATGAGGGTGTCAGAGGGGGCGGGCAGTTGAATGGGGGTGTGCGGGGAGGATTGGCCTTGGGGCAGGAGTGGGAAGGGGATTGCCATACGGAGTCCCAGCAGCAACCAGGCCAGGCAGCGCCATCTAGCCCCGTAGCGGGAGCGGGTGGAGCGTGAGACCAGGGAGAGGACGAGGATCGCGGCGGAACCGCCCAGGGTCAGAGTAGCCAAGGCGGTCAAGGTGGGCAGGAAGTCAGGCATGAGTATCCTCCCCGCTCAGTTCGTTGAGCAGAGCCTGAAGTTCTTCCAAATCCTGACGGTCCAGCCCGTCTCTGGCCAAGGCGGCCACGAAGTTCCGGGGCGAACCGTACAGGCGGGACAAAACGGCCCGGCTGTCGAAGGCTTGGTAGGATTCCAGGTCGACGAGGGGGGAGTAGAGGTTATTCCGGCGGTTCCGGCGGACGGAGACGAAGCCTTTTTCGACCAGGCGGGTCAAGTAGGTGTTGATGGTGTTGGAGGCCCAGTGGTATTCGGCCAGGTTTTGTTCCAGGACAGCGCGAGGAGTATCGGGTCCGGAAGCCCAAAGGGCTTTCATGACGGCCAATTCGGTATCAGGGAGCCAACGCATAAAAAGATCACTCCACTTCAAATGTAGTTAATAAGGTGATACTACACTTGAAGTAGAATGTCAAGTTACAATGTGGTTACAGGGTGGGGGAGCGGACCGTTACAAATGGTTACAATCTGAGATAGACCTTGATTTTCGACAAGAAGCGCGTTACACTAGATATGCTGTCCGGCGGACGGGAGCGGCACAGTATCTTCCGAACGCGGGGCGTAGATTCAGGAAGACGGATAGAATTGGGGCACGGTTCCGGCGGGCGCTGTACCAGGATTCCATCACAGGAGAGAGCATGGGGTTGAGAGAGATGGAGAGGGAAATTTTACATCGCGAGAAGAAGACCGGGACGTGGCGCAAATGGTTGTTGCGGGGAATTGTAGTTCTGCTGCTGGTAGGCTTAGGCGTAGCGGCGGAAGCAGGCGCGTGGCTTTTGAGCCGGTATCGGGAAGGGGCGGTCCGGGAGCAGGAGCTGACGGCGCAGGTAGAGCGACTTCAAGCGAGTCTGGCGCAAGGCCAGGCGGCGTTGGAGGAGGCGCAGCAGATCATTGAGCAGATGAAGGAGTACTCGGTTGCGTCGCCGGAAGGGGTTGTGCCGGAGTATACGCAGCTCTACCCGGATTTTTACGCGCAGCCCTGGACGGGGGAGACGGTGAGCGGAGGGAAGACGGTATGTCTGACGTTTGACGACGGCCCGTCGCCGAACACGGACCGTGTGCTGGCGGTATTGGAGGAGCAAGGGGTCAAGGGGACCTTTTTTGTAGTAGGCAAGACGGGTCAGAAGGACCAGCAGCGTATGCGGGACATCGTAGCCGCGGGACACACGTTAGCCATGCACAGCTGGAGCCACGACTACCGGAAGATTTACGCGTCGGTAGAGGCGTTTTTGGAGGATTGTTACCAGCTGTACCAGTGGATCTACGAGGTGACGGGGATTTACCCGCAGGTGTTCCGCTTTCCGGGCGGGAGCGTCAACGGCTACGACCGGGGGATTTATCAAGAGATCGTGGCGGAGATGACGCGGCGAGGATTTGTGTACTTTGACTGGAACGCTTCAGCGCAGGACGCGACGGCGAAGCCTCTGGACCCGGCGGTTATCCGGGACAACTGTCTGAAGGGGATTGGGCGGGAACTGGTGGTGGTACTCAGCCATGACAGTGCGGCTCGGACCACGACGGTAGAGGCGTTGCCGTCGATCATCCAGGGCTACCGGGACGCGGGCTACACGTTTGCGCCTTTGACGCCGGGGGTCACGCCGGTGATCTTGGACTACAAGCGGGAGAAATGACCGGTCTCCGGGTAAGAAGAGGCGAAAAATACCCCGGTGCAGTACACTTGAACTGCACCGGGTTTTCTCAGGATTCGGCGGGGGAGGCATCGGCGAGTGCGCCGATCCGGAGGCGGAGGTAATTTTCCACTTCTTCCATAGGCATATCCAGGGCGGCGGCCAATTCTCCGTGGAGCATTTCGACTGCCCGTTTCATGTTCCGCTCATCCACCTGACCCAAGCGGCGGCCTTTTCGAGCGGCGTTGCGTTCTTTGGCGTGGACGGTCCGGATGAGCCGCACGAGGTCCACGCAGTTGTCGCTTTTCAGCAGGGCCTGGTAGCGTTCGTTGAGCAGTCTGGGACTGCTGTTCTCATAGACTTCGGCGGGGATGGATGGGATGTGGTCGATCAGATTTTCAGCCTCTTCCTTTGTCATGACGGGTCTGGTATGTACCGCGGTGTCCACTGGAACGAAGATTTTGCCGCTGCGGTACAGGGGGATGAGGGTGTAGTAATCGGTTCCCTTCTGCGCGCCCTGGATAGCCGGAGGGCCGACGCTTTCCACCCGGCAGACGCCCTCGGCGCCGTATACGATCAACGCTCCTACCTGATACAATGTTTTGCACCTCCTAAATTTTGATCTATTTTCCCGTAAGCTGACCGTCCCGGGGCCGTTACGCGCCGCCGCGGACGATGTAGTACTAATAGTATAACACATTTTTCTTCTTTTGTAAGGAGATTTCGGCAAGAAATTTGAAATTTCGACGTTTTGAAGAAAAAGTCCTTCCAAAATATGGAGTAGTATGGTATAATATGTAGAGAAGAGAGGTGGGATACGGAGCGGAACGGGCGGTCCAGCCGGGGGACGGTCTGTTTCCGGGCCGGTTCTGGAGGGGGAGGTGCGGTCTATGTTTATCAAGAATCCGGAGTATTTCCTTACGATCGTGAAGGAAAAGGGCATCTCCCGTGCGGCGGAGCGGCTGTATTTATCCCAACCCTACCTCAGCCAGTACCTGGCTAAGCTGGAGTCGGCGTTGGGCGTGACGTTGCTGGACCGCTCTCATATGCCGCTGTGCCTGACGCCCGCGGGGGAAGTGTTTTACGCCTACTTGGAACGGCAAGCGTACTTGGATCGCCAACTGACCAGTGATCTGCGGGATCTCCAAGACAAGAAGCGTCCTACGATTCATATTGGGGTATCACCGTGGCGGGGTTCTGTTTTGCTGCCGGACATTTTGCCTCGTTTTGCCAAGCAGTTCCCGGACGTGCAGGTGATCCTGCATGAAGCGCCGGTCCCGGAGCTGGTGGAGCTGGCGTCGGAGAGCGTGACGGATTTTTGTATTATGCACATACCGAACGACCTGACGGAGCTGACCTACGAGCTGGTCATGCGGGAGCATATTTTCCTGGTAGGGAGCCGGATGCACCCTTTGCTGGAGGGGAGGGAGAGTACTTACTTTGATCCGCAGCCTTTCACGGACTTGCGGTTGTTGGAGAATGAACGGTTGATAATGCTTCCGGCGGACTGGCGGCTGAGCAAGCTGCTGAACAATGTGTTTTCGCTGCACAACGTGGAGCCGCGGAACATTTTGATTACCAGCAACAATACGACCGCCATCAACCTGGCGGCGGAGAATATGGGGTTTGCGTTTTTGCAGGAGAGCGGTGTTTCGCGCACATCGTATTTGGATCGTCTGGCGTGTTTCACGTTGGGGGAGCCGCCTTTGACCTGTCCAATGGCCATTGTGTACAAGAAGAACGGGTTTTTGTCTCCGGCGGCGCGGACGTTCATAGATTTGACCAAGGAATTTTACAGTGCGTTCGACCGCTCCGGCGGCAGCGGCTGAGGTATGAGGAAAGAGGAGGGGAAAGCGTATGAGTTCCAACTTTTACAACCCGTCAGAGGTCACGGCTTTGTATGCGGAGATTGGCGCGGCGAAGACCAAAAAGCCGGTTTCGGTGCTTATTTTGTTAGGCATATTGGCGGGTGTATTGATTGCGTTTGGCTGTGCGGCGACCAATACGGCCATATATGGGATCAAAGATACGTGGACGGCCCGAACGGTCTGCGGACTGCTGTTTCCGTTTGGGTTAGGGATGGTGGTAGCGTCGGGGGCGGAGCTGTTCACTGGGAACTGTTTGATTTCCATTTCGGTTTTGGATGGGAAGTGTACCTGGACGGAGATGGTACGGAACTGGGTGATCGTATATCTGTCGAACTTTGCCGGAGCGTTGCTGGTAGCGGCGGGGTGTGCTGGGTTCGGGCAGTTGAACTACTCCGAAGGTCAGTTAGCGTTGTTTACGATGCGTTTAGCTGCGGCGAAGTGTGCGATTCCGGTTCAGAACGCTGTGGTGATGGGTTTTTTCTGCAATCTGCTGGTGACGTTAGGGGTTATCATGGCCATGTCCGGGAAGGATGTGGCGGGAAGGGTTCTGGGTGCATTTCTGCCGGTGGCGTATTTTGTGATATGTGGGTTTGAGCATTGCGTTGCGAATATGTATTACATAGCGGCTGGTTTGATAGCGAAATCTGCGCCCGCATATGCGGAGCTGGCGGCTCTGAACGGTTTGAGTTTGTCGAATCTGACGGTGGCGCGTTTTTTGATGGGGAATCTTTTACCGGTTACTTTGGGTAATATTTTGGGAGGGTTGTGTGTAGGTATATTGTTTTGGTATTGTTACCGACCGCGGTCTTAAATGTTGCTCACGTTGAGGTCACGCGGCATCGGGGTCCAGGGGGCTGGCCCCCTGGCGCGGGTCCAGGGGCGCGGAGCCCCTGGCGGGTTTGGGCGGAGCCCAACATTTTTCTTAAAAGTTCTTTCTGGTTCTCTTTCTTTCAAGAAAGAGAACGCCTTCTCGGAACAGAAACGCTCCGATGGAAACGGTAGCTTCCATCGGAGCGCGTTCTTTTTCTTGGGAAGAAAAAGAACCAAAAAGAACGCTTCACAACAAGTAGAGCTTCGATTTGGAGCGGGGCGGTTACTGGAAAGTGTTCTTTTTCTCGCGAGAAAAAGAACCAAAAAGAGCTTTGGGGACGAATGGCGGGGCTAGCCCCGCACCCCATTGGGGGGGGGCCCCCCCCCCCCCCC
>CANDKT010000047.1 GCA_947385365.1 uncultured Bacillota bacterium | reverse complement strand
CTCGTCCAGCAGCTGGTTCCGGGTAAACACCCGGTTGGGGGAGGAGGCCAGGTGGTAGAGCAGTTCCAATTCTTTGGGTGGCGTGTCGATCCGCTGTCCGTCCACCAGAAGCTCGTAGGAGTCCAGATTGATGACCAGCTTATCGAAGGAGAGTTTTTTTTCGCTGGTATCCTCTTCCGCGCCGCTGCGCCGCAGGACGGCGTGGATGCGGGCGAGGACTTCCTTCATTTCGAAGGGTTTGACGATGTAATCATCTGCGCCGCCCTCCAAACCGGTGACTTTATCTTCGGTTTCGCCCTTAGCGGTGAGCATAATGACGGGTGTTTTATCCATCTCGCGGATGGCGCGCAGGACAGCCCAGCCGTCCATGATGGGCAACATGATATCCAGCAGCACGAGGTTCGGGTGGTAGGTACGGAAATACTCCACACCTTTCCCGCCGTCTCGTGCGACTTGTGTTTCAAAGCCTTCTTTTTCCAGGTAGAGGTGCAGCAGTTCCGCGATATTGCTGTCGTCCTCCACGATCAAGACTCTCGTTGGCAATCGAAAGACCTCCGTTTCTATCTCTTGGCAGTATTGGGCGCGGCTGCTTCTCTTATTATAGCGCTGGCGGTTGGATTTGAATGAACTTTTTGTGAATTACGTGCCGGGGCCGACGAAAGGCCGGTCCACTTGGATGACGGGGAAGTCGCGCGGGGAGTCGAAGATCAGATTTGGTGTGGCAGGGGCCGGGAGTCATTCGGAAGCCGGCGTTCTTTTTCTCGGGAGAAAAAGAACCCAAAAGGGCGTTTGGACGGGGTCATACACCACTATTATAGCACAGAGGCGGGGGTTTTTACAACTTATTTTTCGGCGCGTTCCACCTGACATACGGTCAGGCGGTCCCCCGCGACTTGGAAGCGGACTTCCAGGCCCGCGAAGGACAGGCCGTAGATACGGGCGGGGTCGTTCTGGTAGGGGGGCCGAGGGTCCTGCGCTAACGCGCCGGTCAACGCGGCGCGTTTTTCTTCCGGCACCAGGGCCAGGAGCGGCGCGGGGAAGTCCACGGTGAGGCTGGGCTGTTTTGGGACGCTGGCGAAACCGCCGGAAGCGTCCGGATAGGCGTCGGCGTAGGGGACGTAGGGTTTGATGTCGAAGATTGGGGTGCCGTCCATGAGGTCCGCGCCCAGCACGTGAAGGACCGGCGCGTTTTCTCCGTCCCACTGCACCCGTTCCAGGCGCACGCAGCTCAAGCCGATGGGGCTTGGCCGGAAGGGCGAACGGGTCGCGAAGACGCCCATACGCTGATTGCCGCCCAATCGAGGAGGCCGGACGGTCGGCGACCAACCCGTGCGCCGGGCTTGGGAAAATTCCCACAGCAGCCACAGGTGGGAGAAACCTTCGATCCCCCGCAAAGCGTCCGGGTTGCGGAACTCCGGTTCGAACACGACGGCGGAGCGGACCGCTTCGACCAGCCCACTCTGCCGTGGGATGCCGAATTTGGTGCTAAAGTCCCCGCGCAAGCGGGCGATGACGGTCAATGGAACCGTTTCAGCCATAAAGGACACCTCCCGGCGTTGTTTTTGTCCAGTATACCGTTCCGGCGTGGAATATGCAAGGAGAGCCGGACAAATTTTCCAAAAGCCTCTGTTTTTTTCTCCCATTGTATGGTAAGATAGTGCCTAGGATTACCGATCACCTAGGAAGAAAAGGAGCCGTGCAAGCATGATTACAGTGAGCAACCTCAGTTTGAATTACAGCGGGACACCGCTGTTTTCCCATGTGGACCTACAGTTTCTCCGCGGCAACTGCTACGGGATCATCGGGGCGAACGGGGCGGGTAAGTCCACGTTTTTGAAGATCCTGTCCGGGGAGCTGGACTCCACGACGGGGGAGGTCCGCATTTTGCCGAACATACGGATGTCGGTGCTGAAGCAGGATCAGAACGCCTACGACGCGTACCACGTGATGGACACGGTCATCATGGGCAACCAGCGGTTATACGACGTCGGCAAGGAGAAGGAGGCGTTGTATGCGAAGGAGGAAATGACGGATGAAGACGGGCTTCTGGCCTGCCAGCTGGAGGAGGAGTACGCAGAGTTAGGCGGCTGGGAGGCGGAGAGCGACGCCAGCCGGATCCTGCAAGGGTTAGGCATCGGCACGGAGCTGCATGACAGCAGTATGGCGACGTTGGACGCCCGGCTCAAGGTGAAGGTGCTGTTGGCGCAGGCGTTGTTCGGGAACCCGGACCTTCTGATGATGGACGAGCCCACCAACAACCTGGACATCGACGCGGTGAACTGGCTGGAGGACTTTCTGCTGGACTTTGAGGGCACCGTCATCGTGGTGTCCCACGACCGGCACTTCCTCAACACCGTGTGCACCCATATCGTGGACATCGACTACGGCAAGATCAAGATGTACGTGGGCAACTACGACTTCTGGTACGAGTCCTCCCAGCTGGTGCAGCAGCTGGTGAAGAACCAGAACAAGCGCAACGAGGAGAAAATCAAGGAATTGCAGGACTTTATCTCCCGCTTCTCCGCCAACAAGTCCAAGAGCAAGCAGGCCACCGCCCGGCGCAAGCTGCTGGACAAGCTCACCGTGGAGGAGATGCCCGCCTCCTCCCGCCGCTACCCCTGGGTGGGCTTCTCCCCCGACCGGGAGGTGGGCAAGGATATCCTCTTTGTCACCGACGTGTCCAAGACCATCGACGGGGTGAAGGTGCTGGACAAGGTGTCCTTCATCGTGGGCCACGACGAGAAGATCGCCTTCGTGGGGGACAACGAGAACGCCCACACCGCCCTCTTCAAAATTCTGGCCGGCGAGCTGGAGCCCGACGAGGGCACCGTGAAGTGGGGCCAGACCGCCACCTTCTCCTACTTCCCCAAGGACAACACCGAGTTTTTCCAGGACTGCGACGACAACCTGGTGGAGTGGCTCCGCCAGTGGTCCTCCGACCCTCACGAGGCGTATCTCCGGGGCTTCCTGGGCCGGATGCTCTTCTCGGGGGACGACGTATATAAGCCGGTGAAGGTCCTCTCCGGCGGCGAGAAGGTCCGGTGTATGCTCTCCCGGATGATGCTCTCCGGGGCGAACGTCCTGATGTTGGATCAGCCGACGAACCACTTGGATCTGGAGTCCATCGCCGCGTTGAACAAGGGGCTGGAAGCGGTGCGCTGCAACGTTCTCCTGGCGTCTCATGACCACCAGCTCATTCAGACGGTCTGCAACCGCGTGTTTGACTTCACCGCGGACGGGCGGTTGATCGACCGGAAGACTTCCTACGATGAGTACCTGGAAAGTCAGAAGGGGTGAAAGGGCTTACCGTTCCGGGCGATTGCCTGAGGCAGAAAAAGCCCCGACAGTCGATGTCGGGGCTTTTCCTGTGTGTTGTAAAGGAGAGGGAGAAATGGGAGGTACCTATCTGAAGTTTGGGTACGGGTATCATGATAAAGCAGAAAGATGGCAAAATCGTGACGTTACTATGAATTTTCTGTGAACATTTCAGAGGTTTTCGGCAAAATCGGACACGATTTGCCGCGGTCGGGTTTGGGGGAGGTTTTGCTACTTGACGGGCGGTACGGTTCATGGGATAATATTTCCGAAAGGTTCTGAATGGAAAGGGGAAACCGAATGATGAAAAAACGATGGATGTCAGTCATATTGCTTCTAGGTATGCTGCTCGGGCTGTTTCCGGTTCCGGCGGCGGCGGATCAGATCACCTACACCGCGAAGATCACGGACGGCACGACCGGCGGCGCGCTGTACTACAAGGACGAGGGGAGCAATGTCTCCATCGTCTACTGTGACCGGAGCGTCATTTCGACCAACATCCCGTCCTCTATTCAAGGGAAACCTGTGACAGCGATTGGCCCGCAAGCGTTCCAAGGCTGTAAGCTGCTCACCACGGTCATTCTCCCCAACAGCGTGACCAGCATTGAGGACTGGGCCTTCTGCGACTGCACCGCTCTGGCCAGCGTCACCGCCGGGAGCGGCTTGAAAACCGTAGGGACAAGCGCCTTCCAAGGCTGTACCGCTCTGGCCGCCGTGACCTTCCGCGAAGGGCTGACCAGCATCGGCAGCAGTGCCTTTACTGGCTGTACGTCTCTGGCCAGCTGCCTCCTGCCCTCCACTTTGACCCGGCTGGAACGCTTTGCGTTCTCGGAATGCACCTCCCTGACCCGCATCGCGCTCCCCTCCGGTCTGAACTTCCTGGATCAGCGCGTCTTCTGGGGCAGCGGATTGGTGGACGTCACCGTCCCTGGTTCCGTCAAGGTCATCCGGGAAAGCACCTTCTACGGCTGCCACAATCTGGTCAACGTCACCCTGGAACCCGGCATCGAAGAGTTGGAATACTGGGCGTTCGGCGACTGCTGGTCGCTGGCGAACATCACCATCCCCGCCACCGTCACCAAGATCAGCGACAAGGAAAGCCATACGGCTTTTGACAACAACCTCAGACTCAAGGCGATCAACTACCAGGGCACCCCGGAACAATGGGTGCGCATCGGCGCTTTTGTGGAATCCAAGGTCCGGTGCCGGGACGGCTCTCTGCTCTGCCCTGTGATCTTCCGGGACGTCAGCAGCGCGGAGGCCCCCGATAACCCCTACTTCATCAGCCGTACCGACTCCCCGTGGTATTTCGGTCCGTACATGATGTACGTCAAAGAGGGGGCTGCGTTCGGCGCGCTGCCCGTGCCGAAGTCCTCCGACCCCAAGCAGAAATTCGAGGGCTGGCACGCGGAACGGAAGGAGGGGATGCTGGTCACAGCCTCCACTAATTCCTCCTCCGTCCCCAAAAGCGATTCCAACAACATCATCAATCTCTGTCCCGTCTGGTCTGCGCAGGAGGAGACGCCCAAAACCTACACCGTCACCTTCAACGGGCAGGGCGGCACGTTCACCCCGGCCAGCGTGACCGTCACCAATGGCCACGCCTACGGCGCGTTGCCTACGCCGACCCGGAACGGTTACAAATTCGACGGTTGGTTCACGGCGGCCAGCGGCGGCACGCAGGTCACGGCGGCGACCACCGTCAATCTGACGGCGGATCAGACGCTCTACGCCCACTGGACCCAGGAGGCTCCGACCCCTCAGACCTACACCGTCACCTTCGACGGGCAGGGCGGCGCGGTCAACCCGGCTAGCGTGACCGTCACCAATGGCCGCGCCTACGGCGCGTTGCCGACGCCGGCCCGGAACGGTTACACATTTGACGGCTGGTTCACGGCGGCCAGCGGCGGCACGCAGGTCACGGCGGCGACCACCGTCAGCCTGACCGGGAATCAGACGCTCTACGCCCACTGGACCCAGGTCCCGGGCGGGAAACCCGTCGGGCTCAACGACATGACCTACAGCTTCTCCAATTCCTCCCGCGCGTTCGGCTACTCCAAGGGCTACAAGATCCCCCTGGAACGTTACCAGCTGATCTACGGCGACACCGCGCAGGCCAAGTCCTACTACAACAACGCCGGTTCTTGGGGCGGCAGCTGCTTCGGCATGTCCAGCACCAGCGGGATGTTCGCGCAGAACGGGAACGGGATCTCGGTCTCCGCGTTCCGGAACGGGGCGTCTCTGCCCAGTGAACTGGCCGTCGGCGACCGCAACGGCAGTTGGGGGCTGACCACGCGGGAGTTCATCGAAGCCATGCAGGTCAGTTGGTACTGCATCCCCATCCAACGGGCCGCGGGTACGAACTGGAACAAACTTGCCGAGCTGTGCAGCGCGGTGGAGGAGGCGAAACGGACGGGTTGTTGTCCTCCGGTCATCGCGATCTACGGCCCGAACAGCGACGGCAATCTCAGCGGACACGCTATCGTAGGCTACGACTTGGTGAAAGAGAGCAGTTCCGTCACGAAGCTCCTGGTTTACGACTGCAACTTCCCGAAGCAGCAGCGCAGCATTACACTGTCGACCGACAGCAACGGGAAGTATACGGGCTGGTATTACCACCTCAACGACGTCTGGGACTGGGGAAGCGGCTACGGCGAAAGTTCTATGTCCTACGTCCCGTACTCTGCGTTCTACAGCGCGTGGAGCAGCCGGGGTTCCAACAGCGACCCAAAGATGGTTCTGTTGGACGTGAACTCCTCGGACGTGACGGTCCGGGACGCCAACGGCGACACGGCGATCACGTTCCGCAAGGGCCAGCCGGAGACCAATCGGGAAGATATCTACCCGGTTATCCCTCTGGGAGTCACCGCGGACGGCGAGACCGCGCCAGCCGGTGCGGCGGTGTGGCTTCCGGCGGACCTGTACACCGTGACCAACAACGACCGTTCGGTCCGGGACTTCCAGGCGGCGATGACCCATGTGGAGCAATCCGCCGCGGTCACGACCAACTCCGATTCCGTGACGCTGGCCGTGGACGACAGCCTGAAACTGAACTACGTGGAGATGGGCGACGCCGGGAAGGATTACACTATCACGCTGAACTCCACGTTGGAGGAAGGGTATGACGACGTAGAGATGTCCGGCACGACGTCCAGCGGAGGCTTGGCGTTCGCGCAGATTTCCGGCGCGCTGTACGCCACCGGCAGCGACGGCGGGGATTTGAAAGTCAACGGCGCCAACAAGTCGCCCAGTATTCTGTCCGGCGCGATGCCGCAGATCACGGCGCTGCTCAACAGCGCGGCCCGGCCTGAGAGCGGGAAGAAACTGCCTTTCACGGACCTGGCGGAGGGCGCGTGGTACACGGACGCGGTCGCTTACGCCTACGGGAGCGGTCTGATGAGCGGTTTGAGCAACACGTCCTTTGGGCCGAACAGCGTCACGACCCGCGCGCAGATCGTGACGATTCTGTACCGCCTGGCAGGCAGTCCCGGGGGCGGTTCCAGCCGTTTCCGCGACGTGCCTGGCGGACAGTGGTACTCCACGCCCGTAGCCTGGGCGACGGAGAAGGGGATCGTCAGCGGCTACAGCGACGGGAGGTTCGGACCCAACGACCCCATCACGCGGGAGCAAATGGCACTGATGCTCTTCAACTACTGCAAGGCGCAGAACATCGCCACGTCGGGCAGCGCGTCCCTGGACAAGTTCCGGGACAGCGGTTCCGTGAGCAGCTGGGCGCGGCCCGCGCTGCAATGGGCCTGTTCCGCGGGGCTGATCTCCGGCACGGACGCCGGGCTCAGTCCGAAAGGAGCCGCGACGCGGGCGCAAGTTTCGACGATTTTGATGCGTTTCTGCGAAGACATTCTCCACTGAGCCGAAAGGAGGGCCTCGGATGAACGACCCGCGCAGCGAGTACCGCGCCAGATTACGCACGCCGGAGCAGGCGGTGCAGATTGTCAAGAGCGGCGATTGGGTGGATTACACCACCTCGGTAGGGTTTCCGGTCCTGTTGGACGCGGCGTTGGCCCGCCGCCGGGATGAACTGACCGACGTCAAGATCCGGGGCAATCTGATCTTCGGACCCATACAGACGGTGGAGTGCGACCCGGAACGGGAACATTTCGTTTACAACAGCTGGCACTTTTCGGAGTACGAGCGGCGGCTTTCGGACAGGGGGCTGTGCAGCTACATCCCGATGATTTTCCGGAACGTCGTACCTTACTACCGGCATTTTCTGACGGTCAACGTGGCGATGATGAGCGTCACGCCGATGGACCGGCACGGGTACTTCAACTTTTCGGGAGCGGCGGGCGTAGCCCGTGGGATTCTGGCCCGCGCGGACGTGGTGATTCTGGAAGTCAATGAGCGGCTGCCTCGGATTTTCGGGGGCTACGACGAGTGCATTCACATCTCGGAGGTGGACTATGTGGTGGAAGGCCCGCATGGGCCTCTGCCACAGGTCCCGGTCAAGGAGCCGGACCCGGAGGACCGCAGAATCGCGCAGCATATTCTGCCCTACATCCGGGACGGCGCGACGATTCAGCTGGGGATCGGAGGGATTCCCGGCGTGATTGGCAGTTCTCTGGCGCAATCGGACGTGAAGGATCTGGGGATGCACACGGAGCTTTGCTCAGACGCGTATGTGGACCTGTACGAGTCGGGGCGGCTGACCAACGCCAAGAAGACGTACTTGCGCTACAAGGGCGTGACGGGGATCGCGTTCGGGTCCCAGCGGCTGTACGACTGGTTGGAGGAGAACCCCGGCGTGATGATCTGCCCGTTGGAGTACGTCAACGACCCGGAGATCATCGCGAAGCTGGACAATATGATCTCAATCAACAGCTGCATTTCGGTGGATCTGTACGGTCAGGTCTGCGCGGAGAGTTCCGCGCTGCGTCACATCAGCGGGACGGGCGGGCAGTTGGATTACCTCACGGGCGCGTCCATGTCCCGCGGGGGCAAGTCGTTCATCTGTATGCCGTCGACCTTCCGGGACCGTTCCGGGACGCTGCGTTCCTGTGTCGTTCCGCACTTTCAGGGGGATATCGTCACGGACCCGCGGAGTCAGACCTACTATCTGGTCACGGAGTACGGCGCGGTGAATCTGGTAGGGCGGACCACCTGGGAACGTGCGGAGCTGCTGATCTCCATCGCGCACCCGGACTTCCGCGACGGGCTGATCGCCGCGGCGGAGCGGCAGAAGATCTGGCGGCGGTCGAACCGCCGTTAGGCGCAAAGAAGGACCCGGAACGCTGGGGGGCGTTTCGGGTCCTGTTTTATTTGGCGTATTCGATTGCCTTTGTTTCCCGCAGGAGGTGGACTTTGATCTGGCCGGGGTATTCCAGTTCGGTTTCGATTTTCTTGGCGATCTCCCGGGCCAGGAGGGTCATTTGGTCTTCGCTGATGACCTCGGGTTTGACCATGATGCGGACCTCGCGGCCGGCTTGGATGGCGAAGGATTTCTCCACGCCGTTGAAGGAAGAGGTGATTTCTTCCAACATTTCCAGGCGTTTGATATAGTTTTCCAGGTTCTCGCGGCGCGCGCCGGGGCGGGCGGCGGAGATAGCGTCGGCGGCTTGGACCAGGCAGGCCACGACGGTTTTGGGTTCCACATCGTTGTGGTGAGCTTGGATGGCGTGGATGACGCCCTCGCTTTCCCGGTATTTCCGGGCCAATTCCACGCCGATCTGGACGTGGGAGCCTTCCACTTCGTGGTCGATGGACTTGCCCAGGTCGTGGAGCAGACCGGCGCGTTTTGCCTCGGCCACGTTCGCGCCGATCTCGGCGGCCAGGAGACCGGCCACATGGCTGACCTCGATGGAGTGGTTGAGGACGTTCTGGCCGTAGCTGGTGCGGTAGCGCATACGGCCCAGGAGCTTGACCAGTTCCGGGTGGAGTCCGTGGACGTTGGTTTCGAAGATGGCGCGTTCACCCTCGGATTTGATGACGGCGTCCACGTCGCGTTTTGCTTTTTCCACCATTTCCTCGATCCGGGCGGGGTGGATACGGCCGTCCAGGATGAGTTTTTCCAGAGCCAGGCGGGCGATTTCCCGGCGGACGGGGTCGAAGCAGGAAACGGTGATGGCCTCGGGGGTGTCGTCGATGATGAGGTCCACGCCGGTCAAGGTCTCCAAGGTACGGATATTGCGGCCCTCGCGGCCGATGATGCGGCCTTTCATCTCGTCGTTGGGCAGGGGGACCACGGAGACGGTTGCTTCGGCGACGTGGTCGGCGGCGCAGCGTTGGATGGCCAGGGAGATGATCTCGCGGGCGCGCGTATCGGCTTCGTCCTTACAGCGGGCCTCGATTTCCTTGATTTTCACGGCGGACTCATGGGTGATGTCGTCCTCCAGCTGTTTGAGCAGGTAAGCCTTCGCCTCTTCGACGGTGAAGCCGGACAGGCGTTCCAGCACTTCGGTCTGGCTGCGTTTGATCTCCTCGATCTCGGCCTGCGTTTCTTCCAGGCGGGCCAAGCGGGCGGCGAGCTGTTCTTCTTTTTTCTCGATGTTCTCGGTTTTCCGGTCCAGGTTCTCCTCCTTCTGTTGGAGGCGGTGTTCCTGACGTTGGAGTTCTGCGCGGCGGTCTTTGACTTCTTTTTCGTGTTCGTTACGGGCGCGAAGGATCTCCTCTTTGGCTTCCAGGAGGGCCTCGCGTTTTTTACTTTCGGCGTTTTTGTAGGCTTCGTTGAGGATGCGTTTGGCTTCGTCTTCTGCGGAGCCGATCTCCTGTTCTGCAATGGCCTTCCGCCGGTTCCAACCGATCAGGGCGCCGCCCAACGCGCCGAGGATCAGTCCGATGATTGCTCCGATGAGATATTGCATTGGGTCTTTTTACACCTCCATAGATTTCCGCATTTCCGCGGCGGACCGCCGCGGTTTGATAGGTTCGCGCATAAAATGAGCCGCAAGGCGCGCGGACGGTACGGTGGACGCGCTCCCCTTGCGACAACTGAAAAACATCCCCCAGGTTTTTCAAATTTTGTCCTTTTCTATTGTAAAGGCCGAAGGCTTTTCTGTCAAGAATTATTCACATTTCTGAGCGGGGTGTTTTTGGATTTTTTTCAGGGGCAAAAAAGTATCCCGCCGGTTGGGGGCGGGGTACTTCAGGCGGGCGCGGGGATTCAGAGCTGTGATTCGGCTGGGGGGGCGGCGCAGGAGTCCCGGTACATGATGATACAGTTCAGTTCCTCGCGTTTTTGGGGCAGGCTGCCCTTTTCCAGGCCCTCGATGAGCAGGCGCACGGCGCGTTCACCCTTATCGTAGCTGGGCTGCCACACGCTGGTGAGGGGCGGGGACATATAGGCGGCGACGGTGGTGTCGTCGAAGCCCAGCACGGACAGTTGGCTTGGGATCTCAAGGCCGCAGTCTTTGGCGGCCTTGTAGACGGCCAAGGCGGTGGAGTCGTTGAAGGCGACCACGGCGGTGACTCTCGGGTTCTGGTAGAAGAGCGTTTTGGCGAGCTGTTCGGCCTTGCGTTCGGTGAGGTTCTCGCAGATTTGGACCCACTCCTCCTGGACTGGGAGCCTGGCGTTTTCCATAGCCTGGCGGTAGCCGAAGAGCCGGTCGCTGCAAGAGGCGTACTCCAGCGAACCGATGATGATGCCGATGCGCTGATGGCCTAAGCCGATCAGGTAATTGGTTGCGTTGTACAGGGCTTTCCGGTCGTTGATGTCCACCTGACACACCCGTTCCTCGTCCCCGTGGAAGCTGCCCACCAGCACGAAGGGCACGTTGTCTTTTTTCAGCATATTCAGCAAGCTGCTGCTCTGTTTGACGCCCATCAGGATGAAGCCGTCGACTTTCTGTTCATAGAACAGGCTGCTGATGCCGCCCTCATCCTCGCTGATGTCCAGCAGCAGGCGGTAGCCGTTTTCTTTGGCGGCCACGCTGGTCCCCAGCAAAGCGTTGGTGTAGGTTTCGTTCAGGAAGAAGTACTCCGGCCGGTGGTTAATCAGCACGCCGATGGTTTTGGTCCGTTTGCTCTGGATCTCCCGTGCGGAAGCTACGGGGCGGTACCCGACACAGGCGGCCTCTACACGCTTCCGGGTGGAGTCCTTGACCTTCGTGCTTCCATTGATGACGCGGGAGACGGTAGAAATACTGACGCCTGCTTCCTTGGCTACATCGTAGATTGTTTTTTTCTGCATACTCTGTCCCTCAATTCCCCAGTGGTTTAGCCTGGTTTCCCTTTATTCTGATTCGGTCGAGCTGCCTCTGGACTGCAAGCAAAGATACGGTTATGATGTGCGGGGGTTTCCCTGACGGGGCGCGGGGGAGTACTCTATTCCTGCTCCGGTGCGGGGGGCAGGGAGTCGTCCTCCCGAATCCAGTCCTCCACGTGGACCACGGAGAACTCGCTTTTGGTGTTGCGGATGACCACCCGGCTGATACCGGCGTTGATGATGAGCCGGCGGCACATACTGCAAGAGGTGGCGTCATGGAGCAGTTCTCCGCTCTGGGCCTCCCGGCCGGCCAGGTAGAGGGTGGCGTCCAGGGTATCCCGGCGGGCGGCGGAGATGATGGCGTTCATCTCCGCGTGGACGGAGCGGCAAAGCTCATAGCGTTGGCCGGACGGGATGTTCAGCGCCTCACGGGTACAGCGGCCCAGGTCCATACAATTTTTCCGTCCGCGGGGCGCGCCGTTGTAGCCGGTGGAGACGATCTCGTCATTTTTGACGATGATGGCTCCGTAGCGCCGCCGCAGGCAGGTGGAGCGTTCCAGAACGGTTTCGGCGATGTCCAGGTAGTAATTTTCCTTATCGATCCGCACAGGTCCTTTCCCCCCTTTTTGCTCCGTTTGCAATTGGAATCGCCCCGCTCTGCTTTTTGCCCTCTCGTCTGAAAGTTTTTTCAGCGGTCCCGGTCCTGGGAATGGCTTGGAACAGGGCAGGGAGCGGGGATTTTATGAAAGGTTCTGTGAAAAGAAAGTCACAGGAACCGATGTACTTCTATTATATCCTATTCTTACCAGGAACACAAGAGATAATTTCCAAAATTATCCAATCATTTTTTTGGGGCTGCTCTGAAATTTACATTTTGTTTACGAATGGCTCCTTGACGATTGGGCCGGAAGGCGTTATCATGTAGAAGTGCGTGGGAGCGGACGTGCTGTCCGCGGCGTGCCCACCGATCTCCGGCAGGCGGTGCGCCTGTTGCCCGCTGTCAGAAGGAGGCTTCCTCATGATCCGCAACGCCCTGCGACGTTTCATGTACGGCCGGTACGGAGGCGATACGCTGAATCTTTCTTTGATTGGGTTGTATCTGCTTCTCTATCTGCTTTTTGCTCTGTCCGGGGCTTCAGCGTTCTACTGGCTCTCGTTTCTCCCGATTTTCGCGGCGGTGTACCGGTGCCTGTCCCGGGATATCCCGCGGCGGCAGATGGAAAACGTCAAGTTTTTGAGCGCGGTCCGTCCGTTTCTGCAATGGCTCCGCTTACGGCGGACCATCCGGCGGGACAAGGATCACCGGTACTTCAAGTGTCCCAACTGCGGCCAGCAGCTCCGGGTCCCGCGTGGGAAGGGGACGATCACGGTGACTTGCCGCCGCTGCGGGGCGGTTTTCCAGGAGAAGAGCTGAAACGAGTCAAAAAAAGGAAAATTGGCTGCCCTTTGGGGCAGCCAATTTTCCTTTTTTCGCTTAAGAGGCGTGCCGCAGAGCTTTATTCTGCGACACGCCCGTTTGTTTTGCGCGTCACTCCACCGTGACGCTCTTCGCCAGGTTCCGGGGCTTGTCGATGTCACAGCCGTTCATCAGCGCGACATAGTACGCGAACAGCTGCAAGGGCACCACGCCCAGAGAGGGCAATAAAATATCGCTGACATCCGGGATGGTGATGACGGCGTTCGCCGTCCGGGCCATCTCCTCCCGGCGGCTCTCCGTGGTCAGAGCCAGCACGTCCGCGCCGCGGGACTTCACCTCTACCACGTTGCTCATAGCCTTCTCGAACAGCTTGCCGTAGGTCCCCAACGCTACGACTAACGTCCCGTCCTCAATCAAGCTGATCGTCCCGTGCTTCAGCTCCCCGGACGCGTAAGCCTCCGAGTGGATGTAGGAGATCTCCTTCAATTTCAGCGAACCTTCCAGACCCAGCGCGTAGTCCAGGTTCCGCCCCACAAAGAAAATGCTGCGGTGGTTGAAGTACTGCGACGCCAGATACTGCACCCCGTCCCGGTCCTGAAGTACCCGCTCCATCTTTTCGGGCAGTTCCGACAGCCCCGTCAGAACTTCCCGGTACTCCTCCGGCTGTATCGTGCCCAAAACACGGGCGAAATACAACCCCAGCAGGTCTACCATCGCTAACTGCGTCGTGTAGCCCTTCGTCGTGGCGACCGCGATTTCGGGACCCGCCCATGTGTACAACACCTGGTCCGACTCCCGGGCGATGGAACTGCCGACTACGTTCACAATCGACAGAATCTTTGCGCCTAACCGCCGTGCTTCCCGCAGCGCGGCCATCGTGTCCAGCGTCTCGCCGGACTGGCTGATGACGACCACCAGCGTCCGCTCGTCGATGATCGGGTCCATGTACCGGAACTCCGACGCCAGAGAGACCTCCACCGGTTTGCGCGTCAGCCGCTCCAAGGTGTACTTGCCCACCATGCCCACGTGGTAGCTCGAACCGCACGCCACGATGAAAATGCGGTCGATGTTCCGAATGTAGTCCGCGTCGAAGACGAAGTCCTCAAAGAAGACCTCCCCGTCCCGAATGCGGGGGGAAATACAACGCCGTAAGGCGTCCGGCTGCTCCATGATCTCCTTGAACATGAAGTGTTCGTAACCGCCCTTTTCCGCTGCGTCGATCTCCCAATCGACCCGGACCACTTCCTTTTGGACCGGCTGCATCAGGTGGTCGTAACATTGAATCCCCGTCCGGGTCAGGACCGCGACCTCGCCGTCCTCCATATAGCTGATCTCCCGCGTGTGCCGGATGATGGCGGTGACGTCGCTGGCCAGGAAACTGCACCCGTCCCCGTAGCCTAAAATCAACGGGCTGTCCTTACGCACGGCGATCAGCTGATCCGGGGTGTCGACGCACAGGATACCTAACGCATACGCCCCCTGGATGCGGTGCAGCACGCGGTTCACCGCTGTGAGGATGTCCCCGCGGTAGAAGTACTCGATCAGCTGTGCGATGACCTCCGTGTCCGTCTCCGAGCGGAACTCCACCCCGTTGGCGAGCAGGAACGCTTTCAGCTCCGCGTAGTTCTCGATAATGCCGTTGTGTACCACGGCGATCTTCCCGCGCTGGCTGACCTGCGGGTGGGAGTTGACGTCGCTGGGCGCGCCGTGGGTCGCCCAACGGGTGTGGCCGATGCCAATCGTCCCTTCCACCGCCGCGCCTCCCTGGAGCAGATCCGACAGCACCTTCAACCGCCCCTTCGCCTTGTGAACGGACAGCGCGTTGTTTTCCCGGTCGTACACCGCCACGCCCGCCGAGTCGTACCCGCGGTACTCCAGCCGCGCCAAGCCGTCCAAAAGGATCGGCGCCGCCTGTTCTTCACCAATAAAACCTACGATTCCACACATAAAAGTTGCCTCCTGAAAAGATTGCGTTCAAGAGGTCAAACCCGCAGTTGTTTGTCCTCGTTCCCCGGTCGCGGACCCTTTGTTTTGCGGTCGCCCGCATATTTGCTGTCCGCGCGCGCACCCGGAGCCGGTACGGGGGAGCATCCGCCGAATCCTTCGATCACTCCCCGCCTCGTCGTCCCACGGTTTTGCTGGACCACCGCGGGCGCTGGCGCTTGTGTTGGGCGGAACCCAAAAACCTCCTTTTCTCTGCGGAACGGGGTCTTTCCTCAAACCCCTACTGCATTATACGGAATTTCTTCCGGCACGTAAAGGGGAAAAACGTACAAAGCCGCGCTCTGACCCGGCCGAAATTTCCCCCGGGAAAATTCCCTGTGAAAATCCCGAAAAATGGATTGCATTCTCCCACGCAATCTGTCAAAATAGAGAAAGCCCTATTTCAATAAAGGAGTCCGTTTCTATGAATCCCAAAAAAACCTTCACCCCAGAGGAACTGCGCTACTTGAAGCTGCTGGCCAAACAGTACCCCACCGTTCAGGCCGCCAGTACCGAGATCATCAACCTTCAGGCCATCCTGAACCTGCCCAAAGGCACCGAACACTTCATCTCCGACATCCACGGGGAATACGAGGCGTTCCTGCACATTCTGAACTCCTGCTCCGGCGTGGTCAAGGAAAAGCTGGACGAACTGTTCGGGACCAGTATGTCCCGGCACGACCGGGACCAGCTGGCGACGTTGATCTACTACCCGTCCGAGAAGCTGGAGCTGATCCGCCGGGAACAGGCCGACTTGAAAGAGTGGTACCGCATCACCCTGCACCGCCTGATCGAAGTCTGCCGCTGGGTCTCCTCCAAGTACACCCGCTCCAAAGTCCGCAAGGCCCTGCCCAAAGACTACGCCTACATCATCGACGAGCTGCTGCACACCCACTACAGCGAGACCGATAAGCGCGACTACTACGAGAATATCATCAACACCATCATCGACACCGAACGCGCCCCCAGCTTCATCAAAGCCGTCTGCGCCCTCATCAAACGTATGGCCGTGGATCACCTGCACATCGTCGGCGATATCTTCGACCGCGGCCCGCGGGCGGATATTATCATGGACTCCCTGCTCCACTACCACAGCGTCGATATCCAATGGGGCAATCACGATATCCTCTGGATGGGCGCGGCGTCCGGGTCCCGGACGCTGGTGGCGACCGTGCTGGCCAACTCCATCCACTACAACAACCTGGAAGTCATCGAGACCGGTTACGGCATCTCTTTGCGCCCGCTGTCCATCTTCGCCAACGAGGTCTATAAGGACTGCGACGTCCACCGCTTCTCCGTCAAGCTCACCGGTCCCGACGCCGAACAGTACACCGAAAAAGATAAGCTCCTCTCCGCCCGTATGCACAAGGCCATCACCGTCATCCTCTTCAAGCTGGAAGGGCAGAAGATCATCCGTCACCCCGAATTTGATATGGCGGACCGGCTGCTGCTGGATAAGATCGACTACGAACGCCAGTGCGTCACCATCGGCGACACGGTCTACCCCCTGGAGGACTGCGACTTCCCCACCGTCGACCCCGCCCAGCCCTACGAGCTGACCCCAGAGGAAAATCAGGTCATCGACCAGCTCACCGCCTCCTTCACCCGCAGCGAGAAGCTCCAGAAACACATCCGCTTTCTCTACTCCAAGGGCGGCCTGTACAAGGTCTTCAACGGAAACCTGCTCTTTCATGGCTGCATCCCTATGACCGAGGACGGCGGCTTTCAGAGCTTCTCCATCGGCGGCGTGGAGCGCTCCGGCAAAGCCTTCCTCGACTACGCCGAGAAAACCGCCCGGAAAGCTTACTACGACAAAGCCGGGTCCTCGGAACGGCAGTTCGGGATGGATTTTCTGTGGTTCCTGTGGGCCGGGCGGAACAGCCCCATCTTCGGGCGGGACCGCATGACGACCTTCGAACGCCGCCTCATCAAGGACGAGAGCGCCTGGAGCGAACCGAAAAACTACTACTACACCCTCTACCAGGACACGGAAGTGTGTGAGCGGATTTTGCAAGAGTTCGGTTTGGAAGGTCCTCACTGCCACATCATCAACGGACACGTGCCGGTCAAGGCCAAAAAGGGCGAGAGCCCCATCAAAGGCGGCGGCAAACTGATCGTTATCGACGGCGGCTTCTGCAAAGCCTACCAGCCCACCTCCGGCATCGCGGGCTATACGCTGATCTACAACTCCCGCAACATCCGTATCGTTTCCCACCAGCCCTTTGAGGGGCGGTACGACGCCATCCACAACGACCACGATATCGCCAACGACTCGCTGATTTTTGAGCGCATGGAGACCCGGGTCAAAATCGCGGAGACCGACATCGGCCGGAAGCTCCAGGCGCAAGCCGACGACCTGCGCCGTCTGCTGGAAGCCTTCAAGTCCGGCGCGGTCACAGAAGACCACACCGATTGACGCGACGCGCCCTCGCCGGGCAGGCGTTCCTTTTTCTCAAGAGAAAAAGGAACCGAAAAAGAGCTTTCTGCCTCTTTTCGGAAGCGCTTGCGGCGTTTGGAATGGGAACCCTCCCGGCGGAAAACCTATTTTCGCCGGGGATTTTTTTCGTATATGGACTTTTTGTCCAGAAAGTGGTATACTATCAGGCAGGAGTGTCCATCAAAAACCGCTGTTCTTCAGGAGGGAATGCCGTGTATCTGTTTCTCTGCATCTTCTTCGTCTACGCCTTCCTGGGCTGGTGTACCGAGGTCAGCTACGCTGCCTTGGTCACAGGCCGGTTCGTCAACCGCGGCTTTCTCAACGGCCCCGTCTGCCCGATCTACGGCTTCGGCGCGGCGGTCGTGCTGGCCTGCCTGGAACCCTTGGCCGAAAACCTCCCGCTGCTCTTCGCCGGGTCCGTGCTGCTGACCTCCGCCCTGGAGTGGCTGACCGGGTTTTTGCTGGAAAAACTCTTCCACCAGCGTTGGTGGGACTACTCCGACGAACCCTTCAACCTGAACGGCTACATCTGCCTGCGCTTCTCCCTGGCCTGGGGCCTGGCCTGCCTCTTCGTCGTGAAACTGCTCCACCCCTCCGTCCTGCTCGCCCTCCGCCTGCTGCCAAAAGGCGTCGGTTCCGTCCTGCTGGCCCTGTCCGGCGTCGTCATGGCCGTGGACCTGGCCGCTACCTTGCGCACCATCGCCCACATCAACCGCAGCCTTGGGCAGATCGACGAGCTGGCCGAGAAGATCCGGCAGGCGTCCAACGAGTTCGGCGAGAACCTGGCCGAACGCGTGCTGGACGCCGCGGAACGCGGAGAGGAGATCCGCGGCGAACTCGCGGAACGGAGCGAGTCGCTCCGGGAAGAACGCGCCGAACGTCGGGAAGAACGCCTGCAACGCTGGGCGGAACGGCAAGAGGAACTGCTTCAACTGCATCAGCGTCTCCGCGCGCTGATGGACGCGCCGGTCTGGGGGCAGCAGCGGTTGATGACCGCGTTCCCCAAGCTGCGCTCCCTGGACCACGGTCAGGCTTTGGAACGCCTGCGCCGCCGGATGGATCGTTTTGGACACTGACACGTTACATAGGAGGACGAAATTTTGGAAGAGCTGTCGGAATTGAAGCGCCGTATGGAACAGGAACGCCCGGCGGCCTGGAACGACCTGCCGGACTTGGCGTTGTACATGGATCAGGTGGTGGCCTACGTGCCCCGTCAGCTGATCCAGTTCGGTCAGGAGGAGACCCTGACCTCCGCTATGGTCAACAACTACATCAAAGACGGGCTCGTCCCGCGGGCCGAAGGAAAACGTTACGGCCCCGTTCATCTGGGCTACCTCACGGCGGTGTGTATGCTGAAAAAGGTGCTGTCCGTTCGGGACACCGGCGCGCTGATCGCCGCCGGACAGGCGACCGGGAAAGATGAACAGAGACTGTACGAGTACTTCTGCGGCGCGTTGGATTCCGCCAGATCGGAAGAGCGTCGTGTAGGGAAAGAGTGTCTTGGGATGTGTAGAT
>CANDKT010000046.1 GCA_947385365.1 uncultured Bacillota bacterium | reverse complement strand
TGTCCAACCCCAGCGGTAAAAACAGGGTGTTCAATATTAAAGAGGAATATCCCATTTGGTTTCAAAGTCCTATGAACTTTTTGAAATATGAGTTCTATATTTTCTATATAGTGCAATGCCAGATTGGAAACAACACAATCCCACGCATTTTTAGGGTACTCGTATTCGTCTATTCCACAAATACGATATTCAATTTGTTCTCCTGCATTACGTCTTTTTGCCTCTTCAATCATTTTGTGGCTCAAATCGAGTCCCAACACCCGTACCGCTCCCTGCTCCGCCGCATATTTGCAATGCCATCCATAACCACAACCCAAATCGAGAACATTTTTCCCTTCAAGAGAAGGAAATAGGGGCTTTAGCTGGTGCCATTCTCCAGCGAAACTTAATCCACCCTTGCTACGGGACATTTTCGCATATTCCGCAAAAAATTTGTCATTATCGTATTCGCTGTTCATTGTTACTCTCCAAAATTCCGATTTGTTGTTTTGATTTTAGTACTGGCTGTGAGAAGATCTCCGTCCTGTCCAGAGATCGGCGGCGATGAGGACGGCGCACCAAATCAGAAGTAAACCTAAAATCAGCAGCGCGCAGTTGCAAAAAAAGGTTTCGGGCAAAATGAGGATGACTGGATCAGTGCGCCAATCGAAAAGCCAGTTTTCTTTTCCCGGGAAAAACAGGGCGTGGAAGAGGACGAACGCCCGGTCGAAATCCAACGCCGCCAGTCCGCCTACGACGGCGAAAACCGCGCCTACGCCGCAGGCCGCCCAGAAACCAGGCCCGTGTCCGCCAAACCGCCAGGGACTTACCTTCCGACGCCGGCAATAGAGCGCGAGAGCCGCCAAAGCCGTCAGCGACAGCGCCAATACCCACAGGTCCAGCAAAAACAAGACCCGCACATCCGCAAAGTGACTGGCTCCGGAAGGGGACCAGCTCAGCACGCCAGCGGAGAAGTCAGGCCGCAGACCTAAGCAGAAGTCCATCACTTGGTCAAACGCCTGCCGGATCTGTTCAACGCTGAGACCCGTGTATGCGGGCAGGTCCAACGCCTCAATGTGCGCGTAGTAGAAGGGGCGGCACAGGAGCGGTACGGCGACCGCTCCGGAAACCACCGCTAAGGCGGTCAGAACCCCCATCAGAATAGCCAAAGGCTTACTGGTTTTCATCATACGCTTCACCTCGGGATACGGCGGGCGGCTCCGGCTGAGCGGACAGAGCAAGGAGCGTCTGTCCGGGAAGGTAGAACAGCCACATACCAACGCGCAGCGGTTCCGCAAGCCCTTCCGGCAGAAGTTCCGGCGCGTTGAAACCGCCAACGCATACGTCACAGCACAGGTACAAGATCAGTCCGGCGGCAAATTGCCGTGCCCGCACGCCGGATTGAGATAAACTCAGCCGTACATTGCACAAAAAGTTCGCAAAATAGAGCAGGACCAGTATATTCAGCGGCGTCAGCCGCTCCAGAACGCCCAGGCCGACGCAGAACAACACGCTCAAAATCAGCCGTTCCGGCCATAGCGCGCGTCCGCAGACCAGATACAGTCTCCGCAAGTACAGCCCCTGCACGATACAGAACAACACGACGCCCGTTTCATAGGAGCGGTCCAGCAGCAGCAGAAAGGTGTCCGCGCCTAACGTGAAGGCCATCGCGGCGGCGGTGAGCCGGTCCCCGCCCTGGAACGCCACGTACAGCGTAAACGCAAAGCATAAAACAATCGAAGCGTATTTTACAGGAATACTTCCCGCTCCCGCGCGGAACAGGTCCAACCAGAGAAACCAGAGGTATAAGACCAGCTCCGCCCCGCAGAACAGGAAAGCAGACCTCCGGGTAAACGGCACAATATTTCCTCCCCCGCGCAGTTCCGGCGCAAATCGGGTCCGCTCAGCGGACCCATTGCCGGTTGGATACCGGCCCGCCGTGTCCAAAATATACGGTCCGATGACCGAACCCGCTGATCGTTCCGGCACTGGCCAGCATATCAGCCCGGTTATGATACAGCATGGAGACGGTAGGATAAAACATATTCATCAGAGCGTCGCCCACAAACAAATGCTTACCTTCCACATCAACGCCAATGGAGCCTTCCGTATGCCCTGGCAAGGCGACGATCTGCCCGTCAAGCCCAAAATCCGACAGGCTGTCTCCGTGACGCAGCAACAGGTCCGGCTGAAACTCCGGCACGGCGCGGACGGAAAATTCCCGGAGCGACGCGGACAAAACCAGTTTGCCCAAAAACGTCTCCGCAACAAGCGTCTGGCTGGCGTTGGACCGAATCAGCCCGCAGTCCTTTTCGTGCATTCCGATGGGAATCCCCAAGGTCTTGGATAGTTCCGCCGCGTTTTCCGCGTGGTCAAAATGTCCGTGTGTCAGGACAATCAGCTTGACATGACAGCTCCTGCACGCCTCCAGCACCTTGCCAACGGATTCCTTCTTCCCCGTGTCGATCAGAACGCCTCCGGCACCGTTTTCGACGACGTAGCAGTTCACATTGCCGCATTTGATCCGATGGACCCTGCTCATGCTACACCTCTTCCGCAACCTTCTCATTCAAAATGCTGTCCAGCGTCTTCATCAGCACGTCGATATCAATGGGCTTTGCCACGTGACCGTTCATCCCGCAGGTCATCGCCTCCTGTTTATCCTCCTCAAAGGCGTTGGCCGTCATGGCCAGAATGGGGATGTTGGCCAGAGATTTGTTCTCCAACGCGCGAATCTCACGCGTCGCCTCGTAACCGTTCATAACCGGCATCTGCACATCCATCAGAATCAGCCGGTAGTACCCCGGCTTGGAGCGGCGCAGCATCTCCACCGCGATCCTTCCGTTCCCCGCCACCTCTGTAGTGAAGCCCGCCTCTTCCAAAATCGCTACGGCGATTTCCTGATTCAGCTCGTTGTCCTCCGCCAACAGGATACGGCCAGTACGCTGGACTTTGTTTTGCAGGCTCTGTTCCTTGACCTCCTCGTCCATGTGGACGATGGAGCGCAGGCAGCTGCGCAGCTCCGACAAAAACAGCGGCTTACTGCAAAAGGCGGTCACGCCTGCTTCACGGGCCTCGTCTTCGATGTCCGACCAGTCGTAGGCCGTCAGCACAATGATCGGCACGTTCTCGCCTCGCTCCTTACGAATACGACGCGCTACCTCGATGCCGTTCATGTCGGGCAGAAGCCAGTCGATGACGTAGACGCTGTAGTTATCCTTCCGCATGACCGCCTGCCGGGTGCGCAGGACCGCTTCTTTTCCGGATAGGGTCCACTCTGCCCGCAGGCCGATCTGCTGGAGCATACTGGACACGCTGTCACAGGTGTTGAAGTCGTCGTCCACTACCAGCGCGCGCCAGCCTTGCATTTCCCGAATCGTTTGCGGTTCCTTCTCGTCCGCGCACAGCCGGAACGTGAAACACACCGTGAACTCTGTCCCTACGCCTTGTACGCTCTTCACGTCGATGGTTCCGTTCATCATATCCACGATGTTTTTGGTAATCGCCATGCCCAACCCGGTTCCCTGAATCCCGCTGGTGGTAGAATTTCGCTCCCGTTCAAAGGGTTCGAATATGCGCGAGATGAACTCCTTGCTCATACCGATCCCCGTGTCCCGAATGTGGAACTCGTAGTTGGAGAACCCCTCCGGAGCCCCCGGATTTTCCCGGATGCGCATACTGATGATGCCGCCGGCCGCGGTGTACTTCACCGCGTTGCTCAGCAGGTTCAGCAGCACCTGGTTCAGCCGCAGACGGTCGCAATATATCTCCTCGTTGACGATGTCCACCGCGTCGATGCACAGCTCCAGCTGCTTCGCGTGGACGTCCGCCTGCACAATATTCCGCAGACCGTGGAGGATGTCAGGCAAACTGCACGGCCGCTCTTCCAGATACATCTTCCCGCTTTCAATGCGGCTCATATCCAGAATGTCGTTGATGAGGCTGAGCAAGTGATTGCTGGACGTCATGATCTTCTTCAAGTAGGCCAGCACCTGATCCTTCCGCTCGATATGGGTGATGGCCAGCGCGGTGAAGCCGATGATCGCGTTCATCGGCGTGCGGATGTCGTGGGACATATTGGACAGGAACACGCTCTTGGCGCGACTGGCCCGGTTCGCTTGGGTGAGCGCGTCCTCCAGCAGAGCCTTCTTTTCCATTTCCGTCCGGATCTCATCGTCCACGCTGCGCAGGCCCAAAACAATACCGTGGCTCTCGTCCCAGTCGCCCGCCCGGACAGCTTTCATCTGGAAGTATCGGATCGTCCCGTTACAGACCGCGCGGTAATTGGTGTAGCACAGGCCCTTGACCGCCAGTTCTTCTTTCAGGTACTCCCGAGAGACGGCCTGATGCAACAGTTCCCGGTCGTCCGGGTGGACGCAGGTCCGGATATAATGTTCCATGCTCTCTGGCAGAGACACTTCGTTGGAAAAGATGGTATCCAGGATGTGGTACTCACAGTTATGGCTGCGCAGTGTGCGGCCGGCGCCGGTGTCCAGGTCAAAATAACACACCACGCTGAAATCAATGCTCAACGCCTGGACCAGCTCCATCTGACGCCGTTCGCTCTCCATCCGTTCCCGGTCTTCCCGTAGTTTCTGCTCTGTGATGTCCAGCAGGAACCGCTGGTAATACAGCTCATCGTTCTCCCGAATCAGCTTGATGTTGCCCATCACGTGCAGCAATTCGCCGTTCTTATGCTGGACCCGGTACTCCGTACTGACACTGTCCCCCTCTTTTTTCAGGAACATGATCTTATTGCGCAGTTCGTTTTTATCCTCGTCCACGACGGAAGCTGCCACCATGTCAAAACCCGCCTGGTACATCTCCTCTGTGGAGCCATAACCTAGGATATTCAATGCCGCCCGGTTGATACTGATGATCCGCATCCCGTCCATCGTGTGGCACATGACGCCGCAGTCCATTGTGGTAAACAGCATCTCCAGAGTTTGGTTTTTTTGCGTCAGCTCCTGCTCATAGGCCCGCTCCTGGGTCACGTCGATGGCGACGCCTACCGTACCCATGACGCTGCCGTCCAGATCGTACAGCGGGGACTTGTAAGTAGTCAGCAGACGCATCCCGCCGCCGGTCTGGATAATCTCCTCGGATATGCAGGTCTGTTTCCGCTCCATAACGATCCGTTCCGACTCAATGCAGGCCGGGTCGTCCTGCTCCACGTCCCAGATGTACGCGTGACCGCGGCCCTGTACCTGCGCCTTGGTCTTGTTCACGGTCCGGCAGAAGCTGTCGTTGACCTTTTCATGTATCCCCGTCTTGTCCTTGTACCAGATCAGATTCGGGACGCTGTTAATCACGGTTTCCAGGAACTGCCTGGACTCCCAATGATCCTTGCTCATTTTGCAGCTCTCCTGCCACCGGAAGAAGCGGAACTGCAATTCCGCCTCGGACATGGCCGCGGGCCAGAGGTCCCGCACCTGTCCCAACCGGTCCGTCAACGCGGGGATCTGTTCCCGCTCCGTCAGGAGAATCAGGTCCGTGCCCGGACGTTTCCACTGGGTCAGCAAGTCCGTCGTTTCCACTGGGTCCAGGGCCGTCAGATCGGCCAGGATTAGGTCCGCCTGCTCTGCCAGCCCCTGTTCCGGTGCGCTGCTGCGCAGGAAACGATGGCTGAAATGTTTCATTGGCGGCATCCTTTGGAGTATCTCGGAAGTGTTCTCCTCCAAGCCGATAAGGTACAGACAAAGATGGCAGCGGTACATTGTTATATTCCTCCCATGTAGTCCAGGGCCTGCTTCCCGTATCTGCGGTCAGATTCTGAAAACAGCTCATTCTTCCATTTTTATTCTACCTACTTTTCCTTGTCCTGTCAATGGAACTTCTTTAATCCCAGCGGAAACTTCAAATTTCTTCTTGACAGAATGGACGCCGCAGCGTTAAAATAGTTAAACAGGTGGACACCTGCCAGCAGCCAGGCCGTGAAGGTCTGGCTGCTTCTATTTTTGACCGGTAACATTCCCAGCCCCTGACCGCTAGGCCGGGAAACGGACTTCAATCCAAAGCCGCCCGTCCCGGTACTCCGCCTGAATGCTCCCGCCCATGCGCTGCGTGAGCAGCTTCGCAATCGAAAGTCCTAAACCGGTAGCCTCACGGCCCGTCTCCACCGTGTAGAACCGGTCGAACAGCCGGGCCGCCGATACTGGGTCTAAGGTCGGGGCCGCGTTGGAGAACACCACCGTCCCCGCCCCGTCCAAAACTACCGCAAAATCCCCGCCGCTGTATTTCAGCGCGTTTCCGATGATATTCCCAAAGATCCGGCTCAGCGCCGCCGAATCCAGCCTCCGTATCACTGGCCCCTCCGGTAGAGAAACCTGCGGCTCGATCCCGCGCTGACTCATGGCCGCGTAGAAGCTGACCAGGCTCTCCTCCAAACAGCCGCGCAAATCCAGCGGTTCCAGTACCAGTTCCTCCCGGTCCGCCGCCAGAAAATAACGGAACAACTCCTCCGTCAGCCGCGTCATGGCCTCCATCCGCCCTTCAATCAAAGCCAGATAACGCCCCGCGTTTTCCGACAGCGCTTCCCGCTCCAACAGGTCCAGGTAGCCCCAAATCGCGGTGAGCGGCGTGCGCAGGTCATGGGAGAGGTTCGTCACCGCCGCTTTCAGCTCCGCGTCACCCTGTTGGTACCGCTGACGCTGCCCGCGCAGCTGCTTCAGCTGAACGTTCAGCTCCGCCGCCAGCTTCCGGGCGTGCGCGTCCCGGACCGATAAAAAGATAGGACTGTTGGTGTCCTCCGCCAGACGTTCCCGCAACTGCTCCGCGATCTCGTCCAGACCGCGGCATAACAGCCACAGTTTCCCTAACAGCCCCGCCGCCAACAGCCCGAACCCAATGCACAGCATTCCCAAAACCGTTCCGCTCCCTTCTCAAAAAATGTCCCGCCCCGCAGGGCAGGACATTTTTGCGTCTGTCTTCTACTTCAAATCCTTCCGCTGGAACAGCCCCGCCCCAATCGCTGAGGTCACGACTACAGTCCCCAGCGAACTCAACGCTAATTGAACGGGCCGGGCAATGTTCAAGTCCACGTATTGAATGGCTTGACCAACCGGGTTCAGGTCCAGCAAAAACTCGAAAATCACCCGCGTCTTCGGCTGGAGAAAGGCGTCGTTTCGCAGCGTCTTGGAAACCATCTCGCCGCTCGGCAAAAGCTCGTAGGCCGGGATAAATTCCGGCGCGTCAAGTCGGCTGTAAACCCAAGTGGCCAGCATAAATAGGGCAATGAAAATCAAAATGCAACTCACCGCCGCCCCAGCTTTCCGGCTGAGATTCAGAATCACGCAGTTGAAAATACCACACCAGACCGCCGCCATCAGCAGCGACAGAAGCAGTATGGTCAGCAGCAGCTTGACCGGGGCCTTCGGCCCGCCCAGCAGAGGCAACCCTACCGCCAGCATGAACAGCAGATACACTGCGCTGAACAGCAGCGCGACCCATACCTCGGAAACAAAATTGGACAGGTAAACGCTCAAACGCGTATGTCCCACCGCTAACTTACTGCGAATCGCGCCGTCGCTGTACTCCGCACCGAAAAACAGCGGGAAAAAAACGGGGAGCAGTAAGCCTAAAACCATTGCGTAGACGAAAAACACCTGATCCAGAGGCACTTCCCGCCCGTATTCCATGAACGTCTGGAACGGCATCCACGCCCCAAACAAGGCCATCAGTAACAGCACAGTCCAGAATAACAGGCTCTTCCGCAACCGAAACCAATTCGCTGCCAACAGGTTCCTCATTTGGAATCACCCCCTACCAGGTTGATGAAGTAACTCTCCAGACTTTCGTCCCGCTCCTGCGCGGACAGCAGTTCGCAGTTTTCCTCCGCCAACGCCGCGGACAGCTTTGAAATCACCGGCTGCGCAAATAAATCCGCTTTGCCCTCCGACAAGATCTTGTACTCGATCCCCATCCCGTCCAGTACGCGCGCTAAAACCCGCGTGTCCGTTACTTCGACCCGCAAGCACTTGCGGCAAACCCGTTCCAGTTCATGCGCGCTGATCTCCTTCACCATACGCCCCCCGTCAATGAACCCGTAATGCGTGGCTAAACGGGACAGCTCATCCAAAATGTGGCTGGAGATCAGAACCGTGATCTGACGCTCCCGGTTCAGTTTCAAGATCAGCTCCCGCATCTCGATAATGCCTTGCGGGTCCAAACCGTTCACCGGCTCGTCCAGTACCAGAAAATCCGGGTCCCCCGCCAAAGCTATGGCGATCCCTAACCGCTGGCGCATCCCAAACGAAAAATTCCGCGCCTTTTTCCTGCCCGTGCCCGACAGCCCGACCAGTTCCAGCAGCTCATCCGCTCCGCTGTCCGTGGGAATGCCTAACACCCGGTACTGCTCCTTGACGTTGTCCACGGCGGACAGGTCCAGGTAGATGGATGGCGTCTCCACCACCGCCCCCATACGGCGGCGGGCTTTTTGAATGTCTTTGGCGCGGCGGTCCAGCCCGAAGAGCGTGTAACTGCCTGACGTGGGCGTCTGAAGCCCGCAGATCAAACGAATCAACGTCGTTTTCCCCGCACCGTTCCGGCCTACCAGACCGTAGACCGACCCGCGAGGTACCCGCATAGATAAGCCGCTGAGCGCGTGAAAACCCCGGTACGATTTGCTCAGAGCCTCAGCGGTGAGTATGCTGTCCATAAAGCAGACCTCCTTTTCTTTTCTGCGCCTAGCCTAACCCTAACCGGTAAAGAAGACGGATAAGAAAAGGGTAAAGATTTGGTATAGCTTTTCAGGCGTTCAGCTTGAATCCAATGCCCCACACCGATTCAATGTAGTCCTTCCCGGATATGTCCCGCAGCTTTTTCCGCAGGTTGCTCACGTGGATTTTCAGGGAACTTTCCGTGCAGTCCAACGTGTCCGCGCTGATGCGGTCCAGAATGACCGATTTCGCAATCGCTTGGCCGGGGTTTTGCAGGAAGAGCTTCAAGATCGCGTACTCCGTCTTGGTCAGCCGGACCGGTACGCCGCAGACCGCTGCCGTGCGGGCGGTCTGGTCCAGCCGAAGGTCTCCGGTTTCCAGGACCGGCGCGCGTCCCGAAACCGCGCTCTCCCGCAGACGCGCCGCAATACGCGCCAGCAATTCCCGCGTGTCGAACGGCTTCGTCACGTAATCCGCCGCGCCGCCTAAAAGTAACCGTACCTTATCTTCCGCCCCCGCTCGGGCACTGACTACAATGACCGGCACGCCTGTGATCTGCTCCAGAACCGCTTCCCCAGACAGACCCGGCATCATCAGGTCCAATAGGACCAAATCAGGCCGCTGCTGCTTCAACAACAGCGTCGCTTCCGTCCCGGAGTAGGCCCGCAGGACTGCGTAACCCTCCCGTTCCAGGACCTCCTCCAGCATATTCCCAATGTGGATGTCATCATCGATCACTGCAATGGTTTTCATAAATACTCCCCCCATGTATTGCGCTCAAACACCAGTTCAGTATACTACACCAACCGCGCAGATGCAAGAGATTGCGCTCCTGGGAACAGCGTTCCCTATAAGAATGGAAAAGTATGGAAATAAACGCGTTTTCCTGCAAAATGAAAGAGTTTTCAGCGCAAGAAAGTGGCAAATCCCCCTTGAACTTCCTTTGCTGTCTCGGTATAATAGTAAAAATGAGGTTCATTTTGGAGAGGAGCGAGTAATCCATGAGAGTCATAAAGCAAAGCCTCAAACGCCCCAGATGGTTGGCTATGTTGCTGTGCGTGTGCATCATGCTGCCCTATCTGAATGTTTTTACCTTTGCGGCGCCTCGGACAGAGGAGAGCGGTTTGTGTCCGCACCATCCGGAACATACCGAATCCTGCGGCTACGCGCCTGCCCGCGCCGAAAGCCCTTGCGGCCATGTCCATGACGCGGATTGCGGTTACGCCCCGGCTCAGCCCGGCACGCCCTGTGACCATGACTGCGCGGCCCACGCGTCTGAAACCAATCCTTCCGAAGACTTTACGGACGTTTCCAGCGAGGACGCCTCTGCGGAGAACGAAACGGATACGTCCCAAGCCGAAGACAGCTCCGTCCCGTTGGCCCAGACCCCGGACGAGGAAGTCATCCATGACCCGGACTGCGCCTACCGCCCCGCTTCTGAGGGCAGTCCCTGCACCCATGTCCACGACGAAACCTGCGGTTACGCACCGGCCTCCGAGGGCAGCCCATGCGGCTACGTCTGCCCCATCTGCAACCCAAAGACCGTGGAAAGCTGGTCCTGGCTGGACAGCGAGGAACGCTTGAGCCACGACACCGAAACAGATCAGTGGGTCCTGGACCTGTCCGATACGGGGACACGTAACCCTGTCACCGCCGATACGCTGGCAGAACTCCTGCCAGAACAAATCTCCGCCCTGATCGAGGACGGCAGCGAGGAGATCCTGGACTTGTCCTGGGATCTGGCTCAGCTGCCTGCTTTTGACGCGTTGGGGGAGAATTGCCTGGTTTCCGCCAGCCTCCCGGAAGGCCGCGCCCTTGCGCAAAACGCGCCCGAATTGCTCGTCCGCGTCGATCTGGACGGCGCGGGGGAGGAGAATCCAAAACACGAGGTGCCTGCGGTCCCCACTGATGATGGGACTAGAAGAGTCCATAAATTTGTAGGTAATTGGAGCTACCCTGCAACTCAAGTTGTAGGTGAAGAGTTCAATATTTCCACAATCCAAGTGGACGAAAGCAGGAAAAATTACCACACATATACATACTCTATGAATATATATACGCAATTCCCACTCACACAGGAAGAGTTGAAAACTCAACTGAGCAAGGCTCTTCCCCAAAAAATAAAAGCGAGTGGATGGGGTTCTACGGACTTGTTTAATGCTGGGTTCAGTAGTGATGACCCTAATGTTACAACGGGGTATCTTCCTGGATCTGTAAATATTACTTGGAACATCGAAGAAGTTCTGGCAAGCGTTGAATCGATTGACACCACATCGCTTACTACATCGTTCACCTTTTATGCAAAGCCAGTCTCTAATGAGGGCTATTTAATCCGCGTCAATACAAATGATGATACCTATGATGACGATAAGGGCGGGGAGGCTGACACGGCGGAAGCCAACGATATTCTGAACCTGACTGTTACCCTGTACAATACGGTGGAGAATGTTCCTGCTAATAAAGACGAAACAACGCATAAATTTGTGAACAAGTGGGAGTATGCTGCAAAAGCAAACTACCCCGTTACAGTGGACGAAAGCAGAGAAAATAACCCATCCTATGCCTACTCCATGAATATCTACGTGGATTTTGCAAATGTAAATGCGGAGACCTTGAAGCAGAACCTGGAAAATTCCCTTCCCGAGAAGATCAAAGGGGAAGGAAACAATAGCGATGGAAAATTAGCTCTGGCTGGATTTACCACCGATATGCCAAATGATAATTCACCTTCCGCTAAGGGTTCCTTACCAATAACCTGGAACATCGAAGAAGTTCTGAATGCGGTTACAGTTGGAGAACTTACAGAAGGTGCCACCCTGACTTTGTACGCCACGCCGGAGTCTAATGCAGGCTATACGCTCCGCGTCAATACAAACGATGCGCTCTACAAAGACCGTACCGGCGAGGCAGCCGATACTAAGGAAGCCAAAGATGTCCTGAATATGACCGTTACCCTGCATAAGGGCGTGACCAACGTCCCCGTTAATCAGGACGAACGCAAACATAAATTTGTGAGCGAATGGAACTACGTGGCCGCGGAGGGTCTGTCGTTTTCGAAAAAACCGCCCGAAGGCGACTCGCCTGTCGATACCTACTCCATGAATGTATGCGCGAGCTTTCCAATCACGAAGGAAAAATTGGCTCAAATCCTGGAGGATTCACTCCCAAAACGAATCTTGTGTTCGGGAAGTAACTTCAACAATGAATTAGTGAATGCCGGATTTATTCACGATCCTTCCCTTCCTACAACTGGTGTAAACATACTCAAAGGCTATGTCCCGATCACGTGGAACATCGAAGACGTGCTGGATAAGCTCGAAAACATCACAGCAGATACTGCCTTGACTTTTTATGCCGTGCCAAATTCCAAGACAGGATATCTCATTCGCGTCAATACCAACAACGAAACCTATAAAGATACCATAGGCGATGGTGTCGATACCGCAGAAGACCCGAATCTCCTGAACATGACCGTCATACTGAACGATCTCGACCTCGGCAGCCATATCGTCCCCTCTGTCGAACCGGAAAATGTTACAGTCAACCTCTTCGATTACTGGGTGGCAGACTACGGCGAAGTCCCCGACGCGGAACATGGAGGCGATATCCTGCCAAAAAGCGACCAGCATTATTATCAGCAGACTCAAGATCCACATACGCTCGCTCCGACGCCTACTTTCTTTTCCAACTCGCATGATTGGTACCAGGGTATCAATGTCGGACATCTGCTCCTGTTCGGAGACGGCTTGCTCCACGCCGGCCTGTGGAATAAAGGCGCAGGTCAGAATACCCTGTATGGCAAACAATATGCCGGTATGGAAGATATCGTCAAGCCGCTCCTTAAAGACGGCTACCCGGAACTCAACCTGGAAAACGCAAGAAAGTTGTTGACCGGCGTCACGGATACAAATAATAAAAATTACCGTAACTATGAGTTAATCAAAGATTATAAACTGGCCGGAGACCATGTCAATGACAAAGGAACCGCTTGGGAGGGCACCAATATTCAGAATCTGAGCAATACCTTGATCGAACTTTGGGAAAGCAGTACACAGAAAAGCCTTGATGCTCCGTCCACTACGGAATCCCTCGACTACCTGTTCAACCCGAAGGTCGAAAATACTTATAAAAAATCCTACACCGATGTCAAAGGACTGTTCCGCCTGAATGAAGACGGCTACTACTTCTACAATATGCGCAAGAATTTCGCCGAGTTTCAGGAAAAGGAACAGAACGAACCGAATCGGTTCGTCCTCTACGACGCCCCCGCGACAATCCGCACGGATGGAACAAACAGCCTCGGCAACTTCTTCCCGTTCAATACCGGCGATCAGGTCTTCAATTCCTTGTCCGACGACGGGAAAACATTGGCCAGCGGGATCAGCGGAGCGCGCAACGCAATGAATCACCACCTCGGTATGACCGTGGACGTCAAATTCCGCCAGCCCAGCAACGGAATGATCCATATGGGCTCCGCCGATAGTAAACCGATGACCTTCGAGTTTTCCGGCGATGACGATGTCTGGATCTTTATCGACGACGTGCTGGTCCTCGATCTGGGCGGCAACCACAGCGAACTTTACGGCACGATCAATTTCCATACCGGCGACGTCTATATCGGCCGGGCCTTTGACCCTCCCTACGGTATCCCGGAACATCCAGACGACGAAACAAAAATGGTGACCCATACCACCCTGAAAGCACTCTACGCACAAGTAGAACGGGCCAAGAACGAAAATGATTGGAACGGCAATACCTTCGCCAGCAACACAGACCATGAACTGAAAATGTTCTACCTGGAACGCGGGAACTACGACTCCAGTATCGCCTTGCGTTTCAACCTCCAGCCCCTGCTTTACCATGAAATCAAAAAAGTGGACCAGGAAGGAAAACCGCTTCCCGGCGTGACCTTCGCTATGTACGAGGCGGTGAAGAACAACAACACCGATACATACACCAAAACCGGTGAGAGCCTCCTGTCTATGACAACCGACGAAACCGGTACCGCGCAGTTCGTCTACGACGAGGAACACCCCTTCAACTTCGCCGACAGCAAGACAAATTACTACATCTTACAGGAAACCAATACCCCGTCCGGCTACCGGGGCACGCCAGTCGACATCGTCCTGGAATATCACCCCAATACCGCTACCCTCACCGTGGTCAACCGTTGGGAAACCGGTGCAATGTCCGGCTTTACGAACCACGTCGCCAGCGGCTTCAACCTCCGATACGGGACCCTGACAACGGAGGGGAATATTGACGCCGGAACCGATTCCGTCGGAACCGCCGCCAAAGATGGTCTCGTCCTGGCTGTGCCTATGTATCTCGCAAACCATAACGATTCAGCACAACCACTGTGGAAAGCTATGTACGGCAACAATACAGCAGGTTTCCATGTGGTTGTCCCTGAGCAGCGGACAGAGGAAGAGTGGTCCAAAGCTCTGCTCACCGCCGCGCTCAAACAGTGTACCGATCCCTCCGAGAATACGCCAAAGTGGTTCCTCGCCTGGAACGCCAATACGGGCCGTATAGAAGGAACCCTCGCCGATCTGCCCGGTATGGCCGATCAATACCAGTTCAATAATGCCATAAACGCGAATCGAAAGATGGTCTACCTTATCCTGGACCCGGAAGTTTTCAAAATACTGAACCTGTCCGGCAACAGCGCGGAAGAACGTTACGCGGCCCTCGGTAAGTACGCTACCGACAACATTGACGCAGCAGTAACCCAAATCCTGAAGATTACAAACGGCGTCCGCTTCCTGCACGTGGGCCAGTTTACCCAAAATGCCCGTTCCCTGATCTACATCCCCAACGAACGCCGGGAACTGCGCGTCTGGAAAGTCGACGAAAAAGGATTCGGAATCAATGGCGTGGAATTTGGATTGTTCAACGAAAACGGTAGTTTGGTCATTTCTGGCGAAACCGCCCCAATGGATGGACGGGACGGCGTTCTGGTCTTTTCTCCCGGTGAGCAAAAAACCGGTCAGGTTCCTGTCGAATGGGATAAAGTTGGAACCAAATATTACCTGCAAGAGCTTAAAGCTCCCGCAGGTTATCAGCTCAATTCCACCAAAATCCCAGTCGTCGTCGGAACCTACTCCATCTACGCCGACGCCGGTACCAAAAACGATAACGTCTCCGTCATGGCCGGCGTGGGGAAATTGACCCAGACAATGGTCAAATACGCCTGCGACGATCAGGTGGACATCACCCTGCGGGATATCACCACAACGGCTCAACAACAAGCCTCCGGGGCTTTCTCCCTGAACGGCTGGAGCGATATCAAACTGACCAATACTAACGTCAACCGCTCCATGAACCTCCACTACGGCCAGAATACCGTCGTAGATTACGGCCTGCACGACGTGGACGGCGGGAAAAATTTCTACCCCTTCTTCGTCACCGATACCGGCTACCTCCGCGCCCGCGTCGAACAGAACTATCCGGCTCTGACCGGCGAGCTTTACGAAAACGCCAACAACGGCAACGCCAATATTACAGACCTTCAGGGGAAAAACCTCACAAATTTGTTCAGCTTGCTGAACGTCGTCGTCGTTACCAATGAACCTGAGGGAACTCCAAATCCGACTACTACCGGTCAGCTGACGATCCGCAAAACGGTGAGAGGTTCTAACCTGACCCAAAAAGACTACAACCGGCTGTTTGAATTTGCCCTGACACTCACCGACCCGGACGGGAAACCCCTCGAACAACAATATGAGTACTTCTTCTATGGTCAGGATAAGTCCGGCCGTATCTCTAACGGCGATACGCTCCTGCTCCACCACGACGAGAGCGTCACTATCCTAGGTCTGCCACTGGGTACAAAGTATACGGTTCAGGAAGTTCGGGCAACATCAGAGAACACATGGCACGTTATTCCTTCTTCCGGTAAGCAATCCGGCTCCATCGCCGCCGGTACCCCGGCTTTGGCGGAGTTTATCAACACCACTGTCCCTAGAGGAAAATTGACCATTACCAAAAATGTGATCGCTTCTGACCAAATCGCAGATCAAGTCAAAACGCAAAACTTTACCTTCACCGTTACAGGACCCGATGAATATCAGGAAACAGTAACAATTACTGGTTCAGGTTCCCAAACATTGGAAAATCTGGAGCCGGGCGAGTACACCATCACCGAAAATAAAACCGGTACTGAAGTACCAGGCTACAAGTTGGACATCACTGGAAACGGTACGGTAACGAAGATAGTTGAAGCAAATAAAGCTGCTGACGTCGCTATTACCAATACCTACAAGCAGTTAGGCAGCCTGAAAATTTCTAAAACTGTGAATGGCCCCGCTGAAGCGAAAAGCAAGCAGTTCACCTTTACCGTGACCGGTCCCAACGGCTACAGCGAAGAAGTGACCATTACCGGTGAGAGTAGCACGACTTTGAAGGATCTGGAGCCGGGCGAGTACACGGTCACGGAAAAGCGGGAGAGCGCTGAACTGTCAGGCTACCAGTTGGAGGTCAAAGGAGAAGACACAAAAGCGGTTGTTGTATTGGATGAAACAGCCGAAATCACCATTACCAATACTTACACGGAAAAATTGGGTAGCTTGGAAATCGCAAAATGTGTAAACGGTTCCGATGGGGCGAAAGAAGCGGCTAAAACCAAGAAGTTTACTTTCATTGTTACTGGGCCTGGCGGGTACAATGAAAAGGTAACTATCACAGGCGAGGATACTTACCCCCTGAATAACCTGAAACCGGGGCATTATACCATCACGGAAGAGAATACTGAATTGGCTGGCTACAGTTTGGTGGAGGTTACTGGAAACGGTAGTGTAGAAGCGAACGTTGAAGCGGGGGAACCCACTCGCATTACCATCACCAATACTTACAAGAAGTTAGGCAGCCTAAAAATCACCAAACGTGTGAACGGCTCCGATGATGCAAAGAATGCGGCAAAGGAAAAGATATTCACCTTCACTGTTACAAACTCTAAAGGCTACGTAGCAAACGTGACTCTCACCGATGGGGAAAGCAAAACTTTAGAAAATCTGGTACCGGATAAGTACACTGTTGTTGAAAACAAGTTAGAAGCTGGATTGTCAGGTTACACGCTGGAGGTTACCCAGGAAGGTACAGGTACGGTTGAGTTTGAGAAAACTTCCCAGATCACCATCACCAATACCTACACAGAGAAATTGGGCAGCCTGGAAATCACCAAACGCGTGATCGGTCCCAATGAGGCTAAGAACAAGCAGTTTACCTTTGTCGTTACCAATTCCAACGGCTACCGGGCAGAAGTAACCCTTACTGATGGGGAAAGCAAAACTTTGAGCGGCTTGAAGCCGGGCGAGTACACCGTTGTCGAAGAAGATGCTGAATTGCTAGGCTACAAGTTGGAGGTCACCAAAGAGGGAACAACTAAGGTTTCGTTGGATGCAACTTCTAAAATCACCATCACCAATACCTACAAGAAATTAGGCAGTCTGGAACTCACGAAAAAAGTCGTGGGAGGTTCCGATGCGGTAAAGAACAAAGAGTTCATTTTTACTGTAACTGGTCCCGGCGAGTACAGCCAAGGGAAAAATGTGACTATCACCGGTGCGGGTAGTACGACTTTAAAGGATCTGGAACCAGGTGAGTACACGGTCAAGGAAAAGCGGGAGAGCGCTGAATTGCCAGGTTACCAGTTTGGCGTCAGCGGAGAAGGTACAATCAAAGTTGAGTTTGATAAAACCGCTCAGATTACTGTCACCAATACTTATAAGAAATTAGGTAGTCTGAAAATTACGAAAACTGTGGATGGTCCCGATGAGGCTAAGAGTAAGCAGTTCACCTTTGTTGTTACTAGCCCCAACGGTTACAGTGAAGAAGTGACTCTCACCGATGGGGAAAGCAAAACTTTGAACGGTCTGGAACCAGGTAGCTACACCGTTACTGAAACAGATTCCGAGAGCGCAAAGTTGAAAGGCTACGACCTGTTGGTCAAGGGTAATGGAACGGTTTCCGTTGCGTTCGAGGCAACTACTCCAGTGAACATCACCAATATCTACACAAAGCAGTTAGGCAGCCTGAAAATTTCTAAAATTGTGCATGGCCCCGCTGAAGCGAAAAACAAGCAGTTCACCTTTACCGTCACCGGCCCCAACAATTACACAAAAGAAATAACCCTTACCGATGGGAAAAGCGAAACTTTGAACGGTCTGGAACTGGGCGAGTATACCATCACCGAAAACAAAACGGGTACTGAACTGTCAGGCTACAAGCTGGACATTACTGGAGATGGTACGGTAAAGAAGATAGTTGAAGCAAATAAAACTTCTAACGTCGCTATCACCAATACCTATACCAAGCAGTTAGGTAGCCTGAAAATTTCTAAAACTGTAGATGGCCCCGCTGAGGCGAAAAGCAAGCAGTTTACCTTTACCGTTACCGGTCCCAACAACTACAAAAAAGCAGTAACTCTTACCGATGGGAAAAGTGAAACTTTGAACAGCCTGGAACTGGGCGAGTATACCATCACCGAAAACAAAACGGGTACTGAACTGTCAGGCTACAAGTTGGACATTACTGGAGATGGTACGGTAAAGAAGATAGTTGAAGCAAATAAAACTACTGAAGCGGCTATCACCAATACCTACACCAAGCAGTTAGGCAACCTGAAAATTTCTAAAACCGTACATGGCCCCGCTGAAGCAAAAAACAAGCAGTTCACCTTTGTTGTTACCAGCCCCAACGGTTACAGCGAAGAAGTGACCATCACCGGTGAGAACAGCAAAACTTTGGAAAATCTGGAACCGGGTGAGTACACTGTCACCGAAAAATCGGCGGACGTTGAATTGCCAGGCTACACACTGGCAGTCACTGGAGGCGGAACGACTATAGTCAAAGCCAGTGAAACTACAAACATTCCTATCACCAATAACTATGTCAAGCGGGAACCAGGCAGTCTGCAAATCACTAAACATGTGGATGGTCCCGATGAGGCTAAGAGTAAGCAGTTTACCTTTATTGTTACCAGCCCCAACGGTTACGCAGCAGAAGTGACTCTCACCAATGGGGAAAGCAAAACTTTGAACAATCTGGAACCGGGCGACTACACCGTTTCCGAAAAAGATCCCGAGAACGCAACGCTGGAAGGTTATAACCTGTCAGTCACTGGCAGCGGAACAGTTGCCGTTGTGTTCGAAGAAACGACTGCGGTGGATATCACCAATACTTACACCAAACAAAAGCCAACGTTAGGCAGTTTGCAGCTCACCAAAATCGTGAACGGTCCCGATGAGGCGAAGGAAAAGAAGTTTGTCTTCACTGTCCAAGGTCCCAACAATTACGAGACAGAAGTGACCATCTCCCACACAGAATACCAGATCCTGTCCAATTTGGAACCGGGCCGTTACACCGTCACCGAAAAAAGTGAGAACACGGACCTGGCAGGCTACACTTTGGAGGTCGCCGGAGGTGGTACGGCTACGGTTGAGGCGGGCGAAACGGTCGAGATCTCTATCACCAATACCTATACCAAGCAGGAACCGCAATTGGGCAGTCTGAAACTCACTAAAATTGTAAACGGTCCCGATGAGGCAAAAGGCAAGGAGTTTACCTTTATCGTTACTGGTTCTAATGGCTACACAACAGAAGTGACTGTTACTGGTGAGGGCAGCACAACTTTGGACAATCTGGAACCCGGCCCGTACACCGTCATCGAAAAAGATGCGGAACTGCCAGGTTACACGTTGGCAATCGTTGGAAGCAAAGAGACTACAGTTCAAGCCGGTGAAACAGCTGACGTCTCCATTACCAACCACTACGTCCAGCAAAAACCTGAAC
>CANDKT010000045.1 GCA_947385365.1 uncultured Bacillota bacterium | reverse complement strand
CCGGCGCGGAGATCAAGGTCCCCCTGTTCATCAACCCCGGCGATAAGATCCGCATCGACACCCGCAGCGGCGAGTATTTGGAACGCTGCAAAAGCTGAGGATATCAGTTTGACCCTGATACTATGCGGAGCGGTTCGTTCCGCCGCTTGAAAAGGAGGAAAGCTATGACTATTTCCGAAAAAGTGGCCTACCTGAAAGGTTTGGCCGAGGGCTTGAATCTGGACACTGAAAAATCGAAAGAGGGCAAGTTGATCTCCGTCATGATCGGCATCCTGGAGGAAGTCGGCCTGTCGATTGAGGACCTGGAGGAAAACAATCGGGTCCTGGGCGAGGAGATCGACGTTCTGTCCGACGATCTGGCCGACGTGGAATCCGTAGTGTTCGACGACGAGGGCGGCGAGGATTACGACGACGATTGGTTCGAGATGGAGTGCCCGACGTGCGGCGAGCCGCTTCTGATCGACGAGGAAGCCTTAGCCGCGGGCGTCGTCCAGTGCCCCGACTGCGGGACCAAGTACTCCCTGGACCTGAGCGAGGACGAACCCGAAGAGGAAACCGAAGACGAAGAGGACTGATCTGGTCCGCTGAACAAAAAATAGGTCCCGCTGGCTTTTGCCAGCGGGACTTTTCAACGTTTCGCCTTTTCCTTTTTCTGCTTCCGAGCGGACCGCTTCCATTTGAGCTTACGCTTCCAGGATCAGCGTATGGGCAGATTCCTTATCCTGAATATCCGCCGCGATCAGGTCGAATAGGGTCGGACCGCGGTGATTTTTCGCCGCCTCGGCTTTCTGGAGCATCCGCTCCCGATTGGAGGGGTGGCATTTTTGCGCGCGCTCCAGCCAGTACCGCTGTGTCTCGTCGTAGCCCAGATCCTGACGGCTCTTGTCCGCGTGCAGCCAGCGGAACGTCACACGTTCGCCGTAGGCGTGGACGCCGAAGCCGCCGCGGAGAAGATCGTGGAACGCGTCCAGATTCCGGCCCGTCTGCCAGGTCAGGTCACGGGTCAGGAGGCGTTCCATCTCCGCGAAAAATTCCGGCAGCGTAGAGAAACGCGTGCCGTCGATGATGAGTTCCATTGCCGAAAAACGCTCCTTTCAGGGGTCACGCCTGTCTCGCAAGTGGATTTTTTTGTATACTCCCCCTTCGGGGGAGTATACAGTTCAAGGGTTGACGCCCATGTCCAACTTCCTCAACACGTCCAGAAACCACGCGGGAAGCGGACATTCCAACTCCATCGTCTCGCCGGTGGTGGGGTGAACGAACCGCAGTCTTCTCGCGTGGAGGCATTGCCCTGTCAGGCCAAACGAACCCTTCCGGACGCCGCCATACACCGGGTCGCCTAACAACGGGTGGCCGATATGGGCCATATGGACGCGGATCTGGTGAGTACGACCGGTTTCCAGCTGGCATTGTATGTGGGAGCAGCCGCGGCCTTGGTGCAAAACCATCCAGTGCGTCACGGCTGGGCGGCCATGTTTCCAATCCACCGCCATACGTTTCCGTTCGATAGGGTGGCGTCCGATAGGCGCGTCGACCGTGCCGGTATCTTCCTTGAAGTTGCCCACTGCGACCGCCTCGTAGGTCCGGGCCAGGCTGTGGTCCTGAAGCTGAGCGGCTAAGGCCAGGTGCGCCCGGTCATTTTTGGCGGCGACGATCAGCCCGGACGTGTCCCGGTCGATGCGGTGGACGATACCGGGCCGCAGTTCCCCGTTGATTCCGGATAGGGATTCCCCGCAGTGATATAACAGCGCGTTGACTAAGGTCCCGTCCGGATGACCGGGCGCGGGGTGGACCACAAGCCCTACGGGCTTATTGACGACGATCAGGTTTTCGTCTTCGTAGACCACGTCCAGCGGGATATTCTGCGGGACCAGCTCCACCGGGGCCGGTTCGGGGAGTTGGAGCTGGACCGGTTGGTTTGCGGAAGTCCGCTCATTTTTTTTCAACGGCTTGCCCGCGCACGTCACCGCGCCGCGTTCCAGCAGCTTTTGGGCGGCGGAACGGGTCAGGTCCGGCGCCGCGCGGGCGAGGAACGCGTCGATACGTTCCCCGTCGCGGTCAGGCGTCAGCGTCAGGATCTCCACATTCGTCACCCTCCCGGAAGCGCGGTTCAAGTTTCTCCGCCAGCAGCAGGTAGTAGACTCCGGCGGCGAAGCCGCCTACGACCACGCAGATGTCCGCCACGTTGAACACCGCGAAGCGGATGAACAGGACGTTGAACATATCCACGACGAAGCCTCGGAAGGCGCGGTCGAAGAAGTTGCCCAAGGCTCCGGCGAGCAGCAGGGTAAGGGAGAGTTTGCCGAAGGGGTGGCGGAAGAAGTTTTTCCAGAGCGCAAGCGCCAGCAGAACGGATACGGCCAGGGAGACCACGGCTAAGATCCAGGTATGTTCCGAGAAGATCGAGAAGGCCGCGCCGGTGTTCCGCACATAAGTCAGCTCCATCACATGGGGAAGGAAGGGAACGTGGCCTCCGAGGGGGATATGTGTCACGACCAGGTACTTGACCAGCTGGTCCAAGGCGATCAGGGCGGCCGCGAGAATGGCATAGGGCATGATTCAGTTCCTCCGATTCCGGATTGTGGACTCACATCCGGCTTTTTTTTAGCAGGCGGATATCGTCTCCGAAGAAGCGCAGGATATGGTATTCGCCTTCCAGGCGGGAGGCGATAGGCGGGGAGTACCGCCGGGCGGCTTCTTCGAGGGAGAGGTTGGAAGATATGACGGTGTGGCGGCCGCTGACCAAGCGGCTGTTCATCAGCTCGTAGAGGGCGGACTGGGTGAATTGGGTGGTGAGTTCGCTGCCCAGGTCGTCCAGGATGAGCAAGTCGCAGCGCAGGTAACGCCGGGTCTCGTCGCGACCTTCGTCGCCGTCCTTACTGTCCCGGAGAAATTTCCGGGCTTCAAATTGGGCGAAGACGTTCAAGGCGGTGTCGTACACCACGGACCGGCCGTTTTCCGACACCGTGCGGGCGATGCAGGCGGACAGGAACGTCTTGCCCAGCCCCGGCGGGCCGGAGAGGAAGAGGTTCTTCAACGGGAACCGGTCGAATTTCTGCGCGTAGTTCAGGCAGACCTCATAGACCAGCTCCATATTCTCCCGCGGCGAGGTCCCTCCGCCGCGCCAGGGTTCCCGGCTGTAGTAGTCGAGGCGGAAGGTGTCGAAGGACTGCTCCCCCAGGTCGAGCAGCTTGGACAGTTCTTTGATCTGCTCCTCCGCGCACAGTTTTTGCAGGCAGGAACACATATGCGTCCCGGTCCAGCCGCTGTCCTGACAGAGCGGGCAGTCCGGTTTGCCGTCCAAGGCGTCCCCGGGCAGGCCGATGGATTCCAGCAGCAGCGTCCGTTCCCGCTGGAGCGATAAGTTATGCGCCCGAATGGTTTGCACCGCGTTGGCGGAGTCCTCCCCGTCCCGCAGGGCGGAGGTCATCAGCTGTGCCATTGTACTCCGTAGTTTCCGATCCAGCGCGGCGAGGCGCGGTTCTTTGGCATAGGCTCTGTCCCGCGCCTGTTCCAGCTGTCGGGTTTTCGCGAGCCTCCGCTCTGCCAGCCGCTGCGCGGCTCTTTGGATCACCTTGCTGTCATACGCCATCGGACCCCTCTCCTTCCTGTTCCATCTGCTGCATCAAGCGGCGGATCCGTTCCATATCTTCCCGCGCCCGCTGTTCTTCGTTGACGCTGACCGGGCGGGGGGGCTGCCCCCCAGCCTGACGGCTTTGCGGCGCGCGGTCTCCAGTCTGGACCGCGGCGGCGGTGTGCAGACCTTTCCGGTGCCACTGGCGCAGGATACCGTTCATATAGCTCCAGTCCATAGACTGCTTTTTCATGATCGTCTTCTCGTAGGCCAGCCGGAGCGCGTCGTTGTCGAAGCCCATCTCGTCCCACGCGGCGATGTAAGTTTTTTCCCGTTCCACCAGAGGCCGGGGCGGGATGTCCAGCAGGCGCAGCACTTCCCCTTCCCGCGTGCGCAGGCGGCTCAAGCGGGTGATGTGAGCCTCCGCGCGTTCCAGGGTGTCCACCCCCAGCCGCGCCCAGGAAGCGCCCACTTTCCGGATGTAGGGCAGGGTAGGTTTCCGGCCGGGTCCGTACTTATGTTCCATTTCCTCCACGCACCAGCCCACCAGCATCAGCAGGACTTCCGCAGGCAGGGCGTAGTGGTCGAAGAGCGTGTAGAGGATCTTCAAGTCGTTGGAGTTCAGCTTCCGTCCCAGACGCCGTTCCACGGCGTCGCACAGGGCGGAAAACGGGGAATGGTCCTGACTCAAGGCGTTGTTGATATCCTGGGTAGTGTAGTCCGGGGGCGGCACGTCAGGGGCGGGCGGGTCGGAGACGGGGATCTCCTGAGGCGCGAGCCCGACCTGACGCAGCAGGTCCAGAGCTGCTTGAAGCCTCGGTTCCGTCCAGGTCAAGCCGTTCAGACTGCCCCGCCGGAGCAGGTAGAGATACAAAAGAGCGGCGTCGCCGCTGTCCAGCTTGAGCAGCTGTTCCGCCGCCTGACCGGTCATAGCCAGAACGCCGCCGGGCAGTTGGGTCTGTGACATAGCCCGCCTCCTCCTTTCGATACCCTACTACTATATCGCAAAATCCGCCCCACGTAAACAGAAATTTTTTTGAAATCCCTCTTGACCTTCCACCTGCTGGAGGGTATATCATAGGAACCGCTTCTTTCCCGATTCTTTACGCTTCTCTTTACCGTCTGCTTTACCCCTCTGCCGTACACTGGAACGCGTCAGCCCCCCGAGAAACTTTTAATGAAAATTTTAGTTTTTCTTTTGAAAAATGTAAGGAACATCCGCTACAATAGTCCACGCAGTCCACCGGGCAAGCCGGTCTACATAAGAAAGGGGCGCGTCCCCTGCGTGAAAAACCAATATGTGAGGAGAATGTCTCATGGAAACGAATCTGGCCCCCGCTCAGGAGACGCCGCAGGCGTCCAAGGAGAAGGAAAAACGGAAGTTTTCCCTTCCGCGCGTTCCGAAAAAGGTGAAAAAGTGGCTCAAACGCGGCGTTGTCTTAGCCATCGTTGCCGGAGGCGTCTACTGGTTCGTTCTCCGGCCCGGACAGAGCGGCGGGACTCCGGCGGGATTGGCTGGTCAGTACGTCTCGGATACGGTCCAGCGCCGGGACCTGACCCTCTCCGTTTCGGGGACGGGCACCGTGACCCCCATCGACTCCTATCAAGTCCGCGCTCTGGCTACCGGGGAAGTGCTGGAGGCTCCCTTCGAGGAGGGGGAACAGGTGACGAAAGGGCAGCTCCTGTGCCGCATGGACGCCGGAGACGCTGAGACCAGTATCCAGCAAGCCCGGCTGTCGCTCCGGCAGGCCCAGAAAAATTACGACGACCTGGCGTCCAACCTGCAACCCACCGCGTCCACCGGCGGCGTCGTGCAACAGGTCCTCGTGCAGAAGGGCGACCTGGTCTCTCCCGGCACGCCCATCGCGGAGATCACGGACACGTCCACGATGATCTTGACCGTGCCCTTCCACTCCGCGGACGCGCAGCTGTTCTCTGTGGGCCAGAGCGCGCAGGTCACGCTGGCCGGGACGATGGAGACCCTGAACGGGACCGTGGAATCCATCGCGTCGGCGGATCTGGTCGGCACAGGCGGCACGCTGGTACGGCAGGTGCGGGTCCGCGTGAGCAACCCCGGCGCGTTGACCACCGGCACGTCCGCCACCGCTGTGGTAGGGGACACCGCCTGTGCCGGGAGCGGGACGTTTGAGGAAAATTCCCATCAGACCACCGTGGCGCAGGCCAGCGGTGAGGTGACGGAAGTCCACGTCTCCGCCGGCTCCCAAGTGACCGCCGGGACCGCGCTGGTGACGTTAGGCGGGGCCGCCGTGAACAGCTCCTTGGAAGACCTGTCCATCGCCGCCGAGAACGCCAAGATCACGCTCCAGCGCACCCAGGACGCGTTGGAGAACTACACCGTCCTCGCGCCCATCTCCGGCACCGTCATCGAGAAGAACGTCAAGGCCGGGGACAAGATAGACGGCATCGAATCCGGCAGTCTGGCGGTCCTCTACGACCTGAGCCGTCTGAAGCTGGAGATGAACATCAGCGAACTGGACCTGAACAAACTCCAACCCGGTCAGACCGTGGACATCACCGCGGACGCGCTGCCCGGTCAAGTGTTCCAGGGCGTGCTGGAGAAGGTGAGCATCAACGGTTCCACCACCAACGGCTTCACTACGTACCCGGCGACCATCCTGCTCGACGAGTACGGCGGCCTGAACCCTGGTATGAACGTCTCCGCGGACATCATCGTGGAACAGATCAAAGACGCCCTGTCCATTCCGGCTTCCGCGGTGCAGCGCGGGGATACCGTACTGGTCCCCGGTCCCGGCGCGTTCGGGGAGGACGGCGTTACCATCGCGGACGCCTCCAAGGTCGAGGAGCGCACGGTCACGTTAGGCGGCAGCGACGGGACGTATGTAGAGATCACGTCCGGCCTGAACGAGGGCGACGTCGTGCTGACGCCCGCGCAGGTGGGTCCGGACGCCGGCGCGGCGGCTGTACCCGCAGGAGGCTGAGACCGTGGGACACCTCATTGAACTGAAACAGGTCTACAAAATCTACCAAATGGGTTCCGAGACCGTCCACGCGTTGGACGGCGTAGACCTGACCATCGACCAGGGGGAATTTGTCGCCATCGTCGGGTCCTCCGGTTCGGGCAAGTCCACCGCGATGAATATCATCGGCTGTCTGGACGTGCCCACGTCCGGGAGCTATCACTTAGGCGGCGTGGACGTGTCCACGATGGACGACGATGAACAGGCGGAGATCCGCAACAAAATGCTCGGGTTCATCTTCCAGCAGTACAACCTGATTCCCAAGCTGACCGTGCTGGAGAACGTAGAGCTGCCGCTCCTCTACGCCGGGGTGGACGGCTCCGAACGGCGCAAAAGAGCCCTCCAGTCCCTGGAGCGGGTCGGGTTGAAGGAGAAAGCCAAAAACCTCCCGTCTCAGCTGTCCGGCGGACAGCAGCAACGCGTGTCCATCGCCCGCGCCCTGGCCGGGACGCCCTCCGTCATACTCGCCGACGAACCTACCGGCGCGTTGGACTCCCGCACGGGTCGGGAAGTGCTGGGCTTCCTCAAGCAGCTCAACCGCGAGGGCGACACGGTGGTCCTGATTACCCATGACAATTCCATCGCGGTCAAGGCGGACCGCATCGTCCGGCTTCAGGACGGCAAGATCATCTACGACGGCGACGCCCACGACCCCAGAGCCGTCGTCCAGCCCCACGACGATCCCGAAGAGGAGGTGCCTGCGTCATGAATTTCACGCAGTCCTTCCGATTGGCGCTCAAGTCGCTGCTCACCAGCAAAATGCGCGCCGTTCTCACCATGCTCGGCATCATCATCGGCGTGGGCGCGGTCATCGTGATCTTGTCCTTAGGCAACGGCTTGACCGGTATGGTCCAGCAGCAGGTGGACAAAATGGGCATCAACATGATCCAAGCGCAGATTTGGGCCCCGGGGGATATGGCAACGCCAGACCCGAGCGATATGTACGATGTGGTAGCCGCTCACCCGGATGTTCTCACCGGCGTTTCGCCTTACGTCAACGTCACCGGCGTGGTGCGCCGCGGGGACGAGAAGTACGACCGGACCCATATGTACGGCATCAGCGAGGTCATGTACAACGCCGCCACCAACTACACAATGGACGGGGAACAGGTTTCCAAAGGCCGTTTCATTACCTACCTGGACGTGGAACACCGGGAACCCGTGTGCGTCATCGGCGCGTATCTGGAACAGGAGGCGTTCCACGGGGACGCGCTTGGGAAATCGCTGTCCATCAATGGCCGGAGCCTCACGGTGATCGGCGTACTCAAGCGCAACGCAGAGCTGGAAATGATGGAGGGAAGTCAGGACGACCAAGTCTACCTTCCGTACACCACCGCCTTGGAGATCATAGGGAGCCGATGGGTCGGACTCTATCTGTTCACCAGCACCTCCGGCGAGACCGCTCAGGCCGCGAAAAGCGTTTTGGCCAACTGGCTCAATGTCTTCTTCCGGACCGACGACGGCGAGTACGAATACTATTACATCACCACTATGGCCGAGCAGGCCAATATGATAAACGGCATGATGAGCGTGGCTATGGGCGTGCTGGTGGCCATCGCTGCCATCTCGCTTCTGGTGGGCGGCATCGGCATCATGAACATCATGCTGGTGTCCGTCACGGAACGGACCCGCGAGATCGGCATCCGGAAGTCCCTGGGCGCGAAGCCGAAAGATATCCGGAGCCAATTCGTCATCGAAGCGGGCACGACCTCCGCCATCGGCGGACTGCTGGGCATCGGGTTCGGCTGTCTGCTGGCGAAGATCCTGGAAACGCTCCTGGGCGGTATGCTGGTCCAGAGCATGGGGACCAGCGGGATCACCTTCCATGCCACCCCCACGTTAGGCGCAATCGGCTTGAGCTTCGGCGTTTCGGTGGGCATCGGCATCCTGTTCGGCTACCTCCCCGCCAACAAAGCCGCCAAGCTCAACCCCATCGACGCGCTCCGGTACGACTGAAACGAAACTTTGGAAAGGAATGTGCAGGATGAACATCAAACGGATTTCCGCCGCGGCTGCGGCGGTGTGTGTCTCCCTGTCGCTGACGCTCCCCGGCGCGGCGGCCGGGACCCCGGCGTTGGAGAGCGAGGCGATCCAGACGGTCAAAGCGCTGGGTATCATGGTCGGCGACGCGGACGGGAACATGAATTTGCCCGCGCCGGTGACGCGGGCGGAATTTATCACGATGGCGCTGAAAGCTACGCCGGGCGGGGAACAGATTGGCCAAGCGGCTTCGTCGCCTTACCCCGACGTGCCGCGGGGCCACTGGGCCAGCGGTTACGTGGAAGCCGGCGTGAGTCGAGGGCTGATTTCCGGCTACACGGACGGGACGTTCCGCCCGAGCAATCAAATTTCGTTAGCGGAAGGCGCGTCCATTGTGCTGCGGCTGTTGGGCTACGGCGCGGAGGATTTCCCGGGAGCCTACCCGACCGGGCAGTTAGCGATGTATCACAGCCTGCGGCTGGACCGGAACGTGAGCGTTTCGGAAGCCAACGCGCCTCTGGCGCGGCGGGACGCCATGTACCTCTTCTACAACCTGATGACCGCGAAGGGCAAGGACGGGACCGCGTACCTTACGACGCTGGGCTACAGCCTGAACGCCGCCGGGGAGATCGACTTACTCTCGCTGCTCAACGACAGCATGGACGGTCCGTTAGTCGCGGGGGCCGATTGGCGGCAGGAGCTGCCCTTCGACGCGGCGGACGCCGCCGTCTACCGCAACGGCGTGTTAGCCGGTCCGGACTCCGTGCAGGAGTACGACGTCATCTACTGGAACCAGTCGATGGCCGCGCTCTGGGTCTACTCCGATAAGGTCACGGGAGCGATTCAGGCTTTGGAGCCGTCCACGTCCAGCCCGTCCTCCGTCACGGTAGCGGGCCGGACCTTCGGGCTGGAGACCTCCGCGGCGGTCTACGCCCTGTCCGATTTGGGCGAGTACCGTCTAGGGGACACGGTGACGCTGCTGCTGGGCCGGGACGGCGGCGTAGCCGCTGTAGCGCGTGGGGCGGACGCCGCGGACAGCCAGCGCATGGGCGTGGTCACGCAAGTGACCGGCAGCCGTTACCCCGACGGCAAAGGCGGGAGCTACACCGCCAAAACGGTCACGCTCCTTAGCACCGACGGGCAGACGTACCGCTACCCGAGCGCGGACAACGCGGTCAAAGCGGGGGACTTGATGCGGGTCATGACGGACCGCGACGGCGCGGTTGTTTTACGGCGGCTGCCCGCCTCCGGTCTGACCGGGCGCGTGGACGGGCGCGGGCAGCGGCTGGACCGCTACCGCTTCGCCTCAGACGTGGAGATCCTGGACGTCAGCGACGCCTGCGGCGTCCGCGTTTATCCGGCCCGTCTCGCGGGTTTGGAATTGGGCCGGGGCGCGGTCCGGTACTACTCCCTGAACGCCGACGGGGAAATCGACCGGTTGATTCTCAACGACGTCACCGGCGATATGCACCAATACGGGCTTCTGCTCCGGATCGACGCCATGCCGGTCAATGAAGTCTCCAGTCTCTACGCCTACGCGCTGGATATCGGCGGGCAATCGGCTATGATTCCGCAGACTTCCTCACGGTATCCGGTGGAGTGCGGGCCGGTGCGCGTGACCGGCACGCTGGAAGCGCCGGAGAAGCTCCAAAACCTGACCTCCGCGCAGACCGGAGAGGTCAGCGGCAGCCAGTTCGTCACGGACGACCGCACGTACACGTTATCGGATCGCGTCACGGTCTACGAGCAGCGGGGCAAGACCTACTACCTCTCTTCACTGGCCCACGTTCAGGCGAAGGGGTACACGCTCACGGGCTGGTTCGACAAGGCGGAGAACCTCGGCGGACGTATCCGCGTCCTCATCGCCCGGTAGGCGCGACTCCGCCCGAATGGAGCATCGTGCGGATACGGGCGGTGGCCTGACGGGTCGCCTCCGCGCCGCCGAAGGCGGTCAGACGGACGTAGCCTTCCCCGCTGGGTCCGAACCCGACGCCCGGCGTTACCGCGACGTTCGCCTGATCCAACACCAGGTCAAAGAATGCCCAGGAACCCATTCCATCCGGCGTCTTCAGCCAGATGTAAGGCGCGTCCACTCCGCCGAAGCATTTCAAACCGGCGGCGGTCAATTCCTCACGGATGACTTTGGCGTTCGTCCGGTAGAAGTCGATGGACTCTTTGATTTGAGCGCGGCCCTCCGGGGTGTAGATCGCGGCGGCGCCCCGCTGGACGACGTAAGGCACGCCGTTGAATTTCGTGGTATGGCGGCGATTCCACATCGCGTTGAGTTTCACGCCGTTGCGTTCCAGCTCCTGGGGGATGACGGTGTAGGCGCAGCGGTTGCCGGTGAACCCGGCGGTTTTGGAGAAGGAGCGGAACTCAATGGCGCAGGTACGCGCGCCTTCAATCTCGAAGATGGTGTGCGGGATGTCCGGCGTGGTGATGAACGCCTCGTAAGCGGAGTCGTACAGGAGAATGGACCCGTTGGCGTTGGCGTAATCCACCCACTGTTTCAGCTGCTCACGGGTTGCCATCGCGCCGGTGGGGTTATTGGGGAAGCACAGGTAGATGAGATCGGCTCGTTCCTGAGGCGGGGCGGGGGAGAACCCGTTTTCCTCCACGCAGGGCATATAGACCAGACGGCTCCAGCGTCCGGACCGGCTGTCGTAATCTCCGGCGCGGCCTGCCATCGCGTTGGTGTCCACGTAGACGGGGTACACGGGGTCGCACACCGCCACGACGTTCTCCACGCCGAAAATATCCCCGATGTTGCCGCAATCGCTCTTCGCGCCGTCGGAGACGAAAATCTCGTCCGGCCGGATCTCCACGCCCCGGGCGTTGTAATCGTTCTGGGCGATTGCCTCCCGAAGGAAGGGATAGCCCTGCTCCGGGCCGTAGCCGCGGAAGCCTTCGTAAGTGCCCATCTCGTCCACCGCGGCGTGCATGGCCTCGATGACCGCCGGGGCCAAAGGCCGGGTCACGTCGCCGATGGACAGCTTGATGATCTCCGCCTCCGGGTGGGCGGCGGTATAAGCAGAAATACGGCGGGCGACCTCGGAGAAGAGGTAGCTGCCCGGCAATTTCAGGTAATTTTCGTTGAGTTTTACCATGATAACGACTCCTTTTCATATCTGCGCCCCGGTAGGGCGGAAATGAGAGCTGCGCTGCTGCTATTATCTATGAACCCGCCCGCGTTGTCAATGAAAATTTAACGGGACGCTTTTCTTTCCCTCCGAGGTATGGTATAATGGCCGGAGAAACCAGTTCCCTCAACGGAATGGATAATGTGGGAGGAATGTTACGTTGAGTATCGTAAAGGACAGGTCTCTGGCCCCATCGGGGCGTCAGAAGATCGATTGGGTGCGGGACTTCATGCCCGCGCTCAGCGGAATCGAAGCGCGGTTCCGGCAGGAAAAGCCCTTCGCGGGCTTGACCATCGCGGTCTCGGTCCACCTGGAGGCGAAAACGGCGAACTTAGGGCTTGTGCTTCGGGAAGGCGGCGCGGACGTTCACCTGACGGGGTGCAATCCTCTGTCCACGCAGGACGACGTCGCGGCGGCGGTGGCGGACTCCGGCGTGGAGACCTACGGCGTCCACGGGGTCGATATGCAAGGGTACGAGGAGCTGCTGGTGGAGACGCTGAAGTGCCGGCCTCACCTGATCGTAGACGACGGCGGCGACCTGATCCATCTGCTGGGCGGGAAGTGTGCGCAGTATGGCGACCGGCTCATCGGCGGCTGCGAGGAGACGACCACCGGGATTCACCGGCTCTACGCCCGTGAGCGGGCGGGGATTCTCCCGTGTCCCATGATGGCGGTGAACGACGCGAAAGCCAAGCACTACTACGACAACAAATACGGGACGGGTCAGTCCACCTGGGACGCCATCATGCACACGACGAACCTGATCGTAGCGGGCAAGACGGTGGTCGTAGCGGGCTACGGCTGGTGCGGCAAGGGGATCGCGATGCGGGCCAAAGGGATGGGCGCGAATGTGATCGTCTGCGAGGTGGACCCGTTCAAGGCGTTGGACGCCACGATGGAGAACTTCCGGGTCATGCCCATGGACGAGGCGGCGAAGATCGGCGACCTGTTCATTACCGCCACGGGCTGCAAGGACGTCATCGTCCGGCGGCATTTCGACGTGATGAAGCACAACGCGGTGCTGTGCAACTCCGGGCACTTCGACTGTGAAGTGGATGTAGCGGGACTTCGTGAAATGGCCGCGGAAGTTTTCCCGCGCCGTCAGGGAATCGAAGGCTTCCGTTTACCGGACGGGCGGATTCTCAACGTGCTGGCGGAGGGCCGGTTAGTGAATCTGGCGGCGGGCAACGGTCATCCGGCGGAGATCATGGATATGTCCTTTGCGGTGCAGGCGTTGTCTTTGGAGTGGCTGGCGAAACACCGGCAGGAGCTGGAACGGAAAGTCTACCTCGTTCCGGAGGAGATCGACGATCAGATCGCGCGGGTGAAGCTGGCGGCGATGGGCTTGCGCATCGACGCGCTGACGCAGGAACAGAAGGCTTACCTGGCGGGCTGGGAGGCGTGACGTGCATAACGAACTGACGCGGATGGACCTGCAAAAAATGCAGGAGGAATTGGACTACCGGCGTATCACGCTCCGGCCGCAGCTGCTGGAGGAGGTGAAGACGGCCCGGGCGTTCGGCGATTTGAGCGAGAACTTTGAGTACAAGGCCGCGAAGCAGGAGAAGAACCGGAACGAGAGCCGTATCCGGTTCCTGGAGAACATGATAAAGACCGCCGTGGTCATCGAAGACACGTCTTCGGAGGATACGGTGGGGCTGTACGACAAGGTGACGGTTTGGCTGGAGGACGAGCAGGAAGAGGAGACCTGGCAGATCGTCACGACCGTCCGTCAGGACGTGCTGCACGGCTTAATCAGCAAGGAGTCCCCGATGGGCGCGGCGCTCATAGGCCGCCGGGTAGGGGATCGCGTCCTGGTCCAGGTCAACGCGGACTACAGTTACTACGTCGTGGTCCGCGCGCTCCAGAAAGGAGAGGACGATGGTTCCGCCGCTCTGAACCGCTTCTGACGCGGCGCGGGAGACTGGAAAAGCAACGCCCCCGATGGGACTGGAACAGTTCCATCGGGGGCGTTTTGGCGCGTTTCGGTTTAATTTGCGGCGATGATGCGGACTTTTTCGCCGATGCCGTCGACGTAGAGGGTCAGGTTGTTGGAGTAGGCTTTGCAGGCGTTCAGACGTTCCGAGCCGGTCTCTTGAGAGAACCAGTTGTCGGCGCGGTAACGGTCGCCGCCTGCGGCGGGGACGCGGAAGCACTCCACGTCCTGTGCAATCCGGTACGTCCGGCCTCCGGCGTTGACGTACTCCACGCCCTGGCTGGTGAAGAAGTCGGCGGGGGAGACGTCAGGGATCTCTTGCAGCTGGACGATGGAACGGATGGTGTAGTTTCCGGAGCGGTCTTTGCCCACATCGACGCCGACGATATCGCCGCGGCGGCCGCCGTAGCCGGACTGGGCGGAGAACTCGACGGCCTGGCCGTGGCGGAGCAGGGACCAGATTTTAGCTGTTTTGTCGGTGGTCTCGCCGTCGCCGGGGGAAGTCTGGTTGGACTGGAAGGTCATCATGCCGTACTGGTAGGCGTCGCCGGTGACGTCCTTCAGGACGATGTAGTCCACCATACCGGCGGAGTTCGTGTGGCAGGCGGAGATTTTATCACTGGGGATGCGGTCCATATCCAGGTGGGACAGGTCCAGCCGCACGGTCGCGCCGGAGGCGACCTGTTCGTAGACCTGCACGGCGGCGAGGACGGTGCTGTCGCCCAGCTTCATATTGGTCACGTCGAAGTCGCCGGAGACCTCTTTGCTGGACAGGCGGGTGGCGTTGATCTTGCCCTGGGTGCTGGAGTAGAAGGTCACGAGCTGGTCCGCGAGGCGGTCCGCGTTGGAGATTTTCCCGGAGAGCGTCACGGAACTGCCGTTAGGCAGGAAAAGTTCCACGTTGTCGCCGGAGACCAGGCCCACGGCGGAAGCGCGAGTCCCGCTGGCGACTTCCGTCATACCGGCGACTTTCCCGTCGGTGGTGAGCAGCAGCGTGACCTGACTGCCCAGCGAGAAGCGTTGGATGCTGTCCCAAGCGGAGTCCAGGACGGGGAATTTATAGCCCAAAACGGTGATGGTTTCCGGAGCGCGGCTGTTGGGGGCGGCGTCCTCGAAGATGCAGGACAGGCGCAGGTCGGAGACGATCAAGGTATTGGTCAGGCTGTCGTAAGTGACCACGTCGTTGGGCCGGATATCGCTGAGCCGGACCGTCTGGCGGCCTTTCTGGACGTTGAAGTTGGAGCTTCCGCCGGTGAGCTGGTGGAACATCGCGGCGGTAGCGGTGCCGGTGACGATGACGGCGTCGCTGGAGGAAGCAGCTGCGCCGCTGGCGTAGACGGCCACGATTTTACCGCGCTGGCTGAACATGGTGACTTGCGAACCGGAACGTAAGGTGTTGTAAGTGTTGATGTAGGTATCGCCGTCGGTTTTATCGGCGGTGTAGACGGGGGTTGTGCTGGGGATGGTGTACTGGGTGCCGTCGGTGCCATGCACGTAGGTCGGCTGGGCGTCGCCGGACAGGGAGATTGTGACCGAAGTGCTGTCATCGGGGACGAAGGTGACGATCTCGTTTTTCTCGCTGAGGATCAGTGTCCCGCGGCGGGCCTGGAGGGCTTGGGGTTTCACGCCTTCGGCGCGGGGCAGGTAGGTGCCGTCGGAGGTACGGATCGCCTCGCCTGTGGAGCTGTTGTCCTCGCTGTCCACGCCCACGGTCAGCAAAACGACGTCTTCCTTGGCCTGGCCCAGAGAGGTGCAGTATGTTTCTCCGCCGCCGGTCTTGCAGCTCAAAGCGTTGACGAACAGCTGAGCCGCTTGGGCGCGGGTGATGTTGTCGTAGGCTCCGGCGGACACATCGTCCGTCAGACCGATGGACGCGGCCAGATTCATGTAGCTCTGCGGCCAGACGGCTCCGGCCTGTGCGCTGGAGTAGCCCAGCACGCGGATGAGGATCGTCGCCGCCTGACCCAACGTGATCTTCGCGTCCGGTTCGAAGCGTCCGTCCCCCACGCCGGAGATGAGCGCGACTTTCGCTTCCTCCCCGTCGGCGACGGTCAGCGTAGCGGCCAGGTTGACGTAGGGCAACGCCCAATGCCGGGAGGTGACGTCGGAAAAGATGGTCCGGGTGGCGTGGAGGGAGACGTCGTCTCCCTTCTGCATGAACTTGACCACCATCGTGCAGAACTCCGCACGCGTCAGTTCTCCGCCGGGGTTGAAGCAGTTGTCTCCTACGCCGTCCACCACGCCCATCAGGCGCAGGATATCCGCGTTCAGAGCCGTCGCGCTGTCGGTCACGTCGCGGAAGGACGACGGGACCGCGTAGATTGGCGCGGCGGTCAGCGATACCGCCAACGCCGCGGTCAGGACAGCGGCCAGCAGCCGTTTGATTTGTTTCATAAGGCCATTTCTCCTATCTTGATAGTGTTATTGATTGCCCACTTTCCGCCGCATCGGGGTCCAGGGGGTTTTTGCTCCGCCCCCTGGCGGGGTTTGGGGCGGAGCCCCAATTAGCCCCGCCTCACTCCGCGCGGAGCGCGACCACGGGTTGCAATCCGGAGGCTTTCACGGCGGGGTACATCCCGAAGATGACGCCCAAAACCACGGAGAAGAGGAACGCGCCGAGGACAATCCCCTGATCCGGCCATAGGATCATGCCTTGGAGCAGGAACTTCCCGGCGATGAGCGATCCGGCGCAGCCGATCAAAATGCCTAAGATCCCGCCGATGCCGCAAATGACGGCGGCTTCGATGAGGAACTGGGCGATGATGGAGCGGCGTTCCGCGCCGATGGCTTTCCGGATGCCAATCTCACGGGTCCGTTCGGTGACGGTGACGAGCATGATATTCATGATGCCGATGCCGCCGACCAGAAGAGAGATGGCGGCGATGCCGCCCATGACCATAGCCTGCATTTGAGCCGATTCCTGCGCGTGTTCCTGCCAAGTGTTGTTGCTGTAAGCGTTGCCCCAACCGCCTTGTTGGTTCCCGTTTTCGTCTACGGGGAACATCCCGTCCAAAAATCCCTGGAGTCGGAGCTGGACTTCGCTGGTAGCGGAACTGGTCGGACATTTGACTTTCCATTGGTTGATGTCGGAATTTTTGTTGAGGGTACGGTTGACGGTGTAGGGCAGGACGATCACGTTGTCGACTTCCTCCCAGCCTTGGACGGACTTGGACTGATACCAGCCTACGACCAGGTAAGGCAAGCCGTTGATGGTGATCGTTTCTCCTACAGGGTCGGTGTAGTTGAACAGCTTCTCCTTGATGCCGGAACCCAGGACGCAGACGTTGTTTTCGGTTTCCATATCCAGGTAGGACAGTTCCCGCCCGGAAGCCAGCTGATAGTTGTTGCACACGCCGTATTTGTCGTTGGCAAGCACGACTTGGATCATGTCCTCCCAACGCTCCCAGTTCTGGGTGGAGAAGGTCTTGCCGCCGTAGCGGATAATCATTTCGTTATAGAGCTGGATATTTGGAGTCAGGCCCACGACCAGGTCGCTGCCCATAGTCGCCACGTAGTCGTTGATGATCTGGTCCATATCCTGACCGGTCTGAGAATAGGCGTTGACTTCCACGATATTGTTGCCCTGCATTTCCATGTAAGCCATCTGCATTTTGTTCTGCCCGGCCACCACGGAGACCATGATGACCACCGACGCCACGCCGATGATGATGCCCAGCATGGTCAAAAAGGAACGTGTTTTCTTCAGTGCAATGGACTTGAAGGCCATTTTGAACGCCTGAAACAGGTTCATACGACCGCTCCCTCCTTCAGCGCCTCGTCGGAGACGATCTTTCCGTCGGACAGCCGCACCCGGCGTTTGGCTTGGGCGGCGATGCCGTCGTCGTGGGTAATCAGGATGATGGTGGAACCTTCCGTATTCAGGTCCCGGAGGATGCTCAGCACATGACGGCCTGTTTTGGAGTCCAACGCGCCGGTCGGCTCGTCCGCCATAATGATAGGCGGATGGGTGGCGATGGCCCGGGCGATTGCCACGCGCTGCTGCTGGCCGCCGGACATCTCACTGGGCCGGTGATGGGCGCGGTCCGCCATGCCGACCCGTTCCAGCGCTTCCATAGCGCGGTCCTCCCGCTCGAAGACGGACACGCCCTGATAAATCAGAGGCAAAGTCACGTTCTCCAACGCGTCCAGTTCCTGAATCAAATTGTAACCCTGAAAGATGAAGCCGATTTCCCGGTTTCGGATGCGGGCCAACTGCCGGTCGGACAGTTCCGTGACCTCCGTCCCGTCCAGCAGGTAGTCGCCGTAAGTAGGGATATCCAGACAGCCCAGCACGTTCATCATGGTGGACTTACCAGAACCGGACTGGCCCACGATTGCCACGAACTCTCCCCGGTCGATTTGGAGCGATACCCCGTCTAAGGCGCGGACCTCGCTTTCCTTGCCCTCGTTGTATATCTTGTAGATATCCTTGATTTCAATCAACATGGCGCCGCCTCTTAGTAGTACATATCCTGAACTTCACGATTGGTAAAGACGGTGACGTCAGGTTCCAGACCTTCGGTGATTTCCGCGTTGTAGGTATCGGAAATGCCGGTGGTGACGGGAACAGGCCAGAAACCTTCTTCCGGGGTGGGCAGGTTTTCACCCAAAGCCTCCTCGCTCAATTCCAGGGCGTTTTCCGGTTTGGAATCGGCTTGGACGAACACCACGGTATAGATTTCATCGTTTACATCCGTGACCCGTTTGATGCACTGGTTGGGGACGACCACGCAATCGGTGGACTCCGCGGTGACTAGCTTATAGTTCAGCCAGGAGCCGTTGTAGATTGTGCCGCCTGAGTTGTCCACTTCCAAGGTGACGGGGTAAGTCGTGGTGCCGCTGCCGACCTCGCCCTGCATGGCCACGTTGGTCACGGTCCCCATGATGGGGTTTCCGCTGTCGTCCGTCAGTTCCATCGTCATACCGGCCTGAATGAAGCCGATATTCCGGCTGTCCACCTGGATATCCACCACCATAGTCGTGGTGTTGGAGATTGTGATGACGGTGTCGCCCTCTTTGACGTCCTCGCCGGGGACCAGAGTACAAGAGAATACCTGACCGTCGATTGGGGCCACGGCGTTGAAGTTCTCCAGTCCTTCCTGAGCCCTATCGACGTCCTCTTGTGCGGTGCTGATTTGGTCGCGTTTGGCGCGGATGTCCGAGTCGATGGTGGAGGAACCGAGGGTGAGCAGCGCCTCACCGGCGGAGACGTTGGCGTGGTCCAGCAGCATATCGCTGATGGAGACGACCGGTCCGCTGGCTTTGGTGACGATCTCGCGGGACTCGTAAAATTCGGTTTTGCCTTTTTCATAAGGCGTGACCTGCGCGCCGTCCGGCGCGGTGAGCGTAGCGGAAGCGGCCATATCTTCCGTCAGAGTCCCGGGGTTGTCGAAGACGATGACCGCCTCGAAACAGATGGAACCCTCCGGTGTGATGTAACTGACTTTGTTGATTTTCTCCACCTTGCCCGGGTAATTCCCCATCACCGCGTCGATGGACACGTTGGCGTCCTGTCCGACGGCGATGTCGTTTTCGTAGGCGTAGTTGAAGTAGAGGGACACCTTGAGTTTTTTGTCGTTGACCAGTGTAGCGACCACGATGCCTTTGTCTAGATCCCGGTCGATTTCCGGCTTTTGCACCGACTGGAGTTTCCCGTCGAACGGCGCGCGGACGGTGAGATTCGCGGCGTCCTCCTGGAGGTCGGCCAAGTCCTTATACAGGTCGTCCAGTTTTTCCTGTGCTTCGGTGAGTTTATCCCGGGCGGCCTGGCTGTTGATGGTGTACAGGGGGTCGCCGGCGTAGACGGTCTGTCCCACTGTGACAAAGACTTCCTCCACCGTACCGGCGGCGTTGAGGGTAATGGCCGCCGATTCTTTCGGGACCGCGTTGCCGTAGCCCTGGACCACGCTCTGGATCGAGTCGATCCTGGACACGTCCGTCAGCGGCGGTTTGACGGAATCGTCTTTCCGGAATACCAGGTACCAGATTCCGAACGCGGAACCGCCTAAAATTGCCGCGATCACCACCAGTGTGATGATGCGTTGAATCATTTTCTTTTTGCCGTTTTTCTTCCGTCCCGACTTGGGTTTCGCCGGTACGGGGGCGGGGACAGGCGTTTCTGGAACTGGGGTCTGGGTCTCGGGTGCTTTCACTTCTGCCATGATCGTTACTTCCTCCTCTGCTTCATCCACGCAGTAATA
>CANDKT010000044.1 GCA_947385365.1 uncultured Bacillota bacterium | reverse complement strand
AGATAACCTGTTGTGACTGGAGTTCAGACGTGTGCTCTTCCGATCTTGTTGGCGGGGAGGGTAAGGACGTCGGAGATTTTGCCTAGGATCTCGCCGGAATCGGCGTCGCGGGCTTCCAGGCCGTAGAGGTCGGCGAGGAAGAACGCGCCTTCGGGGAGTTTGACGTCGTTGCGGTCGATATAGAGGATGGCGTTGCGCATTGACATTGCGCTGGGGACGTCGGTCAAGCCCTCGAATTTCAGGATGACCATATTTTTATGGACGCGGGCGCGTTCGACGGTCATAGGGAAGTGGGTTTTATCGACATAGAGGGTTTTGAACTGACAGAGGAACTCGGGGGAATCGGTCCAGGGCTGGACCCGGACCTCGCCCATAAGTCCGTGGACGCTGGTGACTTTTCCGGCCTCTAAATATTGTTGCAGCATGGAAACGGTCCTCCCAATCGGGTTTATTTAGGTAAAAGGGAAGGCGCGGGGGGACCCGCGCCTTAGAATCAGTCGACGATCTCCACAGAGACGCGTTTTCCGGCTCGCTGAGCGGCGGAGCGCATCAGAATGCGGATTTCCTTAGCGATCCGGCCCTGGCGACCGATGACCTTACCCATATCCTCGGGGGCCACGCGCAGTTCCAGGACGGTCTCGCCGTCGCCCTCGGTCTCGGTGACGGACACTTGCTCGGGGTGTTCGACGAGATTTTGGGCGATATAGGTCAGAAGCTCTTTCATGAGTTAAAACCTCCAGCTTAGAGGGCGCCGGCCTTTTTGAGCAGGTCACGGACGGTTTCGGTGGGCTGGGCGCCGGTTTTGATCCAAGCCTGGGCGCGGTCCACGTCGACTTTCAGTTCCGCGGGGTCGGCGACGGGGTTATAGGTGCCGATTTCCTCGATGAAGCGGCCGTCGCGGGGGTAGCGGGAGTCAGCCACGACGATGCGGTAGAAGGGGGCTTTTTTGGCGCCCATACGGCGCAGTCTGATTTTGACCATTTATGTTCACCTCCAAATGAATTTGTTGAATGTTTGGTTATATGGAAAACACACGATGTGTGTTTTACCCGATTCCCAATGCGGCCTTTAATCCGCCGTCGATCAAGATCCAACCGTTCTCAGCGCGGTGATAGCGGAGGTTCAAAGGGGCAACCCAGGCAGACCGCCGCGGCCGCCTTTTTTGCCCAACATCTTGCGCATATTGCGGGGCATTTTGCCGCCGGAGAACTGCTTTGTCATGTTCTGGAGCAGTTCAAATTGTTTCAGGAGGCGGTTGATATCCACGACCTGAGTACCGGATCCGGCAGCGATCCGTTTTTTCCGGCTGAAGTTCAGGATGTTGGGATTTTCGCGTTCGTAGGGGGTCATAGAGAGGATGATGGCTTCCATACGTTGCAGGAGCTTGCCGTCCATAGAGGCGCCTTCCAGGTCGGAGGCTTTGACGCCGGGGAGCATTCCGGCGATATCGCTGAGCGAACCCATATTTTTGAGTTGTTTCATCTGGTCGTAGAAGTCGGTGAGGGTGAACTTGTTCCGGCGGAGTTTTTCCTGAAGTTCCAGGGCTTTTTGTTGGTCGAAGTTCTGCTCGGCGCGTTCGATGAGGGAGAGCATATCGCCCATACCGAGGATACGGCTGGCCATACGGTCGGGGTGGAAGACTTCGATCTGGTCTAATTTTTCGCCCACGCCGGCGAATTTGATTGGTTTCCCGGTGACGGCGCGGACGGACAGGGCCGCGCCGCCGCGGGCGTCGCCGTCGAGTTTGGTAAGGACCACGCCGCTGATATCGAGGGCTTCGTCGAAGGCTTTGGCGGCGTTGACGGCGTCCTGACCGATCATCGCGTCGATGACCAGGAGGATTTCGGTGGGGTCCACGGCGGCTTTGATGGCGCGCAGTTCGTCCATCAAGGCTTCGTCGATGTGGAGCCGTCCGGCGGTGTCCAGGAAGACGATATCGTTACCATGTTTGGTAGCGTGTTCGATAGCGGCTTTGGCGATATCCACGGGGTTTGTCTGGCCCATTTGGAAGACAGGGATATCGAGCTGTCCGCCCACGACTTCCAGCTGATGGATAGCGGCGGGGCGGTAGATATCGCAGGCGGCGAGCAGGGGATGTTTGCCGCTCTGTTTTTTCAGGAGTCCGGCCAATTTCGCGGCGTTGGTAGTTTTGCCTGCGCCCTGAAGTCCGACCATCATGACCACGGTAGGCGGTTTGGAAGCGATGGTGAGTTTAGCGGACTCGCCGCCCATGAGCTGGGTCAGTTCCTGATCGACGATTTTGACGATCTGCTGGGCGGGGGAGAGGGCTTCCAGCACGTCGGTTCCGATGGCTTTTTCGGTGACTTGGGCGACGAACTGTTTGACGACCTTGTAGCTGACGTCGGCCTCCAGCAGGGCCAAGCGGATCTCGCGCATAGCCTCTTTGACGTCGGCCTCGGACAGGCGGCCTTTGCCGCGCAGGCGCTTAAAGGCGGCGGAGAGTTTTTCGGTCAATCCTTCAAAAGCCATAGCTTACTCCTTCAAAAGGGCGTCGGCGGCGTCCAGGATACGGTGGGAGAGGGATTCCAACTCCTCGCTGTCGTAGTGGGCGGCCAGGTCGGAGACGCGTTGTGCGTCGTCGCGCAGCTGTTGCAGTTGTACGCGCATTGCGTGGAAGCGTTTGATTAAGCCGGTTTTGTCTTCCAATTCGGTAAGGGTAGCCTCGGCGCGCACGATGACGTCGCGGACGCCCTGACGAGTGATGCTGTAATTTTCGGCGATCTCGCCCAGGGAGAGGTCTTCGTTGTAGTACAGGTCGTAAAATTCCTTTTGGCGCGGGGTCAGGACGTCGCCGTAGAAGTCGAAGAGCATAGTCATACGGTAGGCTTGACTTTTCATAAGGAAGCGAGACCTCCTCCCGTCGAAAAATGTAAAGGTCAGCAACTTTACAAAAGGCAGTATAACACATTCCGCGCTGCTTGTCAAGCGAAATTCCTTGTCGGAAATGGACGGAGATACGCGGTATAATTTCCAGTGGTTGGGGGAAACTGGAGAAAAACGGCAGACTGGGGTCTGTTGCGGGGAGGTCTGACTTATGTCCAACACACCCAACGTACCAATGGATGGAGCGCATTTGGACAATTACGCGGGGAACACAGCCCGTTCGGTGCAGCTGGCGGGGGAGGCAGGGACGCATCAGCTCGTCCGGGAGCTGCGAAAAAATTTACGGACGGTGGCGCGTGCGTATCGGGAGCTGTCCGGATGGAGTCAGGGACGGGAACGGCTTCCGGCGGCGGTGGAGTGGCTGTTGGACAATCATTATCTGGCGCTCCGGGAGGGCCAGGAGGCGGTACGTTCGATGGGGAAGGGCCAGCCGGTCCGCCGGACGGCGGACGGGGAGACGTTGCTGACGGTGTGCGCCCGAGGGGCGCTGTGGGCGTCGCCGGGGCTGGAACCGGAGCGTTTAGGGCGGTATCTGGCGGGGTTCCAGTCGGTCCAGCCGTTGACGGAACGGGAACTGTCGTTGTTTGTACCGGCGTTAGCGGCGGCGTTGGTGGAGCGTCTGGCGCAGTTGTGCGGGGATTTGGAAGGGCTTCAGGCGGGGAAAGGGGACCCGGAAGCATTTGGGATGGTGTTTTCAGGGTTACGGGCGTTGTCTTCGGCGAACTGGGGTCCGATGTTGGAGGGAGCCAGTCAAGTAGAACGGGTTTTGGAGCAGGACCCGTCGGAGTGCTACGCGAAGATGGATGACGCGACGCGGCGGCGTTACCGGCAGCAGGTGTGTCGTTTGGCGCGGAAGCACGGGATGGGAGAAGTAGAGACGGCGCGGAAAGTTTTGGAGCTGGCCAAGATGGGGGAGGGGGACCAACGACATATTGGCTGGTATCTGTACCGGAGCCCGTTAGGCAAGGAGAAGTCCTTGCCATCTGGGGGGTGTTACGGGGCGGCTGTGATCGGGCTGTCGCTGCTGGCGGCGTTAGGGCTGTGGCGGTTTGTGGGATCGCCTTGGGCGGCGGTGTTGTTGTTGATGCCGCTGTCGGACATTGTGCGCAACGTGCTGGATTTTGCGCTGGTGCGTCTGACACGACCGAGGCCGGTGCCGCGGATGGAGTTGAAGGGTGGTATCCCGTCGGAGGGCCGAACGTTGTGTGTAGTGGTGTCGCTGTTGACCGGGGCGGACAGCGGGCCGAAGCTGGCGGGTTTGTTGGAGCGCTACCGGTTAGCGAACCGGGACGCGGGGGAAGAGCTGCGGTTTGGGATTTTGGCGGATTTACCGGACAGTGGGACGCCGATCGGCGCGGAGGGCCGCGCGTGGGCGGAGCGAGCGGCGGAGGCGATACGCGGGCTGAACGAGAAGTACGGGGAAGGGTTTTATTTATTTTTCCGGGAGCCGTCGTTCAGCCAGCGGGACGAGCGGTATATGGGCTGGGAGAGGAAGCGCGGAGCGTTGACGGAGCTGGTGCGGTTATTGAAGGGCCGGGAGAGTGGCCTGACGGTGCTGGCCGGGGAGCGGGACGCGTTAGCGGAGACGAAGTTCATCATCACGCTGGACGCGGACACGTGTTTGAACGTAGGGACGGCGCGGGAGCTGGTGGGGGCGATGCTGCACCCGCTGAACCGGCCTGTGATGGATAGGAAGAAGCGGGTTGTGACGGCGGGGCACGCGCTGTTCCAGCCGCGGGTAGCGGTGGATTTGGAGGCGGCGAACAAGTCGTTTTTCTCTCGGGTATTTGGTGGGCTGGGGGGCGTGGACCCTTACGGTTCCACGGCCAGTGACGTGTACCATGATCTGTTCGATCAGGGGAGCTACACGGGGAAGGGGATCTTCTCGGTGGAAGCGTTTGACGTTTGTCTGGACCGCCGGTTTCCGGAGGACACGATTTTGTCGCATGATCTGTTGGAGGGCTGTTATCTCCGGGCGGGTTTGCTGGGGGAGGTAGAGCTGACGGACGGGTGTCCGTATAAAGTCCACGGGTATTTTGCGCGGTTACACCGCTGGGTACGCGGGGACTGGCAGATTTTGCCTTGGCTGGGGCGTTCCGTTCCTGACGGTCGCGGGGGCCGGGAACGCAATCCGCTGACGCTGCTGGCGCGGTGGAAGATTTTGGATAATCTGCGGCGGTCTTTGGTGCCGGTGTTCACGCTGGCGGCGCTTATTTTAGGGCTATGTGTTTCGGGGCGGGTTTTTGCGTGGACGGGCGGAGTAGCGGTCGTAGCGGCGGCCTCGAACCTGTTGTTATCGGGGGCGGAGTTGGCGGCGCGGCGGCGTGAGAGCGCGCACCGGCGGTATCATTCGACGGTAATCACGGGGCTGGCGGGGACGACGTTGCAGACAGTTTTGCAGTTGCTTTTGCTGCCGTATCACGCGTATATTTCGGCCAGTGCGATTATGACGGCGCTGTGGCGGATGGGGGTTTCGCGGAAAAACATGCTGGCGTGGGTGACGGCGGCGCAGGCGGAGAAGGGCAAAGATGGGCTGTGGTTTTATTTCCGGAGCGGTTGGTTTGCGGTCGCGGTAGGGTTATTTACGCTGTTGTGCGCGCGATTACGGATTGGCATGGCGGTGGGAGCGTTATGGATGTTGTCGCCAGGATTTGCGTGGGCGATCAGCCGTCCAACGGGGAAGGGCAAAGGGCTTCCGCCAGCGGACCGGGCGTTTTTGCTGCATGAGGCGACGTTGATCTGGCGGTATTTCGCGGATTTTCTCCGTTCGGAGGACCACTATTTACCGCCGGACAACTGGCAGGAGCAGCCCAGTCCTGGGTTAGCGCGGCGGACGTCGCCGACGAACATTGGGATGGCGTTGTTGTCAGCGATGGCGGCGGCGGACTTAGAGTTACTGCCCCGGCGGCGGGCGGTGGAACTGATCGCGCACATTCTGGACACGGTGGAGGAGCTGGAGAAGTGGCGGGGTCATTTATACAACTGGTATGACACGGGGTCCTTACGGCCCTTACGGCCCCGGTATGTATCGACGGTAGATAGCGGCAACCTGCGGGGGAGTCTGATCGCGTTGCGGGAAGGCTTGTACAGCTGGGGGGAAGCGGAGCTGGCGCGTCGGGCGGAGAAGTTAGGGAATGCGATGGATCTGTCGCCGTTGTACGACGAGGGGAGGAAACTTTTTTCGATTGGCTACGAGGTGGAGCGGGAGCGGCTGACGGACGGCTGTTATGATCTGATGGCGAGCGAGGCGCGGCAGACGAGTTATATAGCGGTTGCCAGCGGGGAAGTGGAGCCGAGGCACTGGCGGCGGCTGGGGCGGATGCTGGTAGGGGACAACGGGTACAGTGGGATGGCGTCGTGGACAGGGACGACGTTTGAGTATTTCATGCCGAACCTGCTGTTGCCCAGCGAGCCGAACTCGTTTTTGTATGAATCGCTGTCGTTTTGCGTCTACGCGCAGAAGCGGCGCGGGGCGCGGAGCAAGACGCCGTGGGGGATATCGGAGTCAGGGTTTTACGCGTTCGATCCAGCGATGAACTACCAATACAAGGCGCATGGGGTACAGGTATTGGGGTTGAAGCGAGGGTTGGACCGGGAACTGGTGATTGCGCCGTATGCGTCGTTTTTAGCGTTGCTGTTAGCGCCGCGGAGCGCGTTGCGGAACCTGAGGCGGTTGCGAGACATGGGCTTAGAGGGCCGTTACGGGCTGTACGAAGCGGTGGACTACACGCCGTCCCGGCTGACGGGTGGGGCGCGGTATGAGGTAGTGCGGTCTTATATGTCGCATCATTTAGGGATGAGTTTGGTAGCGATTGACAACGTTTTGCGTGGGAACGTCATGCAGGAGCGGTTTATGAAGGACTGTGACATGGGGGCGTTCCGGGAGCTGCTCCAGGAGCGGGTACCGGTAGGGGCTCCGATCATGCGGCAGGTAGAGCGGGACATTCCGGAGAAGCCGAAGCCGGTATCGGGGCCGAGTCTGCGTCGAGCGGGGGAAGAGTTTGGGCGGTTAGAGCCGCGGTGTCATTTGGTGAGCAACGGAAGCTGTGCAGTGCTGGCGTGTGACAATGGTCTGACGTGGGAGCGGATGGGGGAAGTCCAGCTGACTCTGGCGCAGCCGGGAGATTTTTACGCGCCGGCGGGTGTGTCAGCGTTTTTGAGTTTGAAGGAAGGGACGTTCGGGCTGACGCCCGCGCCGTTGTATCAGGCGGGGGAGTACGGCTGGGAGTTTCACAGTGCGGGGGCGGGATGGAGTTGGAGGCGCGGGGATTTATCGGCGCGTCTGAGTTTAACGGTCCCGCGGCGTGAGGACGGGACTTTGCGGCGAGTGGAGGTAGACTGGGGCGGACGGGAGCGGTTTGAAGGGGAGCTTTTGTTTTACTTGGAACCGGTGTTGAGTCCGCTGAGGGATTATCAAGCGCACCCGGCGTTTTCGCGGTTATTTTTGGAGGGGAAGCGCGTGGGGGAAGAAGGAGTGGTGTTCCGCCGCCGTCCGCGGGGGGAGGAGAGCGGCGTATCGCTGGCGGTGATGTGGGAAGGGGCTGGGGTACAGGCGAGCCTGGATCGGAGCGCGGCGTTTGGGCGCGGTGGATTGCGGGCGTTGCCGGGCCGGGTACCCGGGCCGATTTCCGGAGAGGCAGGAACGGACCCTTGTTTGCTGATCCGGGTACCGCTTTCGTTAAGTCCTGGGGAGCGGTTCCGTTTTGCGCTCGCGTTAGCGGCGGGGGATCGTCCGAAGGTAGCGTTGGAGGGCGCGCGGCGGGTGCTGGAGGGCCGGGGCGGGGAACCGGCGTCGTTAGCGCCGCTGGTGCGTCGGCTGTCGCTGACGGAGCGGCAGGCGTTGGACGGATTTCGGTTGCTGGAACGTCTGGCGGCGGTGGAGGCGTCGGGGAAGGAGAAGCCGAGACAGGCGGAGCTGTGGCCTTACGGGATTTCGGGAGATGTTCCGATTGCATCGGGGACGGTAAGCAGCGCGGAGGACTTGGAGCAGGCGGGGCTTTGGTGCCGCTGGCATGAGCTGCTGAGCCGTTCAGGGTGGAGTTTTGATCTTGTGTTGATGTTGGAGGAGGGCGGAGATTACCGTCGGCCTTTGCGGACTGCGCTGAGCGAGGTACTCAAGCAGTTAGGGGCGGAGTCGGCATTAGGGGCCAAGGGTGGGATTCATTTTGTGGAATGCGGGGCGGCGCCGGTGGTGTTGTCTTGGAGCAAGGTGATTCTCCCTCTGTCCGGGGAGCGGGCGGAGGAACCGGGTCGGGTCCCGCCTGGAGCGGTCCGTTTGGAGTCGAAGCCAGCGCGGTGGCGGATGGAGACGGACGGGAGTGTTGTGATACAGGCAGGGCGGCGATTGCCGCCGGTAGGTTGGAGTCAAGTGCTGAGCAACGAACGTTTTGGTTGGCTGACGGACGAGACGGGGGCGGGGTTTTTATGGACGGGCGGCAATTCCCGTGAGGGGAGGCTGACGGTCTGGACCAACGATCCGTTAGCAATAGGCGGACCGGAGCGTATCACGCTCACGTTGGGGGAGCGGAAGGTATCTGTATTTGCGGACGGGGACGGCTGTTCCTGTGCAGTGACCTACGGTCCCGGCTATGCCCGCTGGAAGAAGCAGATAGGGCTTAACGTGTTGCGTGTGGAAGGGTTTGTACCAATGGACAAGGACGAGCGGATTCTCACATTTGCGCTGTCGGGCGGGAGCGGGACGCTGACGTGGCAGGTGGGAGAAGGGGAAAGTAAGTCGCACGTTCTGGAGGACGGAGTCCCGGTGACGCTGGTGACGGAGGCGGTGAAGGGACAGTTGCAGGCGCGATTTTCGGCGCGGCGTTACGCGGAGCAGCGGGAAGCGGTCCTGTTGTGGTGGCGGAGCCGCGTGTCGGCGTTGACGGTGGAGACGCCGTGTTCGGCGTTGGACGATTATCTGAACGGTTGGTGTTTGTATCAAGTGATCGCGTGCCGATTGATGGCGCGGACCAGTCAGTACCAGAACGGGGGCGCGTATGGGTTCCGGGATCAGTTGCAGGATGCGGCGGCGTTGCTGCACACATGGCCGGAGCGCACGCGGGAACAGTTATTGTTGTGCGCGTCGAGGCAGTTTGAAGAGGGGGATGTCCAGCACTGGTGGCACCCGCCGGAAGGGGCGGGGGTACGCACGCGGATTTCGGATGATCTGCTGTGGTTGCCTTGGGTTCTGAGCCGCTATTGTGGAGCGGTAGGGGACTGGGAGATTTTGGAAGAGAAGGTGCCGTATTTGAAGTCCCGGCCTTTGGAGTCCGGGGAGAAGGAGCGCTACGAGCTGCCGGAGGTGAGCGAGAAGGAGGAGAGTCTTTACGGACACGCGTTAGCGGCGATCCGGTGTGTTCTGGAGCGCGGGACGGGGCCGAGCGGGTTAGCGCGGATAGGCGGCGGGGACTGGAACGATGGGATGAACCGGGTTGGCGAGAAGGGCCGCGGGGAATCGGTCTGGCTGACGTGGTTTCTGGCGGTAACGCTGCAATCGTTTTCGGTGTTGAGCCGCCGTCGGGGTGAGGAAGAGACGGCGCGGGAGTTGCTGGAGCGGGCGGACGGATTGATCGAAGCGGCGCAGCGGGCCTGGGATGGGGAATGGTATCTCCGGGGGCGTTATGACAGCGGGGAACCGCTGGGCAGTGCTGGAAGCGGGCAGTGTGAGATTGATTCGATTGCGCAATCGTTTGCGGTATTGCCGCAAGGTTCGGACCGGGCGCGGGCGGATCGAGCGGTGACGGCGGCGTTGGAGCGGTTGTTTGACCGGGAGCGTGGAGTGGTGCGGTTATTTGCCCCGGCCTTTGAGGGCAAGGAGGGTCCGGACCCTGGGTATATTCGGAGTTATCCGGCTGGGGTGCGGGAGAACGGGGGGCAGTACACGCATGGAGCGGTGTGGTTATCGCTGGCGTGTTTCCGGCTGAACCGTCCGGAGGACGGCTGGGCGATTTTGAAAGCGTTGCTGCCGCGGGAGCATCCGACGCAGATTTACCGAGGGGAGCCGTATGTGATAGCGGCGGACGTGTCCTACGCGCGGGGCCGGGAGGGTCAAGCGGGTTGGACGTGGTACACGGGCGCGGCGGGCTGGTACTGGCAGGCAGCGGTGGAGGAGCTGCTTGGGCTGAGCTTACGGGAGGGCAGGCTGTGGGTGGAACCGAACCTGCCGTCTGACTGGCCGGGATTCCGGGTGAAGTGGGAGCTTCCTGGCGGGAGGCTGGAGATTGAGGTGAAGCGCACCGGGGTTTATTCTGCTGAGTTGGACGGGGCGGCGGTGAAAGGGGGCGTGTTGTTGTCGGGGCTGACAGGGACGCATCGGTTGGCCGTCACCCTATGAAGCGGCTGAGTTTTGGCCTATTGAACAAGAGAAGGGGAAATTTTGACATTTTTTATGGAAAAAATTACCAATAACAGCTTAGCCATATTTACTTTTGCTGATGAACTGTGGTATGATATTTTCACAATATCGGTGCTGTTTTGCCCAAGAAAGGAACAAAATTATGTCACAAGTGACCCGCCGGGAGTTATCTCCCGGGGTATGGCTGCGCGCAGTGCATACCGAAAAATTCAAAAGCGCGTATTTATCGTTCACTCTGCTGACGCCGTTGAACCGTAAGACGGCGGGACTCAACGCTCTGATTCCCTATGTACTGCGGCGGGGGAGTGTCGGGCATCCGGACATGGAATCGCTGTCGGCAGCTCTGGACGAGCTGTACGGCGGAGCGATAGAGGCGGCGGTCCGGAAGAAGGGAGAGACGCAGTGTATTGGGTTTGCGGCCAGCTTTTTGGACGACGCCTACACGCTGGATGGCGAGAAGATTCTGGAATCGGCTGCGTCTCTGATGGGGGAACTGCTGTTGTTCCCCTATACGGAGAACGGTGGGTTCAGCCCGGCGTACACGGAGGGGGAGAAGGCGAATCTGATTGATCGCATCCGCTCTCAGGTCAACGACAAGCGGTCTTACGCGAACCAGCGGCTGACGCAGGAGATGTGCCGGTACGAGGCGTTCGGGACGGACCGGTTCGGGGACGAGGAGAGCGTGGCGGCGGTGACGCCGGAGGCTCTGTGGGAGCAGTACCAGAAGCTGTTGCGGGAAGCCGGGGTAGAAATCTACTACTGCGGCAGCGCGCGGGCGGATCGGGTAGAAGCGGCGGTGCGCATCGCGCTGGCGGCGTTGCCGGAGAGCCAGAAGCGTCAGGAACCGAGCTGTGAGGTGCGGGTCACGGCAGGGTTCTCGCCCAATGTGGTGGAGGAGTCTATGGACGTCACCCAAGGGAAACTGGTGTTAGGTTTCCGCACAGGGGGCCAGACTTGCTGGGAGACGGAATTTTCGGCTTTGAGTATGTGCAACGCTATTTTTGGCGGGACCACGCTGTCCAAGCTGTTCATGAATGTGCGGGAGAAGCTGTCGCTGTGCTATTACGCCAGTTCGGTGTTGGAGCCGCGCAAAGGCATCATGTTGGTGTCGTCAGGCATTGAGTTCGACCAGTACCAGACCGCAAAGACGGAGATCTTGATGCAGCTGGAAGCGATCCGGTGCGGGGAGATTGAGGACTGGGAGATGGAGGGCGCGCGGCGCACGTTGATTGGAGCGTACCGTGCCATGCTGGACGACCAGAGCCGTCAGGAGGAGTTCTGGCTGGGCCAGGCGGTGGCGGAGCTGAGCGAAGGGCCGGAGGAACTGGCGTCCCGATTGGAGAAGGTTACGTTGGAGCAGGTCAAACACAGCGCCCGGAAGCTGGAGTTGGACACCATTTACTTCCTGAAGGGAAAGGAGGGCTGAGCGATGGAAAAAGTGGAGTTTGGCAAAGTCGGGGAGCGGATGTACCGGGAACAGCTGGAGAACGGTCTGAACGTGTTCGTGTTTCCGAAGCCCGGATTTCAGAAGGGGTACGCGTTTTTCGCGACGAACTATGGCGGGATGGATATGCGGTTCTGCCTGAACGGGGAGTGGCAGGACACGCCTGCGGGAGTGGCGCACTATCTGGAACACAAGATGTTCGACACGCAGGAGGGCAACGCGCTCCAGGAGCTGGCGGCCAACGGGGCCAGTCCCAACGCGTTCACCAGCTCGGCCATCACGGGCTACTACTTCGAGTCCACGGAGAAGTTCGAGGAGAACCTTCGGATTCTGTTATCTTTCGTATCGGTGCCGTGGTTCACGCAGGAGAGCGTGGACAAGGAGCAGGGAATCATCGGGCAGGAGATTGGCATGATCGAGGACAGCCCGGACTGGAAGGTTTTCATGAACCTGATGGCGGCGCTTTACGAGAGCCACCCCATTCGGGTGAGCGTAGCGGGCAGTGTGGAGTCAATCTCGCACATCACGGCGGAGACGTTGTACGCCTGTCATAAGGCGTTCTACGATCCGGCGAACATGGTTTTATGCGTAGCGGGCAGCGTGGAGCCAGAGGAGATCTGTGCGATTGCGCGGGAGATCTTGCCCAAGCAGGCGGGACCGATTGCGGAGAAGAGTTACGGTCCCGCGGAGCCGCCGCACGTGGCGCAGGCGTTGATCGAGACGGAGATGGAAGTTTCGCTTCCGCTGTTCCAGGTTGGGTTCAAGGGGGAGTCCGCGCCCAAGGGAGAAGCGGTGTTGCGTCAGCAGCTGTTAGGCGAACTGGCCTTGGAGGCACTTTTAGGGAACTCCAGCCCGTTGTATGCCCGTCTGTACCGGGAGGGATTGATTAACCAGAACTTCTCCTACGGGTACGAGAGCGATCCAGGATGTGCGTTCCTGTGCGCCGGAGGGGAATCGAAAGACCCGCAGCGGGTGAAAGAGGCAATTTTGGAAGAAGCCGGGCGCATCGTCCGGGAAGGGATAAGCGAGGCGTTGTGGAAACGGCTGAAGAAGGGCGTGTACGGCAACAAGGTCCGGGGGTTAAATTCGTTTGAGAATCTGTGTGTGGGACAGGCGAAGGCGTTCTTTGCCGGGACGGATTTTCTCCGATTTGCGGAGCTGTTCGCCTCTGTGAGCCGGGAGGAGGCGCAGGAGCTGATTGCGTCCTGGGTCGTACCGGAGCGGACCGCGCTGTCCATCGTCCGGCCCACGGGGGGCGGCGCGGCATGATCCACACAGTGTCGTTCCCGGGTCTGGGGTTGGAGTTCACGCTGGACCGGGTAGCGTTCACGATTCTGGGGCGGCCGATTTACTGGTACGGCATAATTATTGCCAGCGGGTTATTGCTGGCGGTAGTTCTGTGCAGCCGGTGGGGCAAACGCTTTGGTATCACGGAGGACCAGATCATAGACATGATGATCTTCGCGGTACCGGCGGCGATTTTAGCGATACGGGCCTACTACGTGATCTTCAATCTGGAGCAGTACCGCAAGGGGGATGGTTCACTGGACTGGGGAGCGATCTTTCGGTACAGCGACGGAGGTTTAGCGATTTACGGAGCGATCATTTCGTCTGCGATTGTGCTGTTGATTTTCTGCCGGGTGCGTAAGATCAGCTTTTTGGCTTACGCGGACTTAGGGGTTCACGGGCTGTTGATTGGGCAGCTGATCGGCCGGTGGGGGAATTTCGTGAACGTGGAGGCGTTCGGGAGTGCGACCACGCTGCCGTGGCGGATGTGCGGGCCGTCGATTGCGGAGGATATGTTTCGCTGGGGCTATGTGGACCAGGCGGGGTACGAGGCGATTCTGAGCGGGACGCTGGGCGTTCACCCGACGTTTTTCTACGAATCCGCATGGAATCTGATTGGGCTGGTGCTTGTGTACCTGATTGGGAAGCGGCGGAAATTTGACGGACAGTGTTTTCTGTTCTATTTCTTCTGGTATGGCGTGGGGCGGACCTGGATTGAGGGCTTACGTACAGACAGCCTGTATTTGTTCGGCTGGAAGCTGTTCGGGGTTCCGATCCGGGTATCGCAGCTGTTCGCGCTGCTGACCGGCGTGACCGCCGGGGCAGTGCTGCTGTGGAAAATGCTCCGAGGCGGTCATCAGGGGAAGGAGTTGTATGTAGAACGAGTGGCGGCCCGAGAAGAGCCGGAGAATAAGGAGGGATAAGTTATGTCGGCAGTCGTAATGGACGGGAAGGCATTAGCGGCGAAGATCAAGGAGCAGGTACGGCTTCAGGTAGCCGGGATGGAGAAGAAGCCGGGTATGGCGATGGTACTGGTTGGGGAGGACCCCGCGGGGCAGGTGTACGAAGCTGGGAAGCGGAAGGACTGCCAGCAGTGCGGCATCTACTACGAGACGTACCATTTACCGGAGGATGTTCCGCAGGAAGAGATTTTGGATGTTATCCATTTTCTGAACGAGCGGGAAGGGATAGATGGGATACTGGTACAGTTTCCGTTGCCGAGGCACTTGGATGAGCGAGCGGTTCAGCTGGCGATTCGGCCGGACAAGGACGTAGACTGCGTACACCCGACGAACGTAGGGGATCTGACGTTAGGGATGGAATCGTTCTGGCCCTGCACACCGGCGGGAGTGATCCGGCTGTTGGCGGAATACGGCATAGACCCGGCGTTCAAAAACTGCACGATGGTGGGGCGGTCGAACATCGTAGGCAAGCCGCAAGCGATGTTGTTGCTGCGGCAGGATTGCACGGTCACGGTGTGCCACACCAAGACGCCGGATTTAGCGGCGGAGTGCCGCCGGGGTGACATTCTGATTACGGCGGCGGGGCGGATTGGTTTGATTACGGCAGATATGGTGAAGGAAGGTGCGGTTGTGATCGACGTGGCGGTGAACCGGGATGCGAACGGACATCTGTGCGGCGACGTAGACTACGCGTCGGTGGCGGAGAAGGCCAGTTACATCACGCCCGTACCTGGCGGGGTAGGACCTGTGACGCGTTCGATTCTGATGGAGAACACGCTATTGGCGGCGAAGCGGCACGGGAAGTAAGGATTTGTTTTGGATAACGAAAAGAAAGCGAACGCTTTTCTCCAGACCTACGGCTACTTGGCCTCGGTGGGAGATGGCATTCGCTTTCTGGAAGAAAGTTTAACACGAAGTGACGGAGAAGTCAAGTTTGACTTTTCTATTTCGCGAGACGGCGACGAGAAGGAAATACTTTTAATTTTTGCAGAGGGACTGAGTCCCCGGCGTAGCCGGGGGCTCAGTTTTTTGTTTGGGAAGCGGTCATAACGCAGGGCCTGTCCTCATAGGATTACGGCAAAGGGGGGACAGGCGTGGAACGAGAGGTACAGGCGTACCGGCAAGCGGTTCGGGTATTGCCGCAGAGGCTGCGGCGGGAAGCGTTGACGCTGACCGCTGCGGAGCAGGGGGAGGCGGAGGAATTACGGTTACGGGTTGGTCGGCCATTGACGGTGGTGTTGGCTGGGGAGGAGCGCGTATTAGGAGTTGGAGCGGTTCAGCCGGGGGAGCTGGACCAGCTGGTGGAGTTAGCCAGCCGGGCGTCTCTGCACGCGGTTTTGGAGCAGGTACGTCAAGGGTATCTGACGGTAGAAGGCGGGCATCGAGTCGGGCTGTGCGGTTCGGCGGCGTTACGGGAAGGGAAACTGCACAGTTTCCGGCAGATTTCCTCTGCTTCCATACGGGTAGCGCGGCAGGTGAGAGGTGTGGCGGACTCGGTTTTGGGGAAGCTGTGCCGGGAGGGGCAGTTAGAGAGTACGTTGATTTTAGCGCCGCCCGGGGCAGGGAAGACGACGTTGTTGCGGGACATCATCCGGAAGGTCTCGCAGGGGGAGGATTGCGCGGCGAAGCGGGTTTCGCTGGCGGACGAGCGCGGAGAGGTAGCGGCGTTGTGGGGAGGCGTCCCGCAGTTAGATGTAGGGAGCCGGACGGATGTGATGGAGGGCTGTTCCAAGGCGCAGGGACTGATGTTGCTGTTGCGGGCGATGAACCCGCAGGTATTGGCGGCGGACGAGATCACCGCGCCGGAGGACATCGAAGCGTTTGTGATGGCGGCGGGGTGCGGAGCGGTATTGTTAGCCACGGCGCACGGCGCGGGCCGGGAGGATCTGACTCGGCGGGGGCTTTACCGGACGGTGTTGGAGGAGGGGCTTTTCCGCAAGTTGGTTCTGATTCGGAGGCGGGGCCGGGAGCGGTACTACGTGATAGAGGAGTTGAGTTAAGGGATGTTTCGGCTGATGGGAGCGGCGTTGATTTTAGGAGGAGCGGCGTGGTTTGGGTTCCAGGCGTCCAGGGGGTTAGGCAGGCGGGTGGAAGCGGTGTCGGAAATGGCGGAAGGGCTGCTTTTGCTGGAGCAGGAGCTGGAGTTGGAAGCGCCGGCGTTGGAGGTTCTGCTGACGCGTTTGATCCCGCGGAGCCGGGGACCGGCGCAGGCGATGTTCCGGGGGTGTTTGGAGGCGTTGGACAGGTTGGAGGAGGAGCGTTTCGCGCAAGTGTGGCGGCGTTTTGCGGAGGGACAGGTAGCGTTGGGGCGTGAGGGGCAGGAATGTCTGATCCCGTTGGGGGAGAGTTTAGGGCGGTGCAGTTGCGGGGAACAGCGGCAGGCAGTCAAGCGTTGCCGGGTACGTTTGGAGGAGGTACTCCGGCGGGCGGAGGAGGACCAGCGGCGTTTTGGGCGGGTGTATCAAGCGTTGGGGTTGTCTGGCGGAGCGTTTTTAGTCATTCTGCTGCTGTGAAGCTGCCGTGCGGTATGTCCGGCATATGAATTACGAAAGAGGGCGAGATTTCGATGGATGTAGACCTGATATTTAAGATCGCGGCGATTGGGATACTGGTAGCGGTACTGAACCAGGTACTCAGCCGGGCGGGTCGGGACGAGCAGGCCATGATGACGACATTAGCGGGGTTAGTCGTGGTGCTGATGATGGTGGTGCAGGAGATCGCCAGTCTGTTTGACATGGTGAAGAGGCTGTTTGATCTGTGATGGAGACCATGCTTCAGGTAGCCGCGGTAGGGATCACGGCGGCGGTGTTAGGTGCGGTGCTGCGCCGTCAGACGCCGGAGCTGACGTTACTGTTGGCGTTAGCGGCGGGGGTATGGATGCTGTACGCGGTAGCGGATGGGTTTCGGGTAACGGCGGCGGTGATGGCGGAGCTGGCGGAGTTAGCTGGACTGTCGGACGAGCTGCTGGTGCCGGTGGTGAAGGTAGCGTCGCTGTCGATTCTGACGCGGTTAACGGTAGAGATGTGCCGTTCGGCTGGGGAGAGCGGAGTAGCGGCGTTTGTAGAGACGGCGGGGATGATATTGTCTTTCGTAGCGTCGGTACCGCTGGTACGGGCGGTGACGGTATTGATGGCGGAGATGCTGGCATGAAGAGAGTGGTGGTGATATGGATGCTGATGCTGTTGTGCTTAGAACCCTGTTGGGCGGCGCAGGAGTTGGAGGTACCTGGGTTAGATGCGTTGTGGGATGCGGCGAAGTCGTATGGAGTAGAAGCTGGGACAGGTTTGGAGGACGGGCTGGACGATCTGTTCACGGACGCGGCGGAGGAAGCGGGAGGGTTATTCCGGCGCAGTCTGGACACAGGGGTGAAGCTGATGGCGGTAGTATTGCTGTGCGGTCTGGCGGGGGAGGTGGCCGGAAGCGGGAGCAGCCGCACGGCGGAGTTAGCGGGTGCGTTAGCGATCACGGCGTTGACGATGACGGACATGGCGGCGATGATTGGTCTGGGCCGGGAGACGATTGGGCGGATGGACTTATTTTCGGAGGTATTGCTTCCGGTGATGGCGGTGCTGACGGCGGCAACGGGAGGTTTGACGGGGGCGGCGGCGCGGCAGGGAGCCACGGTGTTATTTTCGCAGATGCTGATGAACGCGATGGACAAGCTGTTGATTCCGTTGGTGTACAGTTACGTTGCGGTGAGCTGTGCGTGTGCTGTGGTAGGCAATTCGGGGTTGAAGAAGCTGGCGGGGTTATTGAAGGGGACGGTATCGTTTTTACTGACGGCGATATTGCTTCTTTTTGTCGGGTATCTCACGGCCAGCGGAGCGATTGCGGGGAGCGTGGACGCTTCGGCGGTGAAGGCGGCGAAGCTGGCGATATCCAGAGCGATTCCGGTAGTAGGGGGCGTACTGGCGGACGCCTCGGAGACGGTTCTGGCAGGGGCGGGGGTTTTGCGGGGGACGGTAGGCGTGGCGGGGTTACTGGTCGTGTTGGCGATCTGCCTGGCGCCTTTTTTACAGCTGGCCCTGCATTATCTGACCTATAAGCTCACGGCAGCGTTGTGTTCTGTGTTGGCGCAGTCGCAGCTCAGCCAGTTGATTGACGCGATTGGAGGCGCGTTTGGGCTGGTGCTTGGGATGACGGGTGCGGGCGCGTTAGTGCTGCTGATTAGTTTAGTATCGGCACTCTCGGCGGTGATGCCATGATGGAGGGGGTACGGAACTGGTTACTGACGGTCATTGCCGCGTCGGTGTTGTGCGCGCTGGCGGAAGGGCTGATGCCGGTTGGGGCGGTGAAGGGCGCGGGACGGTTTACGTGTGCGATGGTGTTGTTGTGTGCGATTTTGTCGCCGGTGGCGGGGTTGGATTTAGAGCGCGGCCGGGGATGGCTGGAAGGTTATTTGGAGCGTTTGGAGGAGGAGCGGACAGTTCTGAGGCAGCAGGTAGACGCAGGGACGAAAGTCATCATAGAGGAGAAGTATGCCGCATATATTGTGGACAAGGCGGCAGAAAAAGGGATAACCTGCACGGTCCGAGTCAAGTGTGAAGCGGGGGAGGCAGGGATATACATTCCGGACTGGGTGGAAGTAGGCGGCGTTCTGGAACAGAGGGAGCGCGAGCGTCTGGCGGAGCTGATTGAGGAGGACCTGGGGGTTTTGCCGGGACGGCAGGCTTATTACATCAAGGAGGAGTTGCCGTGAAGATCAAATGGGCGGATCTGGCTCTGAAGTGGAAGGGGGCGCTGGAGAAATACAAATACGCGTTGCTGGTGGTAGCGGCGGGTGTAGTCTTACTGTTGCTGCCCGGCGGCGGGGAGGAGAAAAACCAGGAGGTCCCGCAGCAAGCGGAGACGTTTGATTTGGTGGAGTTTGAAAAAAAGCTGGCGCAGGTCCTGTCACAGGTCCAAGGCGCGGGCCAAGTAGAGGTAGTGCTGACGCTGGCAGGTGGGAGCCGTCAGGTACTGGCGCAGGACCGGGATCGGGATCGGGATGGGGGTGTAGGTTCCACGACGGTCACGATAGGGAAAGGTTCTGGCAGTCAGGACGTGGTGGCGTTACAGACGCTGGCCCCGAGTTTCCGAGGCGCGTTGGTTGTATGTCCAGGCGGCGGCGACCCACAGGTACGTTTGGCGTTGATCCAGGCGGTGTCGGCGCTGACGGGACTAGGCAGTGATCGGATCTCCGTCTGCACAGGCGGAGGGGCATGATTTCATTTCATATCAATCGGATTAGGAGGAACAGGTTGTGAGGACAGGAAGCAAGGGGACCGATTGGTCTCAGGTATGGAGACGGAACGCGGTCGTTGCGGCGGTAGCGTTGTTCGTATGTGCGGCGGTGTACTTGAACTGGAACTATGAGAAGGAGGCTCAAGCGGGCAAGACGCTGGGGCAGTCGGCGATGGTGGGCAGTGAGACGAACGATCCGTTAGTGAGCAAAGTGCCGTCTGGGGGAGCGGATGCGCAGACGGGGCAGTCTGGAACAGACGGAGCGGCTACCGATACGGAAGGTGCGACGGGTCCGGCGGACGGCGCGGAGACTGGTAAAGCAACAGACAGCGATTATTTTGCGACGGCGCGGTTGAACAGGCAGCAGGCGAGGGACAGCGCGTTATCGCTGTTGCAGGACGCGGCGGCTCGGGAGGACGCGGACGAGACGGTGAAGGAGCAGGTGAATACGACCATCCAGACGATGGCGGATTTTACGGTGACGGAGGCGCAGATCGAGAATTTAGTAGTAGCGAAGGGTTACGCGGATTGCGTTGCTTTTATTGGGGAGGATGCGTTGAGTTTAGCGGTAGCCGCGCCGGAGGGTGGTTTGACGCAGGCAGATACGGCGAAGATTGTGGATGTGGTCAATCAGACGGCAGGATTCACGGCGGATCAGGTTATGATTATTGAGGTCGAGTAAAATGAAGTTTTGCCCACGTTGAGGTCACGCGAAATCGGGGTCCAGGGGCGTTTCTAGTGTTTGGACCACTTTCCGCCGCATCGGGGTCCAGGGGGCCGGGCCCCCTGGCGGGTCCAGGGCAGAGCCCTGGCGGGTTTGGGCGGAGCCCAACAT
>CANDKT010000043.1 GCA_947385365.1 uncultured Bacillota bacterium | reverse complement strand
CAAAAACACAAACCAAGACACTCTTTCCCTACACGACGCTCTTCCGATCTTGAACGGCTTGGGCTCCTGCGCTACCCAGTACACCAGCGAGTATATGGACGTCACCGTCTGGCGGGAAGGGAAAAAGTACAGCCTCCACTTCGAAAAAGGCGAGAACATCGGCGGCCTGCAATGCGAACCCTCCGACCGCGGCAAAAAAACCGGCACCACCATCCGCTGGAAACCGGACCTGGATGTCTTTACCGATATCGACATCCCCGCCAGCTACTACCTCGACGTCATGAAACGTCAGGCCGTCGTCAACGCCGGCGTCCTCTTCCGCTTCCGGAACCAAGTCGACGGGAAATTCGAAATCACCGAGTTCCAGTACGAAAACGGTATCGTCGACTACGTCGCCGAACTCGCCGGAGACGGCGCGCTCACCTTGCCGGTCTTCTGGCAGACCGAACGGAAAGGCCGCGACCGCGCCGATAAACCAGAGTATAAAGTCAAACTCTCCGTCTCCTTCTGCTTCTCCAACAAAGTCCAGATCATCGAACATTACCACAATTCCTCCTGGCTGGAACATGGCGGCGCGCCTGAAAAAGCGATGCGCTCCGCTTTCGTCTCCGCCTTGGACAGCTACCTCAAACAACAGAACAAGTATACCAAAAATGAGAGCAAAATCACCTTCCCCGATATCCAGGACGCCCTCGTCCTCGTCAGCAGCAACTTCTCCTCCCAAGCCCAGACCTCCTACGAAAACCAAACCAAAAAGGCCATCAACAATAAGTTCGTTCAGGAAGCTATGACCGAATTTCTGCGCGCCCAACTGGAAGTCTACTTCATCGAAAACCCCCTGGACGCACAGAAAATCGCTGAACAGGTCCTCATCAACAAACGTTCCCGCGAGACCGCCGAAAAAGCGCGCCTCAATATCAAGAAAAAACTCACCGGTTCTATGGACCTCTCTAACCGCGTCGCAAAGTTCGTCCCCTGCCGTACCCGAGACGTCAGCCGAAGCGAACTCTACATCGTCGAAGGCGACTCCGCCTTGGGCAGCGTCAAAATGGCCCGCGACGGCGAGTTTCAGGCCATCATGCCAATACGCGGCAAAATCCTTAACTGCCTCAAGGCCGACTACGGCAAGATCTTCAAAAGCGAGATCATTACCGACCTCCTGAAAGTCTTGGGCTGCGGCGTCGAAGTCTCCGATAAACGCGCCAAAGATCTGGCCGTCTTCGACCTGTCCGCCCTCCGCTGGAACAAAATCGTCATCTGTACCGACGCCGATGTCGACGGCTTCCAAATCCGTACCCTCGTCCTGACTATGCTCTACCGCCTCACCCCTACCCTGATCCAAGAGGGCTACGTCTATATCGCCGAATCTCCCCTCTACGAAATCACTTGTAAGGAAAAAACCTGGTTCGCTTACTCCGATAAGGAAAAAACCGACATCGTCGCCAAACTCAAAGGTAAAAAATTCGACGTCCAACGCTCCAAGGGCCTGGGCGAGAACGACCCCGAAATGATGTGGCTCACCACAATGTCCCCCGATACCCGACGCCTCATCAAAGTCATGCCGGAAGATATCACCCGTACCGCTCAAATCTTCGACCTCCTCCTGGGCGACGACCTCGCCGGACGGAAAAATCATATCGCCGACAACGGATATAAATATCTGGAACTGGCCGATATCTCCTGACCTACCTAACAGAGAAACCTATTTTTTGTCTCCACCCTTCCGAGGGCGGAAACCGTGTTGGCAATTCTGAAAATTGCCGCAAACCACTGATAAGGACTGAACCAAATGGCCAAAAAGAAAACAGCAGGCGATTCCAAAACCAGAGCCGTCAGCCCGAACGTTATGGGCCTGCGCGCCGAAGTCCTGGAACAGCCGATCACCGAAACTCTGGAACTGAACTATATGCCCTACGCCATGAGCGTCATCGTCTCCCGCGCGATCCCGGAAATCGACGGCCTCAAACCCAGCCACCGGAAACTCCTCTACACCATGTACCAGATGAAACTCCTCGGCGGTGCGCGTACCAAAAGCGCCAACGTCGTCGGACAGACTATGAAGCTCAACCCCCACGGCGACGCCGCCATCTACGACACGATGGTCCGCCTCTCCCGCGGCTACGGCGCACTGCTCCACCCCCTGGTCGACTCCAAAGGCAACTTCGGTAAGGTCTACTCCCGCGACATGGCCTGGGCCGCCAGCCGCTACACCGAAGTCCGCCTCGACCCAATCTGCGCCGAACTTTTTCGCGATATCGACCAGGATACCGTCGACTTCGTCGATAACTACGACGGAAAACTCAAAGAACCTACCCTGCTCCCCACCACGTTCCCAAACGTGCTGGTCTCCGCCAACAAAGGCATCGCCGTCGGTATGGCCAGCGACCTGTGCGGCTTCAACCTGGGCGAAGTGTGCGACACCGCTATCGCCCTCCTCAAAAACCCGGAACACGACATCCTCTCTACCCTGAAAGCCCCCGACCTGCCTACCGGCGGCGAACTGCTCTACGACGCCGCCGCACTCTCCGAAATCTACCGCACCGGCCGCGGCTCCTTCAAAGTCCGCGCCAGATGGCGTTACATCAAATCCGAAAACCTTATCGAAGTCTACGAAATCCCCTACTCTACCACCTCCGAAGCCATCATGGACAAGGTCACAGACCTCGTCAAATCCGGAAAGCTCAAGGAAATCGCCGATATCCGCGACGAAACCGACCTCTCCGGCCTGAAACTCACCATCGACCTCAAACGCGGCACCGATCCGGACAAGCTCATGGCAAAACTCTTCCGCCTTACCCCACTCCTGGACAGCCAGTCCTGCAACTTCAATATCCTCATCGCCGGTATGCCCAAAGTCCTCGGCGTGCGCGCCATCCTCGAAGAATGGACCGCTTGGCGTATGGAATCCATCCGCCGGCGCGTCTACTACTCCATGAATAAGAAAAAAGAACGCCTGCACCTGCTCAAGGGCCTGCGGCGTATCCTCCTGGATATCGACCGCGCCATCCAGATCATCCGCGACACCGAAGAAGACGATCAAGTCACCCCGAACCTTATGATCGGCTTCGGCATCGACCAGATCCAAGCCGAGTACGTCGCCGATATCCGCCTGCGCAACATCAACAAAGAATATATCCTCAAACGCACCCAGGAAGTGGACGCCTTGGCCGACGAAATCGCCGACTTGGAGGATATCGTCAACTCCCCCAAACGTATCCGTAAGATCATCGCCCACGAGTTGGCCGAGGTCAAGAAAAAATACGCCGCCCCTCGCCGTACCCAGATCATCTACGACCATATGGACGAACCCATCATGACCGCCGAAGAAGAAACCCCCGATTACCCCGTCCACCTCTTCTTCTCCCGGGAAGGCTACCTGAAAAAAATCACCCCTCAATCCCTGCGTATGGCCAGCGAACAGAAGTACAAGGAGGGCGACGCCCCTTACCTCCAATGGGAGGCTACCAATCGGGACGAACTGCTCGTCTTCACCGACCGCCAGCAGTGCTACAAAACCCGCCTGGCCGACTTCGACGACACCAAAGCCAGCGCGTTAGGCGACTACCTGCCTACCAAACTGGGCATGGACCCCGAGGAACACGCCCTCTGGGCCTGCATCCCTGGCGATTACTCCGGACACCTCCTCTTCTTCTTCGAAAACGGTAAGGCCGCCCGCGTGGAACTGAGCGCGTACCAGACCCAGACCCGACGCAAAAAACTTACCGGCGCTTACTCCGACAAGTCCCCCTTAGCCAGCGCCTTCCTCGTCCGGGAGGACTTTGAAGCTGCGGTCATCTCCTCCGACAACCGCTGTCTGGTATTCCACACCGCCAGCCTTACCCCTAAAGCAACCCGAAATACCCAAGGCGTCGCCGTCATGACCCTAAAGCCTAAGTTCAAAGTCAGCCAAGTCCTTCCCCTGGAACGCACCCACATCACCAACCCTTCCCGCTACCGCGCCCGCGCCCTCCCCGCCGCCGGCGCAATTTTAAGAGAAACCGACCGGGAGGAAGAACAACTGTCCCTGCTCTGAGTCCCGCCTCAAGCGTAAGGAGGTCTCTTGTTTTGACGAAAAAAGCCGGACTCTCCCGCATCTTGGGGGACTATACCTGGATCTCCCTCGGTTCGATCCTCTACTCCCTCAGCTTCGACTGGTTCTACGTCCCTAACCAGATCGGCTTCGGCGGCTTGACCGCACTGGGCATGATCCTGAACCACCTCGCCCCCGCTATCCCTATCGGCACCGTGGTACTGGTCCTCAATATCCCTATCTTCCTCCTGGGCTGGCGCTTCCTGGGCGGACGGACCCTCATATCTTCCCTGGCCGCTATGACCGCTACCTCCCTGCTCGTGGACCTCTTCGCCGCCGCCTATACCTTCCCGCCTATGGACCCTATGCTCGCCGCTGTCTTCGGCGGCGTCAGCCTGGGCGCTGCCCTCGGTATGATCTTCTCCAAAGGCGCTACCACCGGCGGTACGGACTTGATCGCCCGCCTGCTGAAACTCCCCTTCGCCTGGCTGCCTATGGGTAAACTGCTCATGGCCGTCGACCTCTCTATGCTCCTCGCCGTCTCCGCCGTCTTCCGGAGCTTGGAGAGCGCTATGTACGGCATCATCGCCCTCTATATCTCCACCCTCGTCATGGATACCGTCCTCTACGGCCTCGACCGCTCCAAAGTCGCCTATATCGTCACTTCCAACCCACGCCCTATGGCCGCTGAAATCGACCGACAACTGGAACGCGGCGTCACTTTCCTCCACGGAGAAGGCAGCTTCTCCGGTCAGGAAAAACTCGTCCTCATGTGCGCCTTCAAACAACGTCAGATCGTTCCCCTCAAAGCCATCGTCCACCAGCTCGACCCCGAAGCCTTCCTCATCGTCTGCGACGCCCACGAGGTCTTAGGCCAGGGCTTCCGGCGTTACCAGAAAAACGATATCTGAACCTAGAAAGGAGTGTCCCCCATGATAAATTGGGACAAGCTGACCGAACATCTGGAACAGCGCGGCTTCACCGCCCGCCGCTTCGCCTCCGCCCAGGAGGCCGCCGATTACCTCAACTCCGCCATCGACGGCGTGAGCGTCGGCTTCGGCGGCTCCATGACCGTCCAGGAAATGGGCCTCTACCCCAAACTCTCCACCCATAACAACACCGTCTGGCACTGGAACAAGGACGGCTTGGACCAGGCCGCCGCCACCGATGTGTACATCTGCTCCGCCAACGGACTGGCCGAGACCGGCGAGATCGTCAACATCGACGGCGTGGGCAACCGAGTCGCTTCCACCATCTACGGCCATAAACGCGTCTACTTCGTGGTCGGCAAAAACAAGATCGCCCCTGACTTCGATCAGGCCCTGTGGCGCGCCCGGAATATCGCCGCTCCTAAAAATTGCCAGCGGCTCAACCTCAAAACCCCCTGCGCCGCCAAAGCAGACCGCTGCTACAACTGCAACAGCCCAGAACGCAGCTGCCGCGTCCTCGTGGTCCTCTGGGAGAAACCACGGGACGTGGAAACAATGGAAGTCATCCTGATCGACGAGGAACTGGGGTACTAACTTGCTGAAACGAAGTCTTCCCGCGGCCTTGGCCGCCCTTCTGCTGCTGAATACGGGCTGTTCCTCCCTGCTGAACCGGGAGTACGTCAGCGTCACCCCTCACGTCAACGCTACCACCGCCGAAGGCGACGTCTCCGTCCTGCGCGCCGAAAGTTATCAGGAATTGGTCAATGCCCTGATGTTCTTCATCCTTCAGGGCGCCGAGACCGGCTCCATCCGCATGTATATGGATCAGGACAACGTGGAGATCAACTTGGAAAACGCCTGCCTAGAAGTCGTTCACGAAGACCCCTTAGGCGCTTACGCCGTGGAACACATCACGCACAGCGTGACCCCCGTTGTCACCTACAGCCAAGCCGAAGTGCAGATCACTTACCGCCGTACCAAAGATCAGGTCGCCTCCATCATCTCCGCCACCGGCACCAGCGCCATCCGTAACGAACTCAAATCCGCCCTGTCCGACTTCGCCCCCGCCTGCACCCTGCGCATCAGCTACTTCGACGGCAATGAGGACTACATCCTCTCCCTCGTCCGCGAAGCTTACTACTCCAACCCGCTGACCGCACAGGGCTTCCCCAACGCCCAAATCTCCATCTACCCCAACAGCGGCCGCCAACGTATCGTGGAGATCGCCCTGCATTATCCCTTGGAACTGCCTGAACTGGAACTCCATCGGGACAGACTGGCCGAAGAACAGGACTACCTGACCGCACGGGACCCCCGGCCTCAGGACCCTATCCTGTCCTCTGTGCGTACCATCCTGGACGCCGGTGGATACCTCCCGCAAGGCGGCTCCACCGCTTACCACGCGCTCCTGGAAGGCGGCGCGAACAGCGAAGGTTTAGCCTTGGCTATGGCCCTCCTGTGCCAACTCCGCCACGTCTCCTGTCAGGTCGTCTGCGGCTCCCTGGCGCAGGAAACCCACTTCTGGAACGTCGTCGAAACAGACTCCGGCTGGCGGCACCTGGACCTCTCCAACCCCGACGTCCTGGACTCCCCCTACGCCTCCGACACCGCTATGCGCGACGCAGGTTACGACTGGGACTCCGCCTCCGTCCCCCAATGCGGCCCGACTGAATCCGAAAAAATCGCCATCGCCGCCGCAAACGCCTTGAACCTCCCCGCAAATTCCCCCTGACTCGCCCCCAAACCCCCGCCCCTCCCGGGGCGGGGCCCTTCAAAAAATTCCAAAATTTTTTCTCCCCACTGCTTGACATTTCCCGAAAACCTGCTATAATACCCATTGTTCCCGCGAGTGTAGCTCATCTGGTAGAGCGCCACCTTGCCAAGGTGGAGGTAGCGAGTTCGAGCCTCGTCACTCGCTCCAGCTTCAAAAGACACGCTTTGCGTGTCTTTTCTTTTTTCCGCAACAAAAAACAGGACCTGTGCCTCACAGCACAGGTCCTGCCCCTTTTCTATGTATCACCCCTTCTTCAACCGGAACCGGCTCGTCTGCTCCCGGAGCAGACGGACCTGCTGGAACAGCTCCGAACTGACCGCCGCGGATTCCTCGCTGCTGGCCGAGTTCATCTGAACCACCGACGAGATTTGACCGATCCCCTCCGTCACCTGCGCGATGGACTCCGCCTCGCTCTGCACCATGTCCGCGATCTCTCCAATCGAAGCGTTGGACCGCACCACCAGTTCCAGCGTCTTTTCCAACGTCCTCGAAACTTCACCCACAATCTTACTTCCTCGCTCTGTGGCCGCCACGGAGTTTTCGATCAGCTCTTTGGTCGCCTTCGCGGCCTGGTCCGACTGGCCCGCCAGACTGCGTACCTCGCTGGACACCACTGCAAAGCCTTTCCCCGCCGTGCCAGCCCGCGCCGCTTCTACCGCCGCGTTCAGCGCCAGTATGTTCGTTTGGAACGCGATGTTCTCGATGGTCGCGATAATCATGCTGATCTGCTGCGACGCTTGCGTGATGTCCCCCATCGCCGCCACCATCTCTTCCATCTGCTTGCTGCTGATGCTCACCTGCTCGCCCGTCAGCCGCGCGTTTTCCTGCGCGTTCGCCGCCGCCTTCACGTTCTGCGCCGCGCCCTTGGACAGGTCGTCCAACGTGGCGTAAAGCTCCTCCACCGCGCTGGCCTGCTCCGTCGCGCCCTGCGCCAGAGCCTGCGCCCCGCTGGACAACTGCTCCGCGTGGCCCGAGACCTTCTGCTCCGCGTTGTTGATCTGCCCGAACGCCTCGGAAATAGTACCGGTAAAGCTGCTGATTGACTCCTCAATGGAGCGGAAGTCCCCAATAAAGGGTTCTGAGACGGTAACATTGAAGTTGCCCCTGGAGAACTCGCCCATGATGCGGTTGATATCCGTCACATAGCCGTGAATCAGCTTCATAGAACCACGCAAGTTCTCCGCCAGCTTGCCCAACTCGTTCTTGGACTGATACTGGATATCTAAGTCCAGCCTTCCCTCTTGAAGCGGACGGGCGTGTTCCGTAATCTGAAGGATCGGCTTGACCACCCGGTTCATCACATACAGCACCAGACTGATTAGACAGCACAGCGACAGAAACAGTCCTACGCTGGTCGTACCGTGCATGAATAGGATGGTGTTGTGCATACGCGCCGCGCTCTCCGTACTCAACGCAGTGCTGCGGTCTACCACCTGTTCCAGCAGACCCACCAGCACGTTGAGATTGGACTGGATGTCCTGTTGGTAATAGTTCTGGGCCTGGACCGGGTTGGTCTCCAGCATCTCCAACGCCGTGGCCGCTGATTTGTGCAGCTGCTCATGCAACGGCTTGAGCTGCTCCCGCAACGACAGAATCTCTGCGTCGTCCGTGCCCGCCTCGCCATAGATCCACTGGCCCAGAACACAGCCCGTGGGGTCCATGCTACCTGTGAACTCCGTACCTGCGTACAACGCGTTACTCAGGTTGCTCGACCATCTGTAGTGCGCCGCCTCCGCACGGTGCGCCCGGTCCAGAACGGAACTGGTCTGTGTATTGGCGCTCTGCGTCGCCTCGATATTGAGCAGATTGATCGTAATCATCACGCTGAACAACACAATCGCAGCCAACGCGACAATGACCCGGACCCCAACGGCCCTCTTAATACTTTTCCCCATCGGCAACCATCCTCTTTTCCCTCTTTCATTCGGTCTCGCCCCATCCTTGCTTATGCAAATGAGCAATCCCTGTTTTCAGTATACCATAGTGTCCTGTTACAATTCAACAACTTTTTCCTGTAAATTTTTTTCCAGAAATTTTGCAGCGTTTTTTCCTCGCGCCAACCACAAAAAACGGCGGAACGTCCTCAGACCTTCCGCCGTACCAGTTCAGTTCGCCTGCGGCAGCGACACAATCGCCTTGAACAAATCCCCGTCTACCGCTAACTCAAAACTTCCCCCTTGCAGCTCCGTCAGACTCCGCGCAATCGACAGCCCCAGCCCGGAACCTTCCGTCGTGCGCGACGCGTCCCCGCGCACAAATCGTTCCATCAACCGCTCCGGCGGAATGTTCAATGCCTCCCGCGAGATGTTCTTTACCGACAGACTCACCTGACCCCGGCCTCGCGCCAGGTCTAAATAGATCCGCGTCCCTTCCAACGCGTACTTCGCGCAGTTCGACAGCAGATTGTCAATCACTCGCCACAGATGCCGCCCGTCCGCGTAAACCCACGTCTCGCCTTCCGGCTGCGTCGTCACAACCGTCAGCTTCTTCCCTTCCAGCTTCTCCTCCCACTCCCCTAACGCTTGGTCCACCAGCTGCGACATCCCGATCTTCTCCCGTTGAACGCTCAAAACCCCCGTGGACGCTTTGCTCGCCTCCACCAAGTCCTCCGTCAGCTTCTTTAACCGCTGCGACTTGCGCTCCAACACCTCAATATACTCCCGCGCCTTCGGGTCCGCCTGCTCCGTCGTCTTCAATAAACTCACGTAGTTCAAAATCGACGTCAGCGGCGTCTTCAAATCATGAGACACGTTCGTAATCAGCTCCGCCTTGAACCGCTCGCTCTTCATCTTCTCGTCTACCGCTCCGGCTAAACCTACCGAAATGTTATTCAAATCTTCCGCCTGCAACCGTAAATCGTGCGGCAAATGCTGCGTGTCGATCTGATACTCCAAATCCCCGCCCGCAATCGTCGTCGCCGCTTTCCGTAACCGCTGGAACCCGACCGTCCACCAGCACAGCAGCAACAACACCACCGCATGGAGCAACAGCCACAAAAACGCAATCAGCGCGTTGCGCCGCGCCCCTGCCAAAAACAGAAGGTTCGCGAAAAAATAGACGCCGTAGCTCAGCACCGCTTTCCACGTCACCGGAAGGTCCAGAAAAAACTCATGGATGGTGGAAACCATCCATGTCACCACCCTGCACAGCAGGGTGGTCCTGCCCAGCGAACCCGACTTTAACCGTACCGCCAGCGTGCGTAAAATCAACGTCACCGCCCCCATACAACAGGTGAAAACCCCCGCTGCCGCTGCTGTCCCAAGTTTCATGAACTCCTCGCTGTCCGCCCGGAAGGACCACTCATACAAAATGTCTACTGCCAGAAGTTCCCCCATCGCCAGAAGCACCGCAACGCTCCCCATCGCCAGCAGATACACGTCAAAGAAAACCTTCTCCTGCCAGCCCAAGACGACCGTTTCCTCCCCCGCCTTGTGCCCCGACGTCCACAGCACCATCCATAAACCCGCCAGCGATACCCCAAACAAAATCAGCGTCCCAGTCAAATGCTGCTCAAAATTTGCCCAGTTCTCCTTGTACGCCGCCTTCGCCGCGCTGAACTCATCCGAGACCGCCTCCGTCACCTTCTCCGGCACGCCGTACTCCAACACGAACCGGTCCGGAGACTCCACGCCATCCGTCTCCGCCGGTATATCAACCGAAAAGGTCGCGCTGTTCTCCTCCTCAATCCGAAACTCGATCCCTCCAGCATCCCAGTCCTCGTCCCCCTCTGCCAACGCTTCCTCAATCGCAAACGCGTGGTACTCCACTTGCGCCACCGTATCCGTCAGCGTCTCACCCTCTTCCAGGTTGCTCCAGTACACCTCCTGCCCGCCCGCGCTGAGCAGCCGGAACCGAAACCACGTGTTCTCCCTCTGAAACCGTTTCTCTGTCTCCCCCAGCTCCTGCTGGAAAAACTTCACGTCCGCGTAGGCTAAATCCCCCGCGGTCCCTTCCTGAATGCTCTTTTCCCAGAGAACCAGGTTGCGCTCCGTCTGGACCGCCGTCACGATCTCCTCCCGGCGTCCCGCCAATGCTCGCCTGAACTGCATCGTGTCCTGCCAGCTCCCAGACGTCGCCGAGTCCAAACCCATCAACGTTCGGACCCCAAACACTCCTGAACTAAACGCCGCGATCAGCAGCACGCTCCACGCGCATACCTTCCACGCCAGACTCCCCTGTAACCGGTTCATCCCCCAGCCCCCTTCTCCATCTTATAACCCAAACCCCACACAACTTTCAAATACCGCGGCTCCGCCGGGTTGATCTCAATCTTCTCCCGCAAATGCCGGATGTGAACCGCCACCGTGTTTTCCGAACCGTAGGCCGGGTCGTTCCATACCTGCTCGTAAATCTGCGCGGACGAAAACACCTGCCCCGGATGCGAGAGCAGTAACTTCAAAATATTGTACTCAATCGGCGTCAACGCCACCGGTTCCCCGTCTACCGTCACTTGCTTCGCCCCGTCGTCCATCGTGATCGGCCCCACGCTCAGCAAACCCGGTCCCTTCTCCGCCCCGCCTAAGCTCGTGTAACGCCGCAGCTGCGACTTCACCCGCGCAATCACTTCCAGCGGATTGAACGGCTTCGTGATGTAATCGTCCGCCCCGATATTCAACCCTAAAATCTTATCCGTGTCTTCACTCTTCGCCGTCAGCAAAATGATCGGTACGTTGCTGCCTTCCCGCAGCTTCGCCGTCGCTCGTATCCCGTCCAGCTCCGGCATCATGATGTCCATCAAAATCAAATGCACCGTGTGCTGCTCCACCGCTTGAAGCGCTTCCCGCCCGTTATACGCCTTCAGCGTCTGGTAACCCTCGCTGCTCAGGTAAATGTCCAACGCCGAGACAATGTCCCGGTCGTCATCGCAAATCAGTATGCTGTACAAAATAGCTTCCCCCCACCTGTCCGTTTTCTGACTCTTAGCATACCACAGACTTATGAAGTTGCAAGAACAAATTCCTTAAATTCTACTTAAGTTTGAATCCCACGCTCCCACACCATCAAAAAAAGGGCCAAAAAGGCCCGTTCGGCCTCTTTGACCCTTGAACTCGTTTCGCCAATCGTCAGTCCGCGACCCGTTCCAGTACCGCTAGCTCACTGAAGTATTCGCACAAGGCCGCTTCCATCAACAGCCCGCCGTTCATCCAACCCGCGCCGGTCCGGACCTCCTCCGAACCTCGCAGACGGTAACGGCTCCGTTCCTCCAACCCCGCCAGCTTCAAACGCAGAGACCGCCGGTACGCCCGCGACCGGATTTGTACGAAGTTCACCACCGCAATGGACTTGTCCTTCGCCACCGCCATGAACGCGTCGTAGGTGTGGTTCTCCCGACACGACGCCAGCCGGTAATAGTCGCCGTCCCGGAAAACCGGCCCGAACTGCTCATACTCCCCCAGCTGCTGCGGTATGAGTCCCTGCTCCTCCGGCGAGAGCTTATCCAAGTCCAGCTCGTAGCCAAAACAGCCCGGCAACGATACCCGTCCCCGAACCCGAAAGGGCGTCACCCTGCCGTTTACATGGCTGGGACACGCCGCTACATGAGCCCCCATCGCCGATAACGGGTAAATCAACGCGCTGCCCTCCTGAATCGTCAGCCGATCCACCGCCTCCGCGTTGTCCGACGTCCAAATCTGAGGACTGTAATACAACATCCCCGGATCAAAACGCCCGCCGCCTGAACAGCAGTTCTCCAAAAGTACCGCCGGAAAGTCCGTCACAAACCGTTCCTGCAACTCGTAAAGCCCCAGAATGTACCGGTGTCCCGCTTCCCCTTGCCGTTCCGGCGGCAAAACGCCCGAATAAACGTCCGTGAGCGGTCGGTTCATATCCCACTTCAAGTAGGAAATGGGCGCGGAACGGAGTACGCTCGAAATCTGCTCGTAAATACAATCCCGTACCTCCTTCCGCGTGAGATCCAGAACCAACTGGTTCCGGGCCAGCGTCGGCGAACAGCCCGGAATCGTCATCGCGTAGTCCGGGTGCGCACGGTACAGATCCGAGTCCGGCGAGATCATCTCCGGCTCCATCCACACCCCTAACTGCACGCCCATTTCCGCCAGCTCTTCGCCTAACCGCTTCAGCCCACCCGGAAGTTTCCGCTCATTGACCCGCCAATCCCCTAAGCTCGTGGTCTCGTCGTCCCGCTTCCCAAACCAGCCGTCGTCCACCACCAGCATCTCAATGCCGTACCGCGCCGCTTCCCGGCCCAGTTGGAGAAGACGCTCGTGGTCGAAATCAAAATAACACGCCTCCCAGCTGTTCACCAACGTCGGACGGCGTTTCCTCTGCCCCCGGATGAGATGCTCCCGGAACAGATCGTGATAGCTGCGGCTCATGCCGCCTAACCCGGCGTCGGAACACACCAGAACCGCTTCAGGCGTCTGAAAACGCCCGCCTGCCTCCAGCCGCCAGCTGAACCCGTCCGGGTGAATCCCCGCCACAGCTCGGACCTGCTTGAATTGGTCCGTCTCCGCCTGTACCAGAAAACTCCCCGAGTAGATCAGGCTCAAGCCGTACACCAACCCGTGTTCCTGCCCCGCACCGCGCTGGCAGAGCGCCAAAAACGGGTGGAATTGATGCGACGATATGCCTCGCAAAGAAAACGCGCTCTGTTTCCCGGACGCCAGCGGACGCCGGTCGATGTTCTGCTCCCTGGCCCAGCTGCCGTGGAGCGTGATGAGATCAAAGTCCTCGTTGTCCATGTCCAGTGCGGCGGACAACGCGCTGTCGATTTCCAACGGCGCGTCTCCGATATTTTCAATCCGCGCGGAACGGCAAATCGCGTCCGTGTCCTCGAAGACCGTGTACAACAGCACAACCTGTACGCCCGCTTCCGCGTCCCGAAGCGTGATCTCCAACGTCTCGCATTGATCCTCCGCCCCAAATGCCGCTGGTAATCCCTCCAGCCCCGGCTTGCCGGACAAAACACGGTGCGACACATACCGCAAAATACAATTCCCCCCGCCACAGGCGGTCCTTACCCGCAGACAGGGTTCCCGAAAATTCCCGCCGCCCCAAGAGGGGTACTCAAAGGGGAAGCAGTCAAAAAATGAAGCCCGGTCTCTCGGATTGGAATCAGGCGTCCCGGGACGCTCCTCCAAGCGGAGCAGATACCTCATATCATCATCCGGGACGGTGGGTCCGTAGTAAATATGCCCCAGAAATCCTTCGCTGCCTGCCAGTCCCATCAGGTAGGTGGTGCGGGGCGTGTCCAAGCGGAAAACCTGGAGCGGTTCATTGTAAGAAATTGGCATATCGCGCCTCCATGATAAAAATTTCAAGCCTCAGGTCCTCCGCCGCCGTCAGAAGAGCGCAGTCCGTTCCGGGGAGAGCCCATCTTACTTATCAGGATACCACATCCCAGAGGAAAGTCAAGTAATTTTTTCCAGATTTTTTAGCCGTAATTTCTCAGCAGTAAGCTCCTGCCCGCCGGACCCAACGCTCACGCGAACTTGCCGCGCGCTATTGACGCCAAAAGGGAAAGGGCTTATAATAACCTCAACCCTTTCCAGATCCCCGCCCCCTGCAAGGGCGGAAGTCCCTGAACAGAAAGTAAGTTTTCATTGAGAATAGGAGATGACCCAATGGGAAAACCTGTCCGGATGGCGGATATCGCGGAAAAATTGAACATCAGCGTGGTATCCGTCTCCAAAGCCCTGGCCGGAAAGCCGGGCGTCAGCGAGGAAATGCGCGCCAAAGTGGTAACGCTGGCTCAGCAGATGGGCTACGAGGGGAAGACCGGCGCGGATGCCAACAGTACCGGCAACATCGGCGTGTTGGTATCTGACCGCTTTTTCAATGAGAACGCATTTTATACCAACCTTTACCGCTCCCTGGTCCTCTCAAGTACCGACGAGGGCCTGACCTGCATGATGGAGATCGTCTCCGAAGAGGCGGAGAAAACTGCTCGGACCCCTGCCTTCGTCAGCGGACACAAGGTGGACGGCATCATCTTCATGGGAAACCTGGAACGTTCCTACCTGAACGCCGTCATGTCCAGCGGCCTGCCCTGCCTCCTGCTGGACTTCTACATCCCAGGTATGCGGCTGGACTGCGTCGTCAGCGATAACCTGGAAGGCGGCAACGCCTTGACCGAACACCTCCTGGCTCAAGGCTACCAGAAGATCGGCTTCGTCGGCAGTATCTGGGCCACTTCCAGCATCATGCACCGCTACCTCGGTTATCAGCAAGCCCTCCGTTTGGCCGGGATCACACCCCGCGACGAGTGGCTCCTGGACGACCGCGACGCCTGCGGCCTGTTCATCCCCCTCCAACTGCCCCAACCGCTCCCGCAAGCCTTCCTGTGCAGCTGCGACGAAGTGGCCTACAACCTCATCGAAACCCTACGCCAAAACGGCCTGCGCGTCCCGGAAGACGTCGCCGTCTGCGGCTACGACGACTTCCGCTACGCGACCCTGTGCCAGCCCCAGCTGACTACGTACCAGGTGAACGTGGAACTGATGGCCAAAATGGCCGTGGACCGCTTGGCTGAACGGATTCGTCAGTCCGGAGAACCCGGCATCCGCTACACGATCCCCGGAAAATTGGTGGTGCGCGGGAGTTCCACCCCCTAATTTCCCCTATCCCCAAAAGAGACTGGACCTTGGTCCAGTCTCTTTTTTTGTTTGCCCTCGGAACAAATCCCAATCCCTCCGGACCGGCGTCTTCCACAAAATTTAGGTGATTTAATTATTTATATCGACTAAATTTAATTTAATATATTGACTTAATAACTCCCCAGTTTTATACTGCATAACAGGATAAATGTTAGCTTAAAAAGTTGGCATTTAACGAAAAGAAATAGGAGGTACTTATCATGAAGAAAGCGATTGCCTTAGCGCTGTCCTTGGCACTGTCTGCCAGTCTGCTGGCCGGCTGCGGCGGGGGCGGAAAACACACCGATATCCCGGAAGTCGACCTGCCCGCCATCAACGAAATCAAACTCGGCGAGGACTACCAGGATATCACCGCTACCGTCAAGGTCCTCACCAACCGGACCGACATCGTTGACACCACCTACGCCGGTTACGCCGCACAATTCCATGAACTCTACCCCAACATCACCGTCGAATACGAGGCCGTCTCCGATTACGAGGAAGCCCTCAACCTGCGCCTGCCCAACGGCGACTGGGGCGATATCTGCTTCATCCCCACCTCCGTCTCCAAAAGCGATATGGCCAGCTACTTCTCCCCCCTGGGCGATATGAACACCTTGGACGGTATCTACCACTTCATCTCCGACAAGTCCTTCAACGGCGTGACTTACGGCATCGCCAACGGCGGCAACGCCGACGGCATCGCTTACAACAAGGCCGTCTTTGAGAAAGCAGGCTACACTTCCGATCAGGATAAGCTGGACGCCGATTCCTCCCTCAAACCCCTGCCCACCAGCGTCGACGGCTTCCTCCAGGCCCTCAACGACATCAAAACCAAAACCGACGCCATCCCCCTCTACACCAACTTCTCCGATAAGTGGCCTATGGGCGCGTGGGACGCCTACATCTGCGTCGCCGCTACCGGCGACCCCGACTTCCATAACTACACTATGGTCCATAAAGCGAACCCCTTCTCCGACCCGGGCGACGGCACCGGTCCCTACAACGTCTACCGCGTCCTCTACGAAGCGGTCGCTCAGGGCCTCGTCGAAGCCGACCCCATGAGTTCCGACTGGGAAGGCTCCAAGGGTATGATTAACCGCGGCGAAATCGGCTGCATGGTGCTGGGCTCCTGGGCGGTACAGCAGTTCAAAGACGCCGGTCCCAACCCCGATGACGTGGCCTACATGCCCTTCCCCATCACCGTCACCGACAGCGAAGGCAACCGCGTCACTTCCGCAGGCGGCAACTACTCCTACGCCATCAACAATAAGAACTCTCAGGATCAGCAGATCGCTTCTATGGTCTACCTGAAATGGCTCCTGGAAGAGTCCCCCATCTACAAAGATGAAGGCTGCATCGCCGCCCTGAAAAGCGAACCTCTGCCTGACTTCCTCGCCGACTTCGAGGGCATCGAACTCATCCCCAACGCCGCCGCCCCCGAAGGTGAAGAGGACTTCTTCGATAAGGTCAACCTCCAGAGCGAGGTCGGCATCAACAACGACGATTACCCCGACTGCAACATCGTCGAACACGCCCTCCTCAAAGACAAGACCCTGGCCGAGATCATGGACGAGTGGAACCAGAAATGGTCCGCCGCTCAGGAAGAGCTGGAAATCGAAATCAAATTCTGACCCCGCCTGAAGCCACCCCTAAATGAATGCATAGGAGGTATAAAACTATGGGAAATCCCTCTGGCGCAGCAACCCTCTCCGGAAACGGTTCCTCTTTCCTCAGCAGACATCAGAAGGGCTTCGTGATCTTCACCTTTATGGTCATCCCTATGCTGCTGCTCTTCCTGTTCACTTACCTGCCCTTCTTCAAAATGATCCAGTTCAGCTTCTACAACCGGAACTACCTCAGCGAGGGCACCTTCGTCGGTTGGAAAAATTACCTGGACGTCTTTAAACGCGACGACTGCTTCAAAGTCCTGTGGGTCAGCGTCTACTACATGGCCGGCGCGGTCATCCAACTGGCTCTGGCCCTGTTCTTCGCCTCCCTCATGGTCTTCAAGGTCAAAGGCTCCAACCTCTACAAAGCCTGCCTCTTCTTCCCCTACCTGATCTGCGGCATCGCCGTGGGCTATATCTTCAAGTTCTTCTACGCCCACGGCTACGTCCTGGACAACATCCTTATGGCCCTCGGCGTCGCGGAAGAAAACCTGCCCCTGTGGCTCCAGAACACCAAGATCAACAACATCTGTCTGGCCGCCACCTCCGTCTGGCGCTACACCGGTCAGAATATGGTCATGTTCATGGGTGCCATGATGAGCGTCGACAGCACCCTCTACGAAGCCTGCGAGCTGGACGGCGCCAATAACTGGCAGAAGTTCAAGTACATCATCCTCCCCTCGATCAAAACCATCATCGTCCTGAACCTCATCCTCTCCATCTCCGGCTCCCTGTGCGCCTTCGAACCGCCCTACGTCATCACCAACGGCACTATGGGTACCGGCACCTACTTCGTCATCATGAACCGGATCGCGCACGAAAACCAGAAGGTGGGCCTGGCCTGCGCTATGGCTATCGTTCTGCTGGTCATCATCGTCCTCTGCACCGTAGGCCAGAAGCTGTTCTTCAAGTACGCCTACCAGACCAGCGACGACGGCTCCGACCCCCGGCCCCGCCTCAAAAACGAGAAGTACGCGGCTCAGAAAGCCGCCGGAAAGGCAGGCGTTTGATTATGAGTATCAGTAAACTCCAAGCCAGAACCCCGGCTTCCATCGCCTTCAGTATCCTGAAGTACGTCTGCCTCATCGCCGCCTCTATCGTCGCTATCCTCCCCGTCCTGGTCTGCGTCTTCACCGCCTTCAAAACCAACGAGGAATATCAGATCACTTCCCCCCTGGACCTCCCCGCCTCCTTCGGCTACCTCACCAACTTCGTCGAAGCCTGGGACAAGGCCAATATGTTCACCGGCTTCCGGAACACCGCCATCGTCTTGATCTTCGTGCTGATCCTCTCCATCTTCTTCAGCGCAACTCTGGCCTACGTCCTTAACCGCTTCAAATTCTTCGGCAACGAAATCATCCGGAACCTCTTCATGTTCGCGTCCCTGATCCCCGGCATCGCCACACAGGTCACGGTCTACCAGATCATGTACTCCCTGGGCCTCATCAACCACCTGTATGGCTACGTCATCGTCCTCTGCGGCACCGATATCATCTCCATCTACATCTTCCTCCAGTTCTTTGAGAACCTCTCCGTCAGCCTCGACGAGTCGGGCATCATCGACGGCTGTACCTACTTCGGCGTCTTCTTCAAGATCCTCTTCCCCCTGCTCAAGCCCGCCATCGTCACCAGCTGCGTCCTTAAAGGCGTCAGCATCTACAACGAATACTATATGTCTAACCTCTACCTCACCAGAGATTACCTGAAAACCATCTCCACCGCCCTCTACGCCTTCGTCGGCCCCTACGGAAGCCAGTATAACTACATCTGCGCAGGCGTCATCATCACCATCATCCCTGCCCTCATCATCTTCCTGCTCTGTCAGGACCATATCTACAGCGGCATGGCCGCCGGTGCGGTGAAAGGTTAAACCGAATCCACGCTGTCCGCCCTGCTCCAAACAGGGCGGACAGCAGAAAAGGAGTCGTCTCTACATGAGCCAAGTAAAATTACTCTGCCCCAGCCTCCCCAATATCCCCTGGCAGGACTGCCCCGCAGATTGCTCCGCCCCTCTGTGGCGTTACCGCGAAAACCCGATCATCCAACGCAACCCGCTGCCCGGCGTCGCCCGTATCTTCAACAGCGCCGTGGCCCCCTACCAGAACGCCTTCATCGGCGTCTTCCGCGGCGAACAGATCAACGGGATCCCCTACATCTACCTGGGCCGCAGCGACGACGGCATCCACTGGTCCTTCGACCCTGAGAAAATCCCCTTCCTTGACAAAAACGGCCAGCCCGCGCCCCCTGTCTACGCCTACGACCCCCGTTTGGTCCAAGTCGACGACACCTGGTACGTCATCTGGTGTCAGGACTTCTACGGCGCTTCCATCGGCATCGCCGAAACCAAGGACTTCAAAACCTTCACCCGCCTCGAAAACCCCTTCATCCCTTTCAACCGCAACGCCGTCCTCTTCCCCCGGAAAATCGGCGGCCTCTACACCATGCTCTCCCGCCCCTCCGACTCCGGCCACACCCCCTTCGGCGACATCTTCCTCAGCCAAAGCCCCGATATGGAGTTCTGGGGCCGCCACCGCCACGTGATGGGCAAAAGCGACCGCTGGTGGGAGAGCGTCAAAATCGGCGGCGGCGCCGCTCCCATCGAAACCAGCGAGGGTTGGCTGCTGTTCTACCACGGCGTCACAGGTACCTGCAACGGCTTCGTCTACTCCATCGGCGGTGCGCTCCTGGACATCCATGAGCCAAACAAAGTCCTCCACCGCTGCTCCACCTTCCTGCTTACCCCGGAAGAGTGGTACGAAGAACGCGGCTTCGTCCCCAACGTCTGCTTCCCCTGCGCCACCCTCCAGGACGCCGGTTCCGGCCGCATCGCCGTCTACTACGGCTGCGCCGACAGCTACGTCGGACTCGCCTTCACCGACGTCGACCGCGTGGTCCGCTACATCCTGGAACACGACGGGACCAGCAGCTCCGACCGCGAGCCGGGAACCCGCTGAGAGGAGGCCGTCTCTATGCCGCGCATCTCACAGGCCGCCCGCGCTATGCTGGATCAGGTCATCCTCCCCTTCTGGAAACGCCTCCGGGACGAGAAATCCGGCGGCTATTGCGGCTACGTGGGCTTCGACCTGAAACAGATCGGAAGAGCACACGTCTGAACTCCAGTCACAACAGGTTATC
>CANDKT010000042.1 GCA_947385365.1 uncultured Bacillota bacterium | reverse complement strand
TGCGGACCGGTCGGGCCAACAGCACCAGTGGAACCCGTCGCGCCCGTAGCGCCCGTCGCACCAGCAGGACCTTGCGGGCCGGTTGGGCCGGTAGCACCCGTGGCACCCGTGGCACCCGTCGCGCCCGTCGCACCAACAGGGCCTTGCGGACCGGTCGGACCAACAGCACCTGTGGCACCCGTGGCACCCGTCGCGCCCGTCGCACCAACAGGACCTTGCGGGCCAGTCGGACCAGCAGGACCAGGAATCCCTTGCGGACCCGTGGGACCCGTAGCTCCATCAGGACCGGGAATGCCTTGCGGACCGGTCGGACCCGTGGGCCCCATCATGGGCGGCACGGGAGGCGGACAAGGACAGGGCGGCGGACAAGGCGGCGGCGGACAGGGACAAGGCGGCGGACAAGGCGGCGGCGGACAGGGACAAGGCGGCGTCGGCGGACAGGGACAAGACGGCGCCGGAGAACAGGGACAGGGAGGCGTGGGCGGTGGACAAGAACAGGATGACGCCAGAGAATAACCCTCCGGCGACCCGTTGAGATACGCTACTACGCCATCTCCCCGCTGCTCCCAGTCAGAAGCAAAATATCGTTTCATAAGCACTCCTTTTGCGTCTTCAAGGATTGGGACAGGCTCAGTCCCGCCGCACAACGGGACCTTGCCTCACTCCATTCTATGTCCTCCACGCCAATGTGTGCTTTACACTCCGCCCCCTTTCTGGCATAATAGAGAAAACAAGACCGGAAACAGGAAAGCGAGGGAACCTCTTGAAACAATACGTGATCGCTCTGGATCAGGGCACCACCAGCAGCCGCTGCATCGTCTTCGACCGGCATCAGAATATCGTGGCTTCCGCCCAGCGGGAGTTTACACAGCTTTACCCCAGACCCGGCTGGGTCGAACACGACCCTATGGAAATCTGGTCCAGCCAGTACTCCGTCCTCTCCGAGGCGCTGGCCCAAAGCGGCCTGGACCCTCGGGAAATCGCCGCCATCGGGATCACAAATCAGCGCGAAACTACCATCGTTTGGGACAAAAATACCGGAAGACCCGTCTATAACGCAATCGTTTGGCAGTGCAGACGTACCGCTGCCCTGTGCGAGGAATTGAAACGAGACTCTGCACTGACCTCCTACATCGCCCAGAACACCGGCCTGCTCATCGACGCCTACTTCTCCGCCACCAAACTGAAATGGCTCCTAGATCATGTGGACGGCGTCCGCGAACGGGCCGAACAGGGCGAATTGCTCTTCGGAACCGTGGACTCCTGGCTCATCTGGAAGCTCACCGGCGGCAAAGTCCATGTCACCGATCCTACCAACGCCAGCCGGACCATGCTCTACAACATCCGGGACCTCTGCTGGGACGCACATATCTGCGACGCCTTGAACATTCCCATGAACCTGCTGCCTCAGGTCCGGAACTCCAGCGAGGTCTACGGGACCGTCAACCTCCAGGGCGTGGATGTCCCCATCTCCAGCACGGCAGGAGACCAACAGGCCGCCCTCTTCGGCCAGACCTGCTTCCAACCCGGCGAGGCTAAAAATACCTACGGAACCGGCTGCTTCCTGCTGATGAACACCGGAGACCAGCTCTATCAGAGCCGGAACGGCTTGCTCAGCACCATCGCCGTCGGCTTGAACGGAACCGTGCAGTACGCCTTGGAAGGCTCCGTCTTCGTGGGCGGGGCCGTCATCCAATGGCTGCGCGACCAACTGCGCTTCTTCGACGAGGCCCGCGACGCCGAATATTACGCCTCCAAAGTCCCCGATACCGGCGGCGTGTACCTCGTCCCCGCCTTCACCGGACTGGGCGCGCCCCATTGGGATATGTACGCCAGAGGTACCCTGATCGGCTTGACCCGCGGAACAACCCGTGACCACATCATCCGCGCCGCTCAGGAATCCATCGCCTACCAAAGCCGCGATTTGGTCGAGGCTATGGAACGGGATACCAATCTCTCCCTCTCCGCCCTGTACGTCGACGGCGGCGCAAGCCGGGACCAATTCCTTATGCAGTTCCAAGCCGATATCCTGAACAAACCCGTCCTGCGCCCCGCTACCCGCGAAACTACCGCCTTGGGCGCGGCTTACCTGGCCGGACTGGCCGTGGGCTTCTGGAACGGCTTGGACGAAATCCGCGCCCTGCGCACGCTGGATCACCAATTCCATCCCACTATGACCGAACCCCTTCGCCAACGCTTGCTTCGAGGCTGGCATAAGGCAGTCAGCCGAAGCCTGGATTGGGCCGAACCCGAGGATAATCAAGAATAGGAGCGTATCCCTATGAACAAAGTTTTGCTTCCCACCCTGCTCTTCTGGGAGAACGGAAACTCCTTCTACGGCAGCTGCGGACCTATCCGCTTCTTTATCCAACCCCTCCCAGAAGAACAGCAGCTCCGTACCGAAATCTGGACCGGCCCGCTGGCCAAAGAGTATAGCCAAATCGAAGACACAACCGCTTTCCCGCTCAGCGAAGAGGGCTTGGCGCAGACCGCCGCGTGGCTGGAGTCCGCCGCCGCAGAACGTACCTGAACGTTTTCACCCGCAAAAAAAACCGGGGACCGCCACGCTCCGCGGCAGTCCCCGGTCCCTATCTCGTCTTACGGAAGCTCTGGCCCCCGCGTGATCGCCAGCTTCAACATAACCGGCGTCAGCAGCGCAGAAGCAATTACACTCAAAACAATGGCAGGCAAAATGCTCGGGTCGATCATACCCGCGTTGATGCCCCGTTGCGCCACCATCAGAGCTACTTCACTCCGGGCTACCATCCCAATACCTACCACCAACGCTTGATGACGGCTCATGCGGCACATCAGACCGCCTGCACCACAACCTATGATTTTGGAGACAATCGCCGCGACGGCCAAAAGCAGCGCAAAACACAGAATGTCTGCGTTCATCTCCCGTAAATTGGTCCTCATGCCTACCCCAGCAAAGAAAACCGGCGTGAACACCATGTAAGAGGTCACAGTGAACTTCTTCGCCACAAACGCACGGGCCTTCGTCAGATTGCACAGAATCAGCCCGGCAAAGTATGCCCCCGTAATGTCCGCAACCCCAAACCACGTCTCCGCACAGTAGGCCATCAGCAAACAGAACGCTAACGCCCATACCGCTACCCGGCGGCTGTGCCAGTGTTCCTCGGCAATGTAGCTGAAAATCCGCCGGACCACTAACCCAACGCCTAACACAAACGCAAAGAAAAGCGCAATGCGTACCAAAACCAACACTGTGTTGGATTCCCCAGAACTGAACGCGCTGAGTATCGACAGCAAAACAATGCCGATGATGTCGTCAATCAACGCCGCGCTGAGCAGCGTGGTCCCTGTCCGCGTCTTCAGCTTGCCCATCTCGTTGAGCGTCTCCACCGTGATCGACACCGACGTGGCGGAGAACACCGAACCCATAAAGGCGGAGCGGAGCAGATTGTACGCACTCCATTCCCCGTGGCAGAAGAAAATGAAGTACAGCCCGCCGCACAACACCAGCGGCGTGAATACGCCTAAAACCGCAATGACACCGGCTTGCAACCCGGTCTCTTTCAGCTCCTTCATGTCCGTGTCAATGCCCGCCGTGAACATCAGCATGATTACGCCAATCTCCGCCGCCTTGACCAGAAAGTCCGTACTCTCCAGTACGCCAAACCCGCTGGGCCCCATGATAATACCCGCCAACAATGCGCCGACAACCTGCGGCATGTGAATCTTTTCCGACGCTAACCCTAAAATCTTGGTCGAAACCAAAATGATCGCCAAAAGCAGAAGATATGTATAGGATTCCATAATGCACCTCGTTCAAATCGCGTGTCTTGCCTGTTCGGTCCGTCAGATATTATAGCACCCGGCAATCCAATGTCAAACGCATTTTCTCCGATTCTTGCGGGACCTTCTCAGAGGATTTTGATGAAATCTCCCAAAAGTGGGATTGAATTTCTACCTGGACCACTTTATAATGAATGTAGAACAGTGCGCGGCGCTTAAACAAGGAGGGTTAGCCAATGCGTATCGCGGTGTGCGACGACAGCAGCTTGGACCGGGAACTGATTGCCGAACTGCTCTGCGAATACTTCTCAGGCAAACGCTTGCCGCACGAGATCGTCCCTTACCAAAACGGCGCGGAACTGCTCTGCGACGTGGAAGAGGACCGCTGGTTCGATATCGTTCTGCTGGATATCTACATGGGAAACTTGTTGGGAATCGACGTGGCTCGGAAACTGCGCGCGTCAGGCTACGAGGGCGAGATCATCTTCCTGACCGCCTCCGCCGACTACGCCGTGGATAGCTACGACGTCGATGCCGCCGGGTACCTGCTCAAACCCGTGAGCGTCCAGCGGCTCTACCTCTTCATGGACCGTATCCTTCAGGACTTCGAAGAGGAGGTCTACCAAATCCGTCAGCGCTCCAAAATTACCCGCGTCCCTTACCGGGAAATCCTCTTCGTGGAAAGCAGCAACTCCAAGTGTATCCTGCACCGGGAACCAGACCGTCAGTACGTTATCTACAAACGCTTGAGCGAGATCGAAACCGAACTCAATGACCACCGCTTCCTCCGCTGCCACCAGAGCTACCTGGTCAATATGGACTTCATCCAACTGGCCGATAAGTCCTTCACCTTGACCTCCGGCGACGAAGTACTCATCCGCCGCCGTGACTTGAAGTCCATCCGCCAGACCTATCTGGACTACGTCGACGGAAAAGAGCGGACACCGTCACAATAAGTTCACAATTTTCCCCTTTACAAATGACCGCGGGTGTGCTATAATCCTTAACGTAAATAAGAATTACTATCGTTAGGAGATCCGAAGTGAAACGCGCCACGAGATACAGCAAAAAGCGAGAGGCTATTTTAGCCGCCATCTACAGCACAGACTGTCATCCGTCGGCGGAGTGGCTCTATCAAACGCTGAAGCCCCGATATCCTGACCTGAGCCTGGGCACCATATACCGGAACCTGCTCCTTTTTCAGGAACAGGGGCTGGTGCGGAGCGTGGGCGTTCATCAGGGTCAGGAACGCTACGACGGCGTGATGGAACCTCATGCGCACTTTGTTTGCAGACGCTGCGGCTCGGTCGTGGACCTGCGCCAGATCAACCTGGATGTGGAACTCAACCGGACCGTCAGCGAGCAATATGGGTTTTCGGTGGAACGCCGCGAACTCACCTTTTATGGACTGTGTCCAGACTGTATACAAAAGGATATCATATCATTTGAGGAGGAATTTGTACCATGAAAAAGTTTGTCTGTTCCGTGTGCGGCTATGTCTACGAGGGCGAAACTCCCCCCGAAAAGTGCCCCCAGTGCGGCGTAGGCGCCGATAAGTTCGTAGAGCAGGCCGGCGAACGCTCCTGGGCCGCTGAACACGTCGTCGGCGTCGCGCAGGGCGTCGACCCCGAGATCCTTGAGGGCCTGCGCGCCAACTTCCAGGGCGAATGCACCGAGGTCGGTATGTACCTCGCTATGGCCCGCGTCGCCCACCGCGAGGGCTACCCCGAAATCGGCCTGTATTGGGAAAAAGCCGCTTGGGAAGAGGCCGAACACGCCGCGAAATTCGCCGAACTCCTGGGCGAGGTCGTCACCGATTCCACCAAGAAGAACCTGGAACTCCGCGTCGAAGCCGAAAACGGCGCGACTGCCGGTAAGGTCGCTATCGCCAAAAAAGCCAAAGAACTCGGCCTGGACGCTATCCACGACACTGTCCACGAAATGGCCCGCGATGAAGCTCGCCACGGCAAAGCCTTCGAGGGCCTGCTCAAACGCTACTTCGGCTAAGTTTTGCCACTATTTCAGCACTTTTTGATATGAATGCAAAGGGGCGGCACGTTGATGTGCCGCCCCGCTCTTTTGCTTTATCTAATGGAATACGTGTACTGAGAGCCATCCAAAGAAATATTAATTTTCACTGGTGCATCTGTATTTTCTATTACCTCTTTTGGAACATCAAAAACAAATCTGAACTCGCGTTCGGGTGATAATGGTTCAAGGACTATGCTCGTATTGTTATGCCATTTTTCATATTCTTTATATATTACGTTACTGTTGAGATATGCGGCATCAGAAAAAGTGTACCCATCATTATAATCGACAGAAATTGCAGGGGTCCATCTAAGACTTGTTTTTCCAATATAGTTCAACGTATATGCAATCGCAACATAAGCCCTATCATTAGCTGCACAGATGGATAGTGCAGAATCGTCGCCATCAACAATCAAGAAATCTGGGGATGATGGATTACAATATAGGTTTGTTCCAAATATTGCTTGCTTTAATGTAAATTCAAAGTTCTCTGTTGTAATTGTCTCACCTAATTCTTTCATTTCTGGTTGGGTGCTTGTTTCACTTTGCAGAGTACTATCCTCTCCTCCGCTGGGTGTGTCTGTGCTTGTCGTGTCCCCGTTCCCGCCGCTGGGCGTGTTGGTATCCCCTGCTCCACCGCCGCCGCCACCACAGGCCGTCAGAGAGAGGACCAGAGCCACCGCAAGTATGAGTGCAAATATCTTCTTCATTTTTGTTTACAGCCTCCTATGTTTATGGCTTCCTAGGTATATCTCAATATCGCCACCTTGTCCCCGGATCAAAGTAGGGACCAGTCCGCCCCAATTTAGTACATCAACATAGACAGCGACATCGCGGAAAATACAACGCTGATGACAGTGCCCATAAGGGCGGGATTGCTCCCGCCTCAAAATTATAGCCCCAATAATTACCTTTGTTCTATCTACTTCTCTTCCTTCTTTTCGGTAAACGGATTTGCCGTGTCTACTGGTATCCTCCACGGTTTTCCTTTTTCGTCCTGTTCTGCACCTTTGATTTTCCCGTCTCTACAAAGCCTTGATACTTCATCTCGTGAACATCCCCATTTTTTAGATGCTTCACTTGTACCCATGTAGTTACCCACCGCATATTCCTCCTCAGCTCGATTATATTTCAGACAGCAACATCATAACGCTGATTATAGATAAGGCTACCCCCAATACCAAATCCGATTAAGGCCCATTTGCCGATGGCTTTTGCTTTGTTCGGCGTTTTATCGTAATACACACCGTAGAGAATAAGCCCTGCTAAAGGTATGAAAAAAGAGAGAACGTTTAATCTCGTCGATGGGACGTCAGGTTCCGATGAAACGGATACTGCTCCGCCGCAATATGGACACGCAACCGCTTGCGGCATAACTTCTTTCCCGCAATGGGGGCAAAACTTTTGAGACACCTTTTCTCACCTCATCCAATTTTTAAAATTTGAACCGTTAATTCCACATTTTTGCTGGACGTCGCTTCTACCTCCGCGGCTTGTTAAGTGCAATGGCCTCCTTTCCGGCACGCAATATTTGGGGTTTTTCTACAAAAAGAATAGCATAGGTCTCACGTTCCGGTGTCTACATATGTGTTCAAAAAAGGGTTGTTGCTGTAATACACTCAAAGTCGGGGTGTGATTATGAGCAACAACCAACTGGATTCCGTGCTGGTGGGGAAAGCAATCTCAAAGGTTCGGCAGAACAGAGGCATTACTCAAGAGGTCGTCAGCGGTTTGGCGGATATAGGCAGGACCCATTTGAGCGCAATCGAACGCGGCGAACGAAAGCCTACCCTGGAAACGTTATGGCGGCTTGCCTACGCGCTCGATATGTGCCCAAATGAGTTGGTCCGAAAAATCGAGTCCGAAATCGAGAAAAGCGCAAAACATTAAGGCCGCTGGAACTACATTCCAACGGCCTTAGCCCTATTACATACTTTGGTTCACTCCGCGAACAGCGGGGTCGACAAATAGCGGTCGCCAGTGTCGGGCAGTAGAACAACTATCGTTTTGCCTCGATTTTCCGGACGCTTGGCAAGCTGAATCGCCGCCCAGACCGCCGCTCCTGAGGAAATACCTACCAGCACCCCCTCTTTTTTGCCTACCAGCTTGCCCGCCTCAAAGGCGGCGTCGTTCTCCACCGCGATGACCTCATCGTAGACCTTCACGTTCAGCACTTCCGGTACAAATCCGGCCCCGATGCCCTGAATCGCGTGCTTCCCCGCAACACCCTTGCTCAAAACCGGCGAGGACGCTGGCTCCACAGCTACCACTTTCACAGCAGGGTTCTGCTCCTTCAAATATTCCCCAACGCCCGTCAGCGTACCGCCCGTGCCTACGCCAGCGACAAATATGTCTACTTTGCCGTCCGTGTCAGCCCAGATTTCAGGCCCCGTGGATGCACGGTGCGCCGCTGGATTGGCGGGATTGACAAACTGACCCGGAATAAAACTCCCCGGAATCCCTTTCGCCAGCTCCTCCGCCTTCGCAATCGCCCCCGTCATCCCCTTCGCACCTTCCGAAAGAACCAACTCCGCGCCGTAGGCGCGCATCAGCTGACGCCGCTCCACACTCATGGTCTCCGGCATCACGATGATGATCCGATAGCCCCGCGCCGCCGCTACCGACGCTAAACCAATCCCTGTATTGCCAGAGGTCGGCTCAATAATAACAGAACCCGGTTTCAGTAACCCCTTCGCCTCCGCGTCGTCAATCATGGCCTTCGCAATGCGGTCCTTTACGCTTCCGGCAGGGTTCAAATACTCCAGCTTGCCCAGAATACGCGCCTGTAACCCTTCCGATTCCTCAATGTGGACCAGCTCCAAAAGCGGCGTCTTGCCTATCAACTGATCCGCCGATGTGTATATGTGTGCCATTCTAAATCTCCTCCTGCTTCTCGCCGCCCCCTCCGCCGTAGGCGGGAGGGGAGAACACTTTTATTACCAATCTATCAGATAGGTTAGTGTGAATTATAAAACCCTTCCCATATTTTGTCAAGCAAAATTCAAAATTTTCTCGGCACCCCAGTTGCTTCCCCATTAACCGCGTTGTATAATAGGTTTGCGAAAGGAGGCAAATCTATGCTGGTTTCCACAAAAGGACGCTACGCCTTGCGCGTCATGATCGATCTCGCCGAACATCAGGCCGAGGGTATGATCCCCTTGAAGATCATCGCCCAAAGACAGGAAATATCCGAAAAATATCTCGAAAGTATCATCAAACTGCTGGTAAAAGCTCACTTCCTCAGCGGCCTGCGCGGAAAAGGCGGTGGCTACCAGCTGACTCGCGCACCCGAACAGTATACCATCGGTTCCATCCTCCGCCTGACCGAGGACTCCTTAGCCCCGGTCAGCTGCGTCAGCGAAAACGCCGGAGTTTGCTCCCGCGCCGCTGGCTGCCGCACCTTGGCAATGTGGCAGGGACTCGAACAGGTCATCAACTCTTACCTGGACAATATCACCCTCTCCGATCTGATGCGCCGGGACGCGGATGGGGACGACTACGTGATCTGACCGCCTCAGACCCCGCACAGAGAAACAAAATGCTGCAAAAGCGGCGCTCCGTCTGCCGTATCGGTTCGGCGATGACCAAACGCCATACGTTCCGGGTGGAACTGTACCCCCAGAATGAGCGCTTGCGAATGCACAATGGCTTCCGGAAAACCGCTCTCTGACCACGCAACGGGAATCAGCCCGTCGCCTAACCGCCCAACCGCTTGGTGATGAGAGCTGTTGACCAGGAAAACTTCCCCGTAAAGCGCCCGGAACAGAGAACCTTCCGCGCTCCGGATGGGATGCACACGATCCGATTCCCCGGCCCGGCTGCTGTGGAAAAGACGCTGCTCCGGCGGAAGATCCTGGATCAGCGCGCCTCCCAACGCGACGTTGATGACCTGCATCCCACGGCAAATGCCGAAAATCGGCTTGTTTACCCCGTGAAAAGCCCGGAACAGCTCCAGTTCCGCCCGGTCCCGCAGAACGTCCGGCGGATCGGACCCTTGGTCCGCCTCATGGAACAGCGCAGGGTCCAGATCACCGCCGCCGCATAACAACAGCCCTGCACAGGTCAGATCAGGCGCGGGGGCGTAGGCCGCGACCGGCTCCGCGCCCAGCTCGCGCATGGCTTGACTGTAATTGTCCAAATATCCAGCCTCTCCGGATACCTGAACGCGTATCTTTGCACCCATTCCACCCCTCCTTAACCCGGAAGACGGTCCCGCACCGCACGGGCTTGCGCCAACGTCACAATCAGCTCCACCGCGCCTTCCACCCCAATCTTGCCGGAATCCAGCGTCAGATCATACTGGCGCATATCTCCCCAGGTATGCCCCGTATAGTAGTTGTAATAATTCCCACGGCCCCGGTCCATCTGCAAAACACGCCGCTCCATGTCATCGGCCGGGATGTGGTACTCCTCTACGCAGCGTTCCACTCGGCTGGCCAGATCGGCGTGAATGAACACCTTCAGACAGTCCGGCCGCGGCCCTAAAATGTAATCGCTGCACCGCCCGACAATCACACACGGGCCTTCATCAGCCAGTTCGCGGATCACCTCCGCCTGCGCGAAAAAAGCCTGATGGCTCACGGGAACGCTCTGGTGGGCGAACGTGGGCGAGTTGATGCCTATGGGCGCTATCGACAGATGAAACCGGCTCCGCGCACGCTCCTCCGCGCGGGCGATGAAGTCCGGCGATAACCCGCTCTTTTCCGCCGTCTTCTGGATCAGCGTGCGGTCGTAACAGGGTACCCCAAGCCGCGCCGCTAAACGTTTGCCAATCAATCGCCCGCCGCTGCCAAATTCACGGCTGATCGAGATCACGTAATGGTTCATAAATGTACCCTCCCGTTTTGGAAATCCCCAATTCGGTCTTGTGTCCCGCAAGCGGGACCTCGGAACTATCCCACTTTTTATATTATAGCGGAAAATCCGAAAAATGACAACCAAAATTTGTGCAGCCCGCCTGCCTGAAACAAAAACTCCGCCGGCCGCGGACGCGGCCAACGGAGTCGAACCGTTCAGGGCGAGTCGATATCCACTAAAATGTGATCGGTACCGTGTTCTTCGAACTCGGCGATGTAGGCGTCAATGCGGCTGGCCAGCTCCGCGTAGTTGCTCTCGTCAATCGGCGCGTCGTCCATGTCCCGGCGCGCTAAGTCCTCTGCCAGAATGTCAAAGAACACGTTGTTCTCGTACTCCATGATGGCCTCGTGAATGCCGCCCTCCACAAACGCTCTGGAAGGCACGACCTCGCCCTGATACAGTTCCGCCAACGCAGGCATCCCTTCCAACGCCGCTCGGCTGAACAGCAGACTCTCGACCTCGTCGTAGTCTGCAAAACGTTGATCGCCCCGCGTCGCGTTCAAAATCCAATTCCCAATGTAGACCAGGTCCAACAGCCGACGGAACTGCTTCTTGCTCAATTCCAAATTCATGAAGTCGCCTCCTTTCCCTTGCCGAACAATACTACTTCAAATTATAGCCCTCTTAGACGATTTGTCAAATGGAGAAACTCGGAAAAGCCTACAAATTTACCGCCGCCTTGCCCCGCTTACCTGTGAAATGCTCCGCGAACCCTCCCGTCGACCGTGTCGCTTTTTGCCGGAAAAAGTCGAAAAAGATTGCTATCCCTTGAACCTTGTGTTATCCTTAGAGAACGAACGCGTGTCACACACCCCGTAAACCGCGCGTCCCGATCTTGAGTCGCAGGGAGGAATCGCTCTATGAAAAAACGTGTCTGGCCCGCGCTCCTGGCGCTGGCAGTGCTGCTGTCGCTGTACCCGGCGGGAGCAGTCCAATTACCCGAAAACAATACCGCCCCCGAACAAATCGCCGTACATGAGGGCGTCGGCAGCCTTGCGGATATCTTACCGCTTCCCCAATCGTCCTCCGTGTTCGGCCTGGCCCCAAACCGGGGCTACAACGGAAGTTACTACGACCAACTGGACGATTCCTCCAAAGCAGTCTACGACGCGCTCTACCGCGACGGAAGCCCCCTGAAAGAAGGTCCGTCTACAACCAGAATCCCGCTGACCGGCGTCTCCTACTCCGATGAATCCAAACGTTCCGAGCCTGTCCTGGCCGCCCTCGGCGCGCTGCTGTACGACCACCCGGAACTGTCCTGGCTGGTCAACACAAGGTTTTCTTACGGCTATGACCCAAGCTCAAAAAGAATCACCAGCTTCGCTATGACCGAGGAAGCTTACCAAAACGCGACCACAACTCCATCCGGCGCAATCACGCCCCAGAACCATAACAACGCCAATACCGGAACCCGAGCGGATATCCAAACCGCTCTGGATAAGGCCAAACGGGAGATCGGCGACCTTTCGTTCGCCTCCGATTACGGGAAAATCCGCGCCATCTATAACTGGATCTGCGACCATACCGAGTACGCCGATCAACACGACAGTAAGTTCCTGAACAGCTGGCGCGGCTACCAGACCGCCTACAGCGCCCTGGTCGAAGGCGTCACCGTCTGCGCCGGGTACGCGAAATCCTTCAAACTGCTGTGCGACGCCTACGATATCCCCTGCGCCATCGTCACCGGAACCAGCCGCGGAAGCGGTCACGCCTGGAACTACGTCCAACTCGACGGCAAGTGGTACGCCATCGACTGTACCTGGGCCGATCAGATCACCTGGATCAACTACAACTACTTCCTGAAAGGCTCCGCCCACTTCTCAGACCATGACGAGGGTACGCTCTATTCTACGTTCGCGTTCCAGTACCCGACGCTCTCCGTGAGCGACTACCACGATCCCAGCGCCCCGGACACCATCACCCTCTCCTACCACCCCGCCCCGGAAAGTACCTCAACAAGCGGAACCCCCGCCTTCTCTGTCCCCGAAATACCCAGCCTGGAACAGAATGTCCATAAGGAAATCACCTTGACCGCACAGGTCCTGAACGGGGGAGAGGAGATCAATCAGAACGTTACCTGGTCCTTGCGCCCAAGCGTCCCAGACGTCACCCTGATACCCGGAACCTTCCACTCCGCCGTGCTGTCCATCGCCAACTCCGCCCTGCCAGACTATACCAACGGCTCCGGCCTTGCCTTCACCGTGACCGCCTCTTGCAGCACAACCCAGACCGAACAGACCTTCCTTCTCTACGTGCCCGCCAGAACCCCGAAGTTCGTGCAGATCTGCCGGGACGGCTCTGCGCTCCACGAAGACCGTATCCTTGCGGGAAGCTCCGCCGCCTACTCCGCGCAAGTGTATGACCAGTTCGGCCAGCCGCTGCCAGAACAGACCGTCACCTGGAAAATCAGCAACCCATCGCTCGCCGCCATGACCGACGGCGTGGTGTCCGTCCCAAACAACGCCTCTGGCAGCTTCGTCCTGAGCGCCACCGTGAACGATTCCGTCCGCGCAGAAACCAGAATCTCGATCACCCAAAAACCACCCCATGAGTTGACGGTACCCGAAACCAAAACCTTGACCTACGGCGAGACCGGAACCCTCTCCGCCACCAGCACCACGGGCGCGTCGTTCTCCTACTCCAGCAGCAATGACAACATCGTATCCGTCAGCAGCTCCGGCACTCTGACCGCCAAAGCCGTTGGCAGCGCGGTCATCCGCGTCGCCGCACAGGAGACCGGCAGCTACGGCTCGGCCTCTCGCCAGTGCGTCGTGACCGTTCAGCCCAAAACCTTGACCAACTCTATGGTCACACTTTCCAACCAGACACTCGTCTACAACGGCTCAGCACAGCTGCCTGACCTGGAAGTCAAAGACGGTCCCCAGACACTGGACCAGAACGACTACACCGTGACCGCCACCAACCATATCAACGCCGGAACCGCCTCCGTGACCGTCTCAGGTGCCGGTAACTATACCGGCTCCGTCACAAAACAGTACCTGATCCGAAAGGCTAACTGTACCCTTAAACTCCCCGCTGCGCTCAAAACGGACGTGACCATCGGACAAAATTACCCCGCCAACAGCAACGCGCAGGCCGAAGGCGTCAACGGTCAGGGCGTCCCCGGATACCTGGAGTGGTACACAGACGCTACCTGCGCGACTCCAGCCGGGAACGGTACGTTCCGCTCCCTCGGAACCACCACGCTCTACTGGAAGTTTACCCCTGACCCGGAAACTTCCGGCTCCAATTACAACCTCTGTTCCGGCAGCACCGCCTTTACCGTAAAAGACTTGCCTGCCCTTACCGTAGCCTGCACCAGCCCCGGAGAGAAAACTTACGGCGACGAACCCTTCCGCCTGAACGTCACCGTCACAGACGAAAACGGCGTGGATCAGACCGCTTCCGCCCGCCTGTCTTACGCCGTCCAAGGAGACGCCGTCACGGTCTCCGAAAACGGCTTCGTGACCCTCCGGAAAGCCGGTACCGCCGCTGTCACCGTCTCCGCAAACCTGGACGGTCACGCCAGCAGCGCAATCACCGTGGACGTCACCGTGAAAAAACGCCCCATCACTATGATCGAAGCCGCCCTGGCCGATAAAGTCTACGACGGCACCACCGCCGCTCATGTCACCAGCGTGACCTTCCACGGCGTGGCGGCCAGCGACGACCTCGTCCTGAATGCGGACTACACCGCTTCCGCGGCCTTCACAGACCCTAACGCAGGCTCCGGGAAGGATTTCAACATCCAGGTCACGCTCCGTCCCAACGACAAGTACGTGTTGACCGAAACCTCCGCAGTCTACCACAACGGAACAATTCAACGCGCCCCGTTCCCTGAAATCACCATCCCCGTCACACTGCGCGCCGGAACCAATGCACCCTATACCTGCGACCTGACCGCATACCTCCCGGAACAGTGCGGCGGAACTCCAGCCTACACGCTCGAAGATACCGCAGACTTGAGCCGCGTCACTCCCTCGCTGGAAGGCAGCAGACTGACCCTCCGTTACCGCACGGCAACCAGCGCGGTACCCCCAGCTTCCGAGACCGTCTTCGTCCGAATCTATGATATGCCCAATTACCAGGATCGGTCCCTCCGCTTCGTCGTGACCTACACGGATAAGGAACCTGTGAACCTGACCGCCGAATGGCCCGAAAACCTGACCTACGACGGCACGCCGAAGGCTGTGTCCGTGACCAGCGATAAGGATTCCACCCCAGGCTACGAAGCGTCCTACCTCTTCCGCTACACCGGTACGGATAACACCGGAACGCCTTACGACAGCTCCGACGCCCCCATCCGCGCCGGCAGCTACACCGTGACCGTCTCCATCCCGGACCACAACACCGCATATGCCGGGTCTACAACCCGCGCCTTTACCATCCGCAGAGCTTCCGCCACCGTAACGGCCAACGCGATGACGCTCACCCAAGGCGATACCTTCCCCACCGTCCCCGCCCCCCAACATTACACCGTTTCCGGCTTGATCGCAAACGATGTCCTGCTTCCCGCCCCTTCCGGCTTCGTGTTCTCCATCCCCGACACCAGCACTGTCACAGACCACGCCGAAGTGACGCTCTCCGGAGCGGCCCTCTCCGCAGACGGCAACTACACCATCACCTACCAGCCCAGCAAACTGTCCGTCACCCCCGTGAACGCGCCGGTCGCAACTCCAACCGCTTCCCCCAACGGCGGGACCTTCTCCGGCAGTCAGCGGGTCTCGCTGTCCTGCGCCACCAAAGACGCGGAAATCTACTTCACAACCGACGGCAGCACGCCTACCACTACCAGTACCCACTATGACCCGGCTTCCGGCATCACCCTGACCGAAACAACAACCCTGAAAGCTATCGCGGTCCGGAACGGTACGGTCAGCGACATCCTGACCGTCCAGTTCACACGCAACGCTTCCGGCGGCGGTGGCGGCGGTGGCGGTGGCGGAAGCTCCAGCGGCGGTTCCGGCGGCGGAACATCCACGTCTTCCATCACTGTCCCCGTGTCCGGCGGCGCGAATACGGTACAGGTCAAGGTCAGCGTGTCCGGCTCCACCGCCGCTATAACCAAAATCGACACCGCACAGCTCAAAAACATCACGGACGGCAGTCAAACCGGCACGGCTGAGATCGACTTCACCGCCCTGAACCGCTCCATCACCGCCGTCCAGCTCCCCTCCAACGCGCTGGGCCAGATCGCCGCCGCCGCAAAAGGGGCCGGAAAACTTACCCTCAAACTGCCCGGCGCGGAGATCACCCTCGACAGCACCGCGCTCACCGCTATACAGAAAACCGCAGGCGATTCCATCACCCTGACCGTTACGCAAGTCAAACCGGACGAGCTGAACGCACGCCAGTTGGAAACCGTCAAAACATCCCCCGTGTTCGATTTCAGCCTCCGCAGCGGCGGACAGACCATCTCCGACTTCAAAGGCGGCTCCGCCTCCGTCACCCTGCCCCACAAACTGGGACAAAACCAGCTTCCCGACGGCGTCGTGGTCTACGCTCTGGACGCCTCCGGCAACCTCACGCCCTGCGAAACCTCCTACGATGAACGTTCCAAGACCGTCACCTTCTCCACCGAACACCTGTCCCTCTTCCTGATCGGCTACGACTCCAACGCGGCTTGGGAGAACCCCTTCGCAGACGTGTCCCCCGGCGTGTGGTACGAAGACGCCATCCGCTTCGTCACCGAAAACGGTTTGATGACCGGCTACACCAACGACCGCTTCGGACCCGACAACCACCTCACCCGCGCCCAACTGGCCCAGATCCTCTACACCAAAGAGGGCAAGCCTGCCTTGACCGCTTCCAACCCCTTCCGCGACGTGCCCGACGGAGCTTGGTACGCTCACGCCGTGACCTGGGCCGCCTCCAAGGGAATCGTGGGCGGTTACGGCAACGGCCTGTTCGGACCCGACGACGACATCACGCGGGAACAGCTGGCCGTGATGCTCTGGCGCTGCGCCGGGAGCCCCTCGGCCGCGAGCGAAGAACTGAGCTTCCGCGATGCCGGCGACGTCAGCGGCTACGCGCGGAACGCACTGCACTGGGCCGTGGAAAACGGAATCCTCAGCGGTGTGGGCGACAACCGACTGGCCCCACACGGCTTGGCTACCCGCGCCCAAGCCGCCCAGATGCTCAAAAATTACCTGGAGCTGTAACTCCACCGAAACGAGGCCGCTATGTATGAGTGAACCTATCCTAACCGCCCCCTTCCTTGTGGAGATGATCCGCACCGCTTCCAATATGTACCAGCACGGCTGGGACGAACGCAACGGCGGCAATATCAGCCTGCGGCTGGACGAAACGGAAATCTCCCCCTTCCTGGATACCAGCACCGTCCTTCGGACGCTCCCTACCGGGTTCGACGCCCCCGCTTTGGACGGGACCTGCTTCCTCTTGACCGGCGCAGGAAAGTATTTCAAAAACGTCCCGTATGACCCCCCCAAAAACTTGGGACTCATTCGCCTGGCCGACGCCGGACGTACCGCCGAGATCCTGTGGGGCTTCTCCGACGGAGGACGCTTCACCTCCGAACTGCCCGCGCACTTGATGAGCCATTCCGCCCGGCTGGCGGAAGATCCCAACAGCCGGGTCGTTATGCACTGCCACCCCGCAAACCTCATCGCCATGACTTACGTCCACGACCTGGACCCGCGCGCCTTCACCCGCACGCTGTGGCAGATGTGTACGGAGTGTATCATGGTCTTCCCGGACGGCGTCAACGTCCTGCCCTGGATGCTGTGCGGCACCAACGAGATCGGCGCGGCAACCGCTGCCCAAATGCACACCGCCCGGCTGGTCGTCTGGGCCCAGCACGGAATCTACGGCGCCGGAACCAGCCTCGACGAAACCTTCGGCCTGATCGAAACAGCGGAGAAGGCCGCGGAAATCTATATGAAAATCGCTCACCTGCCCCGGAAAGCTACCATCACCGACGCCCAACTGCGTCAGGTGGCCGCTCACTTGAAACTCACACCCCGCGAGGGATTCCTGGAAACAACCAATCTTTGACTTGAAGGAGGACTTCAGAATGAAACCTGGAAAACGGCTCCTGTCCATGCTCCTGGCAGCCGCGACCACCCTTGCCATACTCCCAGCCGCCGTGTCCGCCGCCGGAACCTTATCGAATTTCAAACCCGTCAATTCGTACCGGAACGGCCTCTTCCGCGACGTCGCCTCCCGCGCCTGGTATGCGGAAAAAGTCCGCTCCGCTTACGAGCTGGGCCTCATGAAGGGGAGCGGAAACAATACGTTCAACCCCGAGGGCTCCGTGACACTGGCCGAGACGGTCACAATGGCCGCGCGCCTGCACTCCATCTACTACGACAATGCAGAATCCTTCCAGCCAATCGCCCCCGCATGGTACTCCGCCTACGTCGACTACGCCAAAAAGAACGGTATCCTCAAACAAGACTACGCAAATTATAACGCCGCCGCAACCAGAGCCCAGTTCGCTTCCATCTTCGCCAACGCCTTGCCCTCTGCCGCCTTGGCTGAGATCAACGACGTCCCGGACGGCTCAATCCCCGACGTCAGCGCGTCCCATAGAAACGCACGGGAAATCTACCTGCTCTACCGGGCCGGAATCCTGACCGGTTCGGACGAGAACCTGACCTTCCGCCCCACCGGTCCCATCCAGCGTTCAGAGGCGGCCACCATCGTTACCAAATATGGCTCTGCAAGACAAACGCGTCAAAATGGACTCTAAGCCTGTTTGGAATGGAGATCCCTCGCAAGACTTCACTGTACAACTGACCAACGATACCAGCTTTACCCTCTCGGAACAGGCGGGGAAAGTCGTCCTCCTGAACTTCTGGGCCACCTGGTGCGGCCCCTGCGTGCGGGAAATGCCCGACCTCGACCGGCTCTACAAGAAGTACAGCGATAATGACTCTGTGGTCATCCTCGCCGTCAATGTGGGGGAGTCCTCCAGCACTGTGCAAAGATTTATCACACAGCAGGGGTTCGGGTTCCCGGTCGCTTGTGACTCCGACACCAGCATTTCCTCCGCCTATAACATTACGGCAATCCCCCGCACGATTATTTTCAACAAGGACGGGACCGTCTCAGAAGACCTCACCGGCAGCAGAAATTACGAAACGTTCCAATCGGCTGTCGAAAACGCGTTGGGAGGTTGAACCGCTTGAACAAAACGAAAAATTTCCTTACCATTGGATGCCTGACCTTAGCCGCGCTGCTCATTGGACTCGGCCTGGCGGACGGAGGCTATCAGGACGTCCTGAATAAGGCCGTGTTCCTCTGCTACGAGTGTATCGGGATCGGATGATGAAGAAACGTAGAATCACGCAGGCAATCTGCGCAGTATTATACAACTGCAATTTCACGGGCTTCATGGACGGGACCCTTTACCAAGGCAGCGGGAAAGGGATGTGCGTGCCGGGCCTGAATTGCTACTCCTGCCCAGGGGCGGTGGCCGCCTGCCCCTTGGGCAGCGTGCAGACCGCGCTGATCTCATCCCCCTATAAGGCCCCCTACTACATCCTGGGCGTCCTCCTCCTGTTCGGTACGCTGCTGGGACGGTTCATCTGCGGCTTCCTGTGCCCCTTCGGCTTCCTTCAGGAATTGCTGCACAAAATTCCTACCCCAAAACTCAAAAAGAATCAGTGGACCCGACGCCTCTCCTGGCTGAAGTACGCCGTCCTGGCTATCTTTGTGGTGCTGCTCCCCCTCGCCCTGTTCGAACCGGGCTTCTGTAAGTATATCTGCCCGGCTGGAACACTCGAAGGCGGCATCCCTATGCTCATCCAGAACGAGTCCCTGCGGGAATACGCCGGCTGGCTGTTCTCCTGGAAGCTCCTTCTGTTGATCGCCTGCCTGACAGGCGCGGTGTTCTGCTACCGCTTTTTCTGTCGCTTCCTCTGCCCGCTCGGCGCGTTCTACTCCCTGTTCCATCGGATCGCCGTCCTTCGCCCCCATGTGGACCTGCATAAATGCAGCGGCTGCGGAGCCTGCGTCGCCCAGTGCAAAATGGACGTGAAACATGTGGGAGACCGGGAATGTATCTCCTGCATGGACTGCAAAGAATCATGCCCCTGCGGGGCTATCTCCTGGCAAACGCTCCCGCGAAAATCGGCCGTTTCCGCGGAAGAACACCGCTGAACGCTCCGGCAACGCGACAAAACGCGCCAAGACCGTAAGGTCTTGGCGCGTCCTGCTGTAAAATGGTGACCCAGCGGAGATTCGAACTCCGGACACCCTGCTTAAAAGGCAGGTGCTCTGCCGACTGAGCTACTGGGTCAGGTCAAAGCCCGCGGAGCGGGCGGGAACAGGTTAAAGTGGCAGGGATGGCTGGATTCGAACCAGCGACTGAGGGAGTCAAAGTCCCTTGCCTTGCCACTTGGCTACACCCCTGTATGGCATCCGATCTGGAATGGGCCAGGACCGGAGCCGAAGCTCCGGCCCTTTTGCCTTCCTCTGGGGTGGGTAAAGGGACTCGAACCCTCGACACCCGGAACCACAATCCGGTGC
>CANDKT010000041.1 GCA_947385365.1 uncultured Bacillota bacterium | reverse complement strand
CTAGCCCCGCACCCCACCAGGGCTCCGCCCTGGACCCGCCAGGGGGCCAGCCCCCTGGACCCCGGTGCGGCGGAAAGTGGGCAGTTACTGGAACGCTCACGCCTCAAATCTTCCGCGCCGTTCGTTCGGAGCAACACCAGCAAATCCACCAGAAGCAAAGCTCTGCTTTGCGCGAAAAGTTCTTTTCGCTTCCTTTTCTTTCAAGAAAAGGAAGGCCGGGGTGCGGGGGCGGCGAGCCCCCGCCAGGAATTTTAAAATTCCGTAAACTTTCGGGAAGAGTCTGGAATTTCGGCATAGAATAGGATATAATCGAAACCGCAAGGGTCAGGACCCGAAAAAAGAGAAATGGAGTCGAGAATATGGCGACAAACAAGTATGAAAGCCCGTTGGCGTCCCGTTACGCCAGCGATGAGATGTTGTATCTGTTCTCCGCGGACAAGAAATTTTCGACTTGGCGGCGGCTGTGGACCGCGTTGGCGCGCGCGGAAATGGAGTTAGGACTCCCCGTGACCCGGGAGCAAGTGGACGAGTTGGAGGCGCACATCCGCGACATCGACTATGAAAAGGCGGCGGAGTGGGAGAAGAAACTGCGCCACGACGTGATGGCGCACGTCCACACCTACGGCGAGCGGTGCCCGAAGGCTATGCCGATCATCCACCTGGGCGCGACGAGCTGTTACGTGGGGGACAACACCGACATCATCCTCATGCGGGAGGGCTTGGAACTGGTTCGGGACAAGCTGGTCCAAGTCCTTGCCAGCCTGGCGGAGTTTGCCCGGAAGTATAAGGCGCTGCCTACGTTAGGCTTCACCCATTTCCAAGCCGCTCAGCTGGTCACGGTAGGCAAACGGGCCACGTTGTGGATGAACGATTTGCTGATGGACCTGGAGGAAGTGGAATTTCGTATTTCCAGCCTGAAACTCCGCGGCGCGAAGGGGACCACCGGAACCCAAGCCTCTTTTCTGGAGCTGTTCGAGGGCGACCATGAGAAAGTGAAACTTTTAGAGAAGAAAATCGCCCGGGAGATGGGCTTTGATGATGTCGTCCCGGTCAGCGGACAGACCTACTCCCGGAAAACAGACTACAGCGTCGTTTCCACGCTGTCCGGTATCGCTCAGAGCGCAAGCAAATTTGCGACCGACTTGCGTCTTCTCTGCCACCTGAAGGAGGTGGAAGAGCCGTTTGAGAAGAAACAGATTGGTTCTTCGGCCATGCCCTACAAACGCAACCCGATGCGTTGTGAACGTATCTGTTCTCTGGCCCGGTACGTCATCGTGGACGCAGGCAACCCAGCCGTCACCGCCGCGACGCAGTGGTTTGAACGCACCTTGGACGACTCCGCCAATAAGCGGCTGTCGGTCCCGGAAGCATTCCTGGCCGTGGACGCAATCCTGAACCTCTATTTGAACGTCGCTTCCGGTCTGGTGGTCCACCCCAAAGTGATCGAACGCCATGTGATGGAAGAACTGCCCTTCATGGCCAGCGAGAACATCATGATGGACGCCGTGAAACGAGGCGGCGACCGTCAGCAGCTGCACGAACGGATTCGGGTGCTGTCTCAGGAGGCCGGTTACAACGTCAAGGAGCTGGGCTTGAAGAATAATTTGATCGACCTGATCGCCGCGGACCCGGTTTTCGGGCTGAGCCGGGAGGAGTTGACCGCGCACCTGGAACCGGAACGTTACATCGGACGCTGCCCGGAACAGGTGGAGGAATTTCTCACCGGACAGATTGCGCCTGTCCTGGAACGTTACCCGCAGAAGGACGCCCGGCCGGTCGACCTGAAGGTCTGACCCCGCCTGCCAGCTCGGAGCAAAGGAGAAATTCTTATGCGACGCGATCCATATAAGCGTTACGTTGCCGCGGGAATAACCGCATTTTGCGTGATTGCCGCGTCGATTCTCGTATTTTTCCTGTTCTATCACGCCGCGGAAATCAGAGCGGTCCTGTCCATGCTGGGACGCGTTCTGCGGCCCATCTTTTTGGGTATGGTCATCGCGTTTCTGCTGCTGCCGGTCCACCGGTTCCTGCTGCACGTCTTCACCGCCATGACCCCAAACGAGCGACTGAAAGATGAGAGAAACCTCCGCTTTCTGAACATGATGGCTATTATATGCAGCCTGTTTCTGGCGGTGCTGCTGCTGTACCTGCTGCTGGCAATGGTAGTGCCTCAGGTCTACGAAAGCGTGGTCAAACTGGTCGAGGACTCCTCAAAGTATATCCTCAACCTACAGAACTGGACCCAGGCGTTTTTGGAGAACAACCCGGATATACAGGCGGCCATCATGCCCGTCCTCAACTCCGCCGCGGACTCCTTGGAACAGTGGCTCAATTCCGAGATCCTGCCCAATCTGGAGTCTGTGTCCGCGATTTTCCAATGGGCGCGTACCACGCTCTGGCCGAACTTCACCAGCGTGATGACCGGCGTGTCCGGAATGCTGGTCGGGTTCCTGGTGTTGGTGAAGGACCTGCTGATTGCGCTGATCGTCTCCGTGTACCTGCTGGCCCGGAAGGACATCTTCGCCGCCCAGAGCAAAAAGATCGTCTACAGCCTGTTCCCCACGCGGACCGCCGACCTGCTGGTGGAGGAGACCCGGGACGCTTACCGGATCATGAGCGGGTTCATCAACGGGAAGCTGTTGGATTCGCTGATTATCGGCATCATCTGCCTGATCTGCTGCTACTTGTTCCGGTTCCCCTACCCCGCCTTGATTGCGACGGTGGTCGGCGTGACCAATATCGTGCCGTTTTTCGGACCGTTTATCGGCGCGATTCCCTGCGGGCTACTGATTTTCCTGGTCAGCCCGCTGCAATGCCTGTATTTTGCCGTCTTTATCTTAGCGCTCCAGCAATTCGACGGGAATATCCTGGGTCCGAAGATTCTGGGGGAATCGACCGGATTGGCTTCCTTTTGGGTGCTGTTCTCCATCCTGCTGTTCGGAGGCGTGTTCGGATTCGCGGGCATGGTGCTGGGCGTGCCGGTCTTCGCCATGTTCTACAGCGTAGTCAGACGGACCGTGCATTGGGGACTGCGGCAGAGGCACTTGCCGGAAGACACGGACTTCTACTTAGGCCGCACCGAAGCCTTAGCCGGCGCCGCCCGGAAAGAACCGCCTCAGGAGGAGCGCAAGTGAGAGAGTTCACGATAGGAAAAAACGATGCGGGTCAGCGTCTGGACCGGTGGCTGGGGAAAACGCTCCCGCTTTTGCCGGGACCTCTGGCGCAGAAGTACATCCGTCTGAAACGGGTGAAGCGCAACGGGAGAGGAACCAAACGAGACGTTCGGCTCCAGCCGGGGGACGTGCTTCAGCTGTACATCAACGACGAGTTTTTTCAGCGTCCCACGCCGGAAAACGCGTTTCTTTCCCTGTACCAGCCGAAATTGGACCTCCTCTACGAGGATGAGCAGATTCTTCTGGCGGACAAACGCCCCGGAATGGTGGTCCACCCCGACGAGGAGGAACGCGTCAATACGCTGCTGACGCATATCCAAGCGTACCTGTATCAGAAAAAAGCCTGGTCGCCTTATTGGGAGAACGCGTTTGCTCCCGCGCTGTGCAACCGGATCGACCGGAACACCGGAGGGATCGTCATCGCGGCGAAGACCGCGGAAGCATTACGGGTGATGAACCAGAAGATCCGGGACCGTGAGGTGCAGAAACGTTACCTCTGCGTGGTCCACGGCCGAATGAGGCCGGAGACGGGGAGGTTGGAACATTACCTGTTCAAGGACGAGTCCAAAAAACAGGTCTACGTCCGGACCCGCCCGGAACCGGGCGCGCGAACCGCCGTCACGCTGTACCGCACGCTGACGGTACGGGACGGGCTGTCCCTGGTGGAGTGCGAGCTTGTCACCGGACGGACCCATCAGATCCGGGCTCAAATGGCCGCTGCAGGTCATCCGCTGCTGGGCGACGGGAAGTACGGCAGTCAGCGTCAGGACAGACCTTACGCCCGTCATGGGCAGGCGTTGTATTCCTATCAGCTGACGTTTCAGTTCCGCACGGACGCCGGAGCGTTGGGCTATCTCAATGGGAGACGTTTTCAGGTCCGTCAAGTCCCGTTCGTGGAGGAATACTTTCCCGGATTTGCGCTTGCCGCACCCGTGGGCAATCTCTGAGAGGACCGAACACGGTATGGAAAAAGAAAATTTATCTCAGCAGACCGCGCGGCGGTTGTACAGCATGATCGCGGCGGAACAAAAGTTTTCCCTGGGGGACAAGCTGCCGAACGAAGTGGACCTGTCCCAGGAGCTTGGGGTCAGCCGCGCCACGCTGCGGGAGGCGATCCGTATCCTGACCGTGCAGGGCGTTCTGGAAGTCCGGCGGGGTCTGGGCACGTTCGTGGCGCGGGACGCGGCGGAATTGGACGCGTTCGGGCTGTCGGCTCTGGAACGGACCCGGGAACGGCTGCGGGATCTGTTCGAGGTACGGAGCATCTTCGAGCCGGAAGCCGCCGCGTTTGCGTGTCTCCGGGCCGGGCCGGAGGAGTTGTCTGAGATCCTCCGCCGCGGCCGGGACGTGGAGGTCTGCATCCAGACCGGTCAGGACCGCACCCAAGCGGACCGCGCCTTTCACGCGGCCATCGTCCGCGCCGCGCACAATGAATTTTTAGTCCGGCTTCTGCCCGTTATCGACCAGGCCGTGGAAACCGCAATCGCGTCCGGCCAACGCCGGGAACAGCTCGCGCAGGCGACCCTGCGGGACCACGCCTTACTGCTGGAGTTTCTCCAGAAACGCGACCCCGAAGGGGCACGTCACGCGATGGCGATCCATATGCGCCACGCGATGGACGAAATGGCTCTGGAACAGCCCTGACAAATCCGAAAAATTTTTCCTTACCATGTATAACCTCCCTGCGCTCTGCCCAAAATAGCGCTATGGAGGTGGTTTTTCTTTGAAAGACCGGAATATATTTGAACGACTTGGCGATTTCGTGCTGGGGAAGGGCTTCTACATAGTCCTGTTCCTGTGCGTCGCCACCATAGGAATCTCGGGCTATTTTCTCGTCCGCACCATGCGCCAGCCAGCGGAACCTTCCGAACCCGCCGGTACCGATACCCCGATCACGCTCCCGGACCCGGTCGGGATGCTCCCCTACTCCACCAACAACACGACGGTGCCGGACCTGGAGGAAACCGATACGCAGGTCTCCAATCAGTCCGGCGTGACGGTCACATTGCCTGACCCGCCGGAGACGGCAGTCAATACGGAACCCGTCCAGAACACCGAACCCGAACGCCCTGTTGCCGTCGTGTACACCTGGCCGGTGAAGGGTGAAGTGCTGCGGGACTTCAGCTTGGAGGTCCTCTCTCCGGACCCCACGCTGGGCGATTGGCGCACCCACAGCGGTATGGATATCGCCGCCGCGCAAGGCGAAAAAGTGCTGGCCCTACGGGCCGGGACGGTGTCTATGGTCTACGACGACGGCTTGATGGGCACCACCGTGGTCATCGACCACGGGGACGGGCTGACGTCCACGTACTGCAACTTAGCCTCTTCCCCCTCCGTGCAGAAGGGCGACACGGTGGATACCGGGACCATACTCGGCACGGTCGGCGAGTCCGCGCTCGCGGAAAGCGGTATGGCTTCTCACCTCCACCTGGAGACCCGTATGGACGGGGATATCGTGGACCCGTCGGAATACCTGCCTGAATTTTGACCGCTCCCCGCCCCTTCGAGGGCGGGGATTCTTTTGCCCAACGCCGCGTCACACGCGTCTCAGAAAAGCGGGCGTCTCCCCCCGAAGGGGGGAGACGCCCAAAAATTCTCTGGAACAGCACTTTGTGAGACGGGCGTGAACACTGTGTAAGAAAGTCGTGCGCGAACCCGAGATCTATGCTATAATAGAGCGCAAAGGCTCTACAAGGAGGATTCCACATGAACAAACTGATGGTCCTGGACGGCAATTCCATCATCAACCGCGCGTTTTACGGGGTGAGTCAAACGCTGACGACGCAAGCAGGCCAGCCTACCAACGCGGTTTTCGGGTTCCTGAACATCCTGAACAAGCTGCTGGAGGACGAAAAACCGGACGCCGTATGCGTCACGTTCGACCGCGCCGCGCCTACCTTCCGGCACCTGGCTTTCGAGGGCTACAAGGCCAACCGGAAAGGTATGCCGGACGAATTGGCCAGCCAAATGCCGCTTCTGAAGAACGTACTGGCCGCCATGAAGATCCCGATGTACGAGCTGGACGGCTGGGAGGCGGACGATCTGTTAGGCACCATCGCCCGCCTGGACGAGGAGGCCGGTTGGGCGACCGTCATCGTCACCGGGGATAAGGACGCGCTCCAGCTGGTGACGGAACAGACCACGGTCAAGCTGGTGTCCACCCGTATGGGCCGCACCACTACGCGGGACGTGACTCCGGCATCCTTCCGGGCGGAGTACGGCTTTGAGCCGCGGAACCTCGTCGATCTGAAAGCGCTCATGGGGGACGCGTCCGACAACTACCCCGGCGTCAAGGGCGTGGGCGAGAAGACCGCAATGGCATTGATCCAGCTCTACCACACCATCGCGCACCTGTACGACCATATGCCGGATATCTGTTCCGCGCCCAACGTGGCCGCCAAGCCTGGGCTTATCAAAAAGCTGGAGGACGGCAAAGACAGCGCGCAGATGTCCTACGAGCTGGCCGCTATCCGCACCGACGCGCCCATTTCGTTCCAGCCGGAAGGCAATCTCCGTCAGGAGCCGGACAACGACCGGCTGTACCAGCTGTTTTTGGAGCTGGAATTTGCCAAGCTCATTGAAAAATACCACCTCGCCGCCCCGCAGGGGGAGGGAGAAGTACAACCGGGACGGGTCTTCGAGGACGTCTGTACCAGCGAGGTGGTCGAAGACCGGGGCCGGGTGGAAGAACTGCTTGCGCGGTGGCGGACGAAGGACTATGTGGACGTGCTGACCGTGCCCGGGTTGGATCTCGTGTGCGTGGAGTGGCGGGAAGAGGAATCCACCCGCTGCGCCGCCGTGTTTTTCGCCGGGAAACTGGACGGTTACAACGACTTCCTGCGGAAGTTTTTCGCGGACCCCGCCATTCCCAAAGTCGTCCACGGGTTGAAGAACCTATGCCGCGCCCTGCTGGCCGAGGGCATCACACCGGACGGGTTCGTCTTCGACACGGAAGTCGCCGCGTATCTTCTGGCCCCGGCGGACGGCAGTTACGAGCTGGAAAAACTGGTCCTGACCTACTTCAAGAACCAGATCGTTCCGGCGTTCGCGTACCTGGACGAGAGCGCGTTCGGACCGCTGTCCGACCCCTCCGCGCCGATGGCCGCGCTGCTGTCGCACTGTGCCTGGACCGGCGCGCTGCGGGAGGTCCTGGAAAAACGCCTGCGGGAACTGGGGATGTGGGAGCTGTACGAGACGGTCGATCTGCCTCTCTGCCCGGTGCTGGCCGAGATGGAGACGGAAGGTTTCCTGATTGACCGCGGAGCGTTAGCGGCGTTTGGGACCATGCTGTCCGGCCGGATCTCGGAGGTGCAAAAAGACGTCTACGCGTTGGCGGGCGAGGACGGCTTCAACATCAATTCCACCCAACAGCTGGGCCGCATTCTCTTCGAGAAGCTGGGCCTTCCGCCGGTGAAGAAAACAAAAAGCGGTTGGTCCACCAACGCGGAAGTCCTGGAAAAACTGCGGGGCCAGCACGCGATCATCGACCGTATCCTGGAATACCGTCAGCTGACCAAGCTGAAATCCACCTACGCGGACGGTTTGTCGAAAGTCATCGGTCCGGACGGCCGCATCCACACGTCGTTCCAGAACACCGTCACAGCGACCGGACGGCTCAGTTCCACGGAACCGAACCTGCAAAATATCCCCGTCCGCACCGAGTTAGGCGCGGAATTACGCAAAATGTTCGCGGCGGCTCCGGGGCGGGTGCTGGTGGACGCGGACTACTCCCAGATTGAACTGCGTCTTCTGGGGCACATGGCCGGAGATCAAGCCATGATCGACGGTTTCCTCAGCGGCGAGGACATCCACGCCATCACCGCTTCCCAAGTCTTCGGCGTCCCCCTTGGGGAGGTCACGCCGCTCATGCGCCGGAGCGCGAAAGCGGTGAACTTCGGCATCGTGTACGGCATTTCTCCCTTCTCCCTGTCGCAGGACATCGGCGTCACGGTCTCGGAGGCCAAGGAGTACATGGATAAGTACTTCGCCCACTACTCCGGCGTGCGCAGCTACATGGACGGCGTCGTGGAACAGGCCAAACGTGCCGGGTACGTCACCACGCTCTTCGGGCGGCGGCGGTGGATTCCGGAAATCAAGTCCTCGAACTTCAACACCCGTTCCTTCGGGGAACGCGTCGCGCTCAACGCGCCCATTCAGGGCACCGCCGCCGATATCATCAAGCTGGCTATGATCCGGGTCCGGGACCGCCTGAACGCGGAAGGTTTGACGGGCCGTCTGGTGCTTCAGGTCCACGATGAGCTGATCGTGGAGTGTCCCGAGTCGGAAGCGGATACGGTTTGCCGTTTGGTCCGGGAGGAGATGGAAGGAGTCGCGGCTCTGTCGGTTCCGCTGCTGGCGGAAACCCACGCGGGGAAGACTTGGGCGGACGCGCATTAGAGGATCGGTTCCGGTGATTGCCCACAGGCCGCAGCGCCGGGGTCCAGAGGGTTGCCCCCCTGGACCCCGGCGCTGTGAGATATGGGACAATCCTCAACGGAAAAGCCCCGTGAACGCGTTCCAGAGATCGCGGAACATCGCCAAAATCCGCGTCCAGACCGTACCGTTATCCTGCGGAACAGAGGCCGTCTCTTCCGGCGTTTCCGCTTCATCCGCCTTGATCTCTTGTGTACGCATGACGTACTGGATACTGGAAACGCCTTGGTTCCGGCTGTCCGTGAGGGACACCGGAGCCGCGCCCGCGTCCATGAGGAGCAGATTGTTGTCTTCCCCAACGTGACTGTTCCACTCGTCGGAAACCAAGGAGTCAATCGTCTCCTTCGCGTCCCGAATGACGCCGGTTTGGTCCAGACCGCGGGTCGATCTGCGCAAAGCGTCGGCCAGATTGGACAGCGTTTGCTGGGTGCCGCGGTCCAACGCGCTGCCGCTGTTTTTCAGAAGGTCTTCCGCATCCCGGGCGGCTTGCGTCAACGCGTCCAGACCCGCCGACGCGGACGCCGCAAAGGTTTTCGCGTCTTCCAAAGCCTGCTGGACGTTCGGATCGTAGGTGTTCATAATACCCGTCAACGCTTCGACCTGTTCCAGAGCTGTGTCCACGTTCGCGCTGACTCGAACGCCCAGATCGGCGGCGTTTTTGAGGGTATCCGCCGCGTCGGACAGGGTCCCGTTGTGCTGATCCAAATCGTGCATCAGGTCGCTCAGCAGACCGCACAGCTCCGACAGCCTGCCGCTGAGATGTCCGCTGTCCAGAGCGTCGCACACGCTGGACAGGTGCCGGAGAACCGGGTCAATGCTGTCCGAGACGTCCCCGACGAATCCTTGCAGCTGATCCACCGTCAGGTTGCTCTGGTCCAGAATGCCTTGCAGACTCTCCGCCTGCGCCATCTGCTTCTTGTAGCTGTCCGACTGGGACACGTTCAGCAGAGCCTCGATTTGAGCGGCTTCTTCCTCGCTCTTGCCGCCGGCGAGAACCAGGAATTGCTGGAACGTCGTGCCTTCCGGAACCAGCCCTGCGGCTAACGCCCCCTCGTACTGGCTGTACGCGCCCTCCGCCTGCGCAACCAACGCTTTGACTTCCGCGATGGTCAGCGTGTTGCCGCCTACGCTGACCGCTACTTTACCGTCTTTACTGTCAATGCCGTTCGCCAGGTCCTCCAGGTCTTCCAGATCGTCGCGTGAATCGTCCAGGCTTTTCTGGAGCATCCCCAACGCGGAGCCGAGCTTTGTGAAATCACCGCTCAGCTGGTCGGACAGCTCCTGAACATCGCTGGGGTAGCCCTCCAGCGACTCGGACAGGTCCTGCAATGCGGTCAGGTGCGTTTTCAGCTCCGCCAACAGCTGACGGGTCTCTTCGACCTCCGGCTTCAAACCAACCACGTTTTCGCTCATCTGATTGAGAAGCGCGTTGGTTTCCCGAACGGCCTGCTGCGCGGCGCTGAGGTGGTCCTGCATGGGACGGATGGAGTCGGACAGCGGTCCGGCGGCGTCCAACGCGATGTCCAAGCTGTCATACACCGCGTCTTTCCCTGCGGAGACGGTGTTCCGGGCCTGGTTGAGCTGATCCAAACCGCTGGCCGTGGCGTTCAGACTGCCGCTCATGCCCTCCAACGTGTCCAGGATCACGTCCAGACTGTCCTGCACGGCGTGGTAAGAGTCCTCTCCTTTCTCCTTCGCCTCCCGCAGGTCGTTCACCTGCTCCAACTGCTGGAGCGTGGCGGGAACGGCCAGGAAGATCATCCCGGAGTAGGCGAAGTCCTCGCTGCCCACGCGGATGGTGAAGCGCTGTTCCTCTCCAGGGAGAACGGCGTACAGCACGCAGCGCAGGTTGCCTATGACCTGAACCTGTGCCCCAGGGGCCTCCAGCGAGAGAATATCGTCTCCGTTGAAGACGGACATCGCGGTCAGGACCAGATTGTTCCGGCTGTACTCGGAAGCGGCGGGATTCGGGACGGCGTTGAGGGTGATTTCCACCACGCCCTTCTGTCCGGCCAGGTCCTCGGCGCGGGCCGGGACGCCGTTGAGGGCGTAGGACAGCGACAGCTTCCACGGGAACTGCTCGTAAGGCCGCGCCGTCTTGCCCTCGAAGTAAAAGTTCTCCGGCACGTCCCCGGTGAGGTCAAAGGTCACTTCCCCGCCGGCGGCGGACGCCGCCCGGCTGTCCGTGAGGTTGACGACCTCGTCGTAGACGCCGTAGTCCTTGAGGACCGGCGTCCCGAACGTGCGGATACTTTTGACCACGCTGCTGTCCGTGAGCGTGCCGTAGTAGTCCAAAGTCGCGTAATAGGTCTCGTCGCTGGTGGGCGACAGCTCCGCCGCCGCCGCGGGGAACGTACTGCTCAGCGTCATCAGGACGGCCAGACCAGCGGCGATTCGCCGCGTTTTCATTCCATGCTTCATAGCGTACAACTCCTTTTTCATATCGCCCTTACTCCTCCTGCGCGCTGCCCGCCGCGACGGGAGCCAGCGTTTCCTGTTTGGACGCCCCGCCGTTTTTCGGCGGCTTCGGCGCGCGCCAGTGGAGCGTCGTCTTGGCAATGACCGGCTCAAACACCACCAGCACCGACGGCAGAATGAACATACACACAAACGCGGAGATCACCGCGCCGCGGGAGAGCATCAGACAGATACTGCTGATGAGGTCCATCGTGGAAATCACCGCCACGCCTAACGTGGAGCAGAAGAACACCAACGCGCTGGTCAAAATGGACACGTCCGCCGCGTTGGCCGCGTTCTGAATGGCCTGCTTGCGGTCGAGACCCTTTTGCAGTTCCTCCTGGAAGCGGGTGGTCATCAGGATGGCGTAGTCCACCGTCGCGCCCAGCTGGATACAGCCAATGACGGTCGGCGTGATGAACGCCACTTCGGAGCCGGTGAAGTACGGGATACCTTGGTTGATGTAGATGGCCAGTTCAATCGTCGCCACCAGCAAAATCGGGATGGAAATGGACTTGAACGCGATTGCCACCAAAACTAGGATTGCAAAAATCGACAGGCGGTTCGTGACCTGGAAGTCCACGTTCGCGACTTGGATCAGGTCGTTGGTCATCGCGGCCTCGCCGGTGATGTAGGCGTTGGGGTCGTAGGATTTCAGCAAGGCGTTCATCTGTTCCAGCTGGTCCGCCACCGCGTCGGAAGCGGTGACGTAACTGGAGTTGACCATCATCATCTGGTAGCCCTCCTGCTTGCACAGCTTCTTGACGTCCTCCGGGATGAAGAAGTCCGGTATCCCGTCCGGGAGCAGCTTGTCGTAGGCGACCATGCTGGTCACGCCGGGCAGGTTTTCGATGGCTTCCTCCAGCTCTTTCATCGTCCCGCGGTCCAGATCGTCCCGCATGACGATGAAGTGCGTGGACGCCATATCGAAGTCGTCCTTCAGCTTATTGTTGGAGAGAATGGACGGCATATCCTGCGGCACGGACTCATCCAGTTTGTAGTACATCTTCACGTGGTTGTTGGCGTACACCGCCGGGACGAAGAGAATCAGGAAAACCACGACGAAGAGTCTTCTATGCCGGACGATGAAGGCGTTCAGGTTCCGCGTATCCAGGCGCAGGCAGGGGTGACGGAAGCGTTGGATGGAGCGGTCCATCACCAGCAGAATGGAAGGCAGCACCAGCACGACGGTGGCGATGCCCAACACGACGCCTTTGGCCATGACCAGACCGATGTCCCGGCCTAAGGTCAGCCGCATGAAGCACAGCGCTAAAAACCCGGCGATGGTGGTCATGGAGCTTCCCGAGAGGGACTTGAACGCCGCCACGATAGACACCGCCATAGCGTCCCGCGGGTCGTCGTAGTGTTTGGACTCCTCCAGGTAGCGGTCGTAGAGGAAGATGGAGTAGTCCATCGTCACGCCCAGCTGAAGCACCGCGGCAATCGCTTGGGTGATGAAGGAAATCTCCCCCATAAGGATGTTCGTGCCGAAGTTGTACAGAATCGCCAGGCCAATGCTGAGCATCAGCGCGACCGGCAGAAGCCAGGATTCCATCGTAGCGCACATGGCGATCATGGACAGGACCGCGGCCATCAGAACGTACAGCGGCATTTCCTTGGAGATCAGGGCTTTGGTGTCCCGGATGAAGACGGAGAAGCCCGCCAGGAAACACTTCTGATTGCACAGGGCGCGGACCTGATCGATTGCTTTCATGGTGGTCTCGGACGCGCCGGGCTTATCGTACTGGACGATCATCATCGTCGCGTCCCCGGAGAAGAAGATATCCCGGATATCTTCGGGAAGCATCTCCTGCGGGAACTGAATGCCGACCATACTGGACAGCCAAATCGCGCTGCTCACGCCGGGGACCTGTTCCACCTGCTGCTGGAGCTGGTGGGTGTACTCCGCCGGCATTCCCTCCACGATCAACATCGTGGTCGCCGCCATCTGGAAGGGTTCTTCCAGCAGGGCCTCGCCTCGGGCGGAGTCCATGTCTTCCGGGATGTAGGACAGGATGTCGTAGTTGATCCGCGTCATCGCCGCGCCCAGGACGCTGGGTATGAGCATCAGGACCGCGATCAGGATCACGACTTTCGGTTTGCGGGTCAGCTTATGGGCAATTTTTTCCAGCAATGCGATCACCTTCTCAAGCGTTGGGAATTTTTTTGTTCACTGCCTGCATTTTATGAGCCAGGCGCGGAAAAGTCAACGCTTTGCGCCGCTTCTTAATTATCCTTAATAATTGCCCGCGGCGCTTCCGAACCCCGCACAGACCGTAATTTTTCCGCCGTTCTTGAAAAACGGCGCGATTTGTGGTAGTATAAGCATGGAGAGACGATGTTCCAGCCGATTGCGGAAAGCAGGTGATACTTTGACGGCAGAAGAACGAAAACGCCAGGAGGATTTACAGCGTTTGCGCCGTTTGCGGCCGATAGACGATGACTTTATGCGCTGCCTGTTCAAAGACAATATTCCTCTGGCAGAATTGGTCTTGCGTATCCTCACAGGGAAACCGGATCTGGTCATCACCAGCTGTCAGACCCAGAAAGATATGAAACGGCTGGTTGGAGCGCGGTCGATTTGTCTGGACGCTTACGGGACCGATACCACAGGCAAAAAATATGATTTGGAGATTCAGCGCGCAGACAAGGGCGCGGACCCGCACCGGGCCAGATACCATTCCAGCGTGATGGACGTGGAAAACCTGAACGCCAGACAGGCGTTCCACGAACTGCCGGATACCTACACGATTTTCATCGTCGAAAAGGACTTCTACGGTATGGGCGAACCGGTCTATCCCATTGAACGGATGAACCTGTTGACGGGTAAACCGTTTGAAGATGGGGAACATATTCTTTATGTGAACGGCGAGTATCGGGGAACCTCCGACATCGGAAAGCTGATGCACGACTTCAACTGTACCGATGCCGATGATATGAACTTTAAGCTGATGGCGGAGCGGACAAGGTATTTGAAAGAAAATCCGAAAGGAGTGAGCGAAATGTGTAAGGTACTCGAAGATATGCAGAAAGAAATCCTGATTGATGTTGCGAAACGCATGATAGCATATGGAACGTACACCCTTGAAGAAATCGTCAGAATTTCGGGTCTCTCTCTTGAGGAAGTGCAGAGTTTGCAGAAGGAGTGAGCGAGATGTGTAAGATATTTGAAGATATGCAGAAAGAAGCGATGATAAAGGTTGCGAAACGCATGATAGCGGATGGGGTGGTGTCGCTCGAAACAGCTGTGGAATATTTTGGCCTCTCTCTTGAAGAAGTGGAGAGCTTGCAGAAGGAGTGAGCGAGATGTGTAAGATATTCGAAGATATGCAGAAAGAAGCGGTGATGGAGATTGCGAAACGCATGATAGCGGATGGGACGTTTCCTCTCGAAAAAGTCGCGGAATATACTGAACTCTCTCTTGAGGAAGTGCAGGACTTGCAGGCGAGGCAAGAAGCGTAAAGTTAAGATTTAGACGGGAGCTGAGGACTTGGAAACAGGTTCTCAGCTTCTGCCGTGTTACGCTGGGCGGAACGTGACGGCTTAATAATTCTTCATATCTGCGGCGCGTTTTTTGTGGTAGAATGGGGTTGATCCAAGCGAAGGCGAATGGGGAGTTGTTGGTTATGAGAGAACGCATTTTAGCGGTAGACGATGACGCGGCGATTCTGGAGCTGATCTCGGACGTGCTGACGGAGCAGGACTATGCAGTGCAGACGGCGCGTTCCGGAGAGGAAGCGCTGTCCATTCTGGGACGGGAGAGCTTTGATTTGATCCTGTTGGACATCATGATGAAGGGCGTCAGCGGACTGGAGGTCTGCCGTCAGGTACGCGGTCAGGTGAGCTGTCCGATTCTGTTTGTCAGCGCGAAGGACACGGTGCGGGATATCGTGCAGGGGTTAGGCTTAGGCGCGGACGACTACCTGACGAAACCGTTCGCGTTGGAGGAGCTGGTGGCGCGGGTTCAGGCGCATCTCCGGGCCAAGGCGAGGACGGCGGACGCAAAGGCAATCCGGCCTGTGATTGAAATCGGCGCGCTGGTGCTGGACCCGGAAGCGCGGACGATTTTGAAGGACGGCCAGCCGGTGTCGCTGTCCACCCGGGAATTTGACCTGTTGGCTTACCTGATGGCCAACGCGGGCCAGACGCTCTCACGGGAGCGCATCTTTCAGGACGTGTGGCAGACCAGCTACGGCGATATGGGTACGGTCGCGATCCACATCAAGAACCTGCGCGCGAAAATCGACCCGGCCCGCGCCTACATCCAAACGATTTGGGGTTCCGGCTACCGGTTCGTGACCAAGAGCGGGTTCGCGGAGGAGGGAGGCGGTACAGGTGGACGTTGAACGCAGACGTTGGCGCATCCCTGGTTCCGGCTGGCTGGAAGCGCGGCTGACTCGGAAAATGGTGCTGATCCTGTTAGGCGCGGCGGTTTTAGGGTGGCTGATGTCCATCGCGCTGTTTCTGCGCGGCATCGGGGGGTACGTGGAGAACACTTACGACGCCGCCTTGAACGACGCCGAGGAACAAGCCGATCAAATCGCGTCCTTTCTGGCCGGGAGTCAGGGGGATCTGCGCAATTTGGAATACTACCTGTCGGATCGGGACGTGGGGTGCAGTCTTCAGGACAGCACGGGGCAGGTGATTTTCCAGCGGTTCCCCCGGACGCAGGACACCGGGCGGCTGACGATATCGGACTTGTCGGAGGTGGAGCTTCGCTCAGGCGAGACGCTGTCCCTACGCGTCTGGGTATCGGCGATGGACCGGCAGGGGTTAAAAAGCCTGATTAACCGGCGGGTGTTCTCCGCGCTGATCCTGTTCAACCTGAGCCTGTTTGCAGGCGTAGGCGTGCTGTTGTATCTGCTGATCGTCTCGCCCATCGTGAGCCTGCGGCGTACCATGCGCACCTACTCGGAGAAGGGGACCTTGCCGCCCAGAAGCACGCGGTTCGATGAAGTCGGGCGGCTCCAGAACACGTTCGCGGACCTGACCGGCGTGCTTCAGGCAAAGGAGCAATCCGAACGGCGGCTGATTGCGTCCATCTCCCACGACATCAAAACGCCGTTGACGTCCGTCTTGGGCTACTCCCAGCGGCTCCTGTCCGCCCAGCTCAAGCCGGAGACCCAGACGCGTTACCTGCAAAGCATCCATGACAAAGGCTTGGCGATCAAGTCCATCGTGGACGAGTTCGACGACTACCTGGACGCCGGTCTGCGGGACGAGGACCCAATGGAGTTAGCGCGGGCACAGCAGTTGTGCGACAGCCTGCGTCAGGAGTACGAGGACGAGTTAGCCGACGCCGGCGTTCGGTTCACGGTGCGTTGCCTGAACCCAGAGGCGCAGTTGATCTACAACCCCGCGCATATGCGCCGCTGTTTCGGCAACCTGATCGGCAACAGCATCCGGCACAGCGGTGCGGCGAACTTGGAATTGGAATTGACGTGCCGCCGTCAGGGGGATCAGCTGGCGTTGGATTTTGCGGACAACGGGAAGGGCGTGCCGGAGGACTTACGGCAGGCGATTTTCGAACCGCTGTACACCAGCGACCGGGGGCGGAAAGTGTCCGGTTTAGGGCTGGCCATCTGCAAGAGCATCGTGACGGCGCATGGCGGGACGATTGCCGCGCTGGACCGTGTGGGAGGCGGTCTGTTGATTCGGATCTGTCTTCCGTGCGTTCAGCCGGGCGGGCAGTGAGCGGAAAATAAAACCCCGGCGCGTCTGGTTCGTTCCGACGCGCCGGGGTTTGAGCTGTTTTCCATAAAACCGTTTCCTCCCCTGAAGAGGGAGAAAACAAAAAAGTCTTCCATAAACCGTTTCCTCCCCTGAAGAGGGAGAAAACAAAAAAGTCTTCCATAAAATCGTTTCCTCCCCCGAAGGGGGAGAAAACAAAAAATCTTTAAGCTATTTGCAACAGAACGAGAATCACGCCGTAGAAAACGCTGGCGCTGATCCCAAACACGAGAACCGGACCTGCAACGGTGAAAAGTTTCGCGGCAGTGCCGGTGATGAGCCCCTCGCTTTTGAACTCCAAGGCCGGGGAGACCATCGCGTTCGCGAAGCCGGTGATCGGGACCAGCGTACCGGCTCCGGCGTGTTTGGCCAGCTTGTCGAACCACCCTAAGCCGGTGAACAGCGCGGCGGCGAAGATCAAGGTGACAGAGACCAGCATACCGGCCTGTTCTGAATCTGCGCCTTGGCTCTGGTAGAACTGGGAGAGTCCCTGTCCGATGGTGCAGATGACGCCGCCGGTGAGGAACGCCCAGAGCAGATTTTTGCCGAGCGGGGAAGGTTTTGAATGCGCGTTGACCAGATTCCCATAGTCCTGATTCGTCATATCCAAAGTGACCGCCTCCATTGCGATAAGTTCCGCCGTCCGCCGGAACGGACTGGGTGTAGTTTGCCGCGGCGGAGGAAAAATATGCGTTTCGTTCCGGCGTATGACCGGGCGGACCGGCGCATAGAGTAGGGCAAGGAGGAGTGAGGAACTTGTATTATGGGAGAAGGACGTTGATTTTGAGCGCGTTCGGCGCGATCTTGTTGGGGACGGCTTTGCACGGGCTGTACCAGTGGTTCCCGAATGCCGTTACGGCGTTGGTTTCGCCGGTGTGCGAGAGTTTATGGGAACATAGCAAGCTGATCTACTGGCCCTATTTACTGGCGGCGGTGTGGCTCAATCGGGGCAGACCGGGTGGGATACGGCCTTGGCTGTTGACTCTGCCGGTGCTGTGCGGGCTGATGCTGCTGTTCGGCTGGGCTTACCACATCCTGCTGGGCGGCGAAGCGTTCTGGGTGGATCTGGTCCTTTACGTCAGCCTGATGGCGTTGGGGTTCTGGCTGCCGGCGCAATGTTCCGGACCGTTTCCAGGGGTACGGTGGCTGTTGCCGGGGATTCTGGCCGGTGTATTCGGGTTACTGATTGGACTGTTCACGCTCTGGCCGCCGGAGGGGATCTTATTTGTGGACCTGTCCAGCGCGCCGGCGTGGGTTGTCATGCCTTGCTGACGTGTGCTATAATAGCCCGAAACGACGCTCCAAGAGAGGGAGGGGACGGGTTTGGTCGTGTACGGGATGGAGGGCGCGGACGGGCGGAAGCAAGCCTACACGCTGCTGGAACGAGCGGTCCGGCTGCACTGGAAGATGGGGTCTCTGCCGGAGCTGGCGCGGGCGGAGGAAGGAAAGCCGTGGTTTCCGGACGCGCCGGAGCGGCAGTTCAATTTGAGCCACAGCGGCGGATTGACGTTGTGCGCGTTGGACGGGCAGGCGGTGGGGGCAGATATCCAAATTGTGAAGCAGCTGCGGTCCGGTTTACCGGGACGGGTATGCGCGCCGGAAGAACTGGCGTGGTTGGAAGCGGGAGGTTCCTTTTGGGAACGATTCGCTCAGCTGTGGACGCTGAAGGAGAGCCGGGTCAAGCAGAGCGGGCGCGGTCTGCGGGAGCGTATCGCTGGGATACGGGTCCCATTGCCTGCGCCGGGGCAGACGCTCTGTGGTTTGGACGGTCTATGGTTCCGGCTGTATTCCGGTCCTGACTGGCGGGCGGCGGTCTGCGGCCGGACTCCGCCGCCGGACGGCATCCTCTGGCTTTGAGAAAGGATGATTTTTCCAGGGATAAAGGTTCCGCGGTCGGGTAAGCTACAGGCAAATCTTCCGCGAGGTGAGGAGTCATGACCACGAAGAAGCTGGGGAATCAAACCGCGGTGTTCGCTACGCCGCCTTCCTTTGCCGGACACGCGAACGTGGCGGGGAAAAAAGAGGGCGAAGGGCCGTTAGCCGCTTCCTTTGACTATATCGACCGCGACGATTCCTTCGGGGAGGCGTCCTGGGAGAAGTCGGAAAGCGCGATGCAAAAACGCGCGTTGGCGATGGCGTTGGACAAAGCCGGTCAACCAGCCAGCCGTTTGGACTGGCTCTTTGCGGGGGACCTCCTCAACCAGTGCATCGGTTCCTCCTACGCGGCGCGGGAACAGAACATCCCGTTTTTTGGGCTGTACGGGGCGTGTTCGACGATGGGGGAAGGATTAGTTTTAGCGTCTATGCTCTTGGACGGCGGGTTCGGGGAATGGGCAGGCGTTGTGGTGTCCTCCCATTTTTGCTCCGCGGAGCGTCAGTACCGCACGCCGTTGGAGTACGGCGGGCAGCGCACGCCGACCGCGCAATGGACCGTGACCGCAGCGGGCGCGGCGATTTTAGCGCGGGAAGGTCCGGGACCGTATCTCACGCACGCCACCGTGGGGAAGATCGTGGACCGGGGCATTAAGGACGCGAACAATATGGGCGCGGCGATGGCTCCGGCGGCCTACAGCACCATTTCCGCGCATTTCCAGGACACCGGACGGGGTCCGGATTTCTACGACCTGATCGTCACCGGCGACTTAGGGACGCTGGGCAGTGAACTGCTGGTGGAGCTTCTCAACCAGGACGGGATCCAGTTGAACAACCACGCCGATTGCGGCGCGATGATGTTCGACATCGAAAACCAAGACGTTCACTGCGGCGGTTCCGGCTGCGGGTGCTGCGCGTCGGTCCTGACGGGCTACCTGCTCAACGGAATGCGGGCCGGGCAGTGGAAGAACATCCTCTTCTGTCCGACCGGCGCGCTCCACTCGCCTACGGCGTCCTTTCAGGGGGAGAGCATTCCGGGTATCTGTCACGCCGTTGCCATTTCGGCAGAGAAATAGGGGGAATTTTATGGAATATGTCAGAGCGTTTCTCTGCGGCGGGATCTTTTGTATCATTGGGCAGCTGCTCATTGACCGGACGCCGCTGACTCCGGCGAAGATCCTGGTTGGCTACGTGACCGCAGGGGTGATTCTCAGCGGAGTGGGTCTGTATCAACCGCTGGCGGACTGGGGCGGAGCGGGGGCTACCGTACCGCTGACCGGGTTCGGGCATCTGCTGGCGAAGGGTGTGCGGAAGGCCGTCGCGGAAAAGGGCTTGGCGGGAGCTTTGACCGGCGGCGTGACGGCGGCGGCGGGCGGGATTACCGCCGCGATCTTCTTTGGATTTCTGGTGGCGGTCCTCTTCAAGGCTAAGCCGAAACGTTGAGTTTGCCAACGTTCCAGTCATTGCCCACGCCTCGCAGCACCGGGGTCCAGGGGGCTGGCCCCATAGCTGGTAACTTAAGAAAAAAGTGTCCATATTCAGGACGAAATGTGGT
>CANDKT010000040.1 GCA_947385365.1 uncultured Bacillota bacterium | reverse complement strand
CTCCACGCCGACCTGTGCCAGATCTACACCGACGTCGACGGCGTCTACACCGCCGATCCCCGCTCCGTCACCGGCGCGCGGAAACTCGCCGAGATCACTTACGACGAAATGCTGGAGCTGGCCAGCTTAGGCGCGCAGGTCCTCCATAACCGCTCCGTGGAAATGGCGAAACGGTACGGGGTCAATATGGAAGTCCTGTCCAGCTTCAGCGGACAGCCCGGCACAAAAGTCAAGGAGGTAGTCAAAACAATGGAAAAATCCCACGTCAGCGGCGTCGCAAAAGATAAAAACGTCGCCCGTCTGGCCCTCGTCGGCCTCGCCGATCAGCCCGGCATCGCGTTCAAGATCTTCTCCCTGCTCGCCAAGTACAACATCAACGTCGATATCATCCTCCAGTCCATCGGCCGCGACCAGAGTAAGGATATCAGCTTCACCGTCGCCCGCGGCGACGCCCCCGAAGCCAAACGTATCATGGAAGAAAATAAGGAAGCCATCGGCTTCCAGTCCGTGGAGCTGAACGATCAGATCGCGAAGATCTCCATCGTCGGCGCGGGTATGGCCAACAACGCCGGCGTCGCCTGCAAAATGTTCGAAGCGCTCTTCTCCGCCGGGATCAACATCAACATGATCTCCACCAGCGAGATCAAAGTCTCCGTCCTCGTCGACGAACGCGACGCGGACCGCGCGGTCCAAGTGGTCCACGACCGCTTCTTCTCGGAGTTCGGCAGCCGCGCCTGAGTTTTTCGCCTACATCGAAACCACACCGGGGTCCTGGGGGCCAAGCCCCCTGGACCTTTTCCATTCCCTCCGCGGCGTATCTCCGGGACCTCTCTTGTCATAATTTCCGGAGCTTTGACAAATAGTATAACCGCGTCCCTTAAAAACCATATTCTCCCCCCTACGGGGGGAGAATACAAAAAACCCCTTCCTTGCAGCACGTCCGTCCCTTAAAAAGACCGTATTCTCCCCCGAAGGGAGAGAATACGAAAATCCTCTTCCTTGCAGCACGCCCGTCCCTTAAAAAGACCGTATTCTCCCCCGAAGGGGGAGAATACGAAAATCCTCTTCCTTGCAGCACGTCCGTCCCTTAAAAAGACCGTATTCTCCCCCGAAAGGGGGAGAATATAAAAAATCCGCTCCTTTTTGCCGTCAATTTTTCGTCTTGCAAAAAACAGCGGAATCTGTTACAATAATGAAACATTCGGGCGGCAGAGCGTCCCAGGTTCTTTCAGCCCGCCCCATACGGAACCCTAAGGAGATTGAAAACGCATGGATAAAAAACAGAAAGAAGCGCGTCAGCGGCAGGAAGATACCGCGCTGAACCGCGCATTGCTGTGGGTCGGCGGCGCAATCGTGCTGGAAGTGTTACTGCTGCTCGTCAACCGGTATTATATCAACTTCCGGGTCCCGTCGGAAGTGTACACCGCTGATTTCCTGCGCAGCGTGCTGTCCGTCGTCCGCACCGGCGGCGGGATCGCTGGAATTGCGGCGCTGATCTGGAGCGGCGTGCAGTTCAAACGGGGCGGGAAATTTGCTCTGCCTCTGATTTTGGCGCTGGCGTTGGGCGCGCTGACCATCTGCGCCCACGTCACCTTGACCTTCCACAGCGCGGGCGTGCAAATGCTTTTCCTACTCGTTCCCGCTTGGGCCGGACTGGCTCTGGTGTACTACCTGTACCACGCGGAATTTTTCCTCTCCGCCGCCGCGCTGGGTATGTCCGCGCTGGGCCTGTGGTTCGTCCGGACCGGCTCCATGTTGGAAGCCGCCCTGCTGCTGGCCGGGACCGCCGTAATCACCGCCGCCGCGTTCTGGCTCCAAAACCACCACGGCTCCGTCCGGCGCGCCAACGGGGAGACCCTTCAGCTGCTGTCCGCCAAAACGTCCTACAAACTGCTGCTGGCGAACTGCCTGGGCGCGGTCATCGCGCTGGCTGCCGCGATGGTCCTGGGCAGCACGGCGGCCTATTACCTGATCTTCGTCCTGATCGCTTGGCTGTTCGCCCTGCTGGTCTACTACACCGTGAAACTCATCTGAGTTCACGCGGGGATTCCCCCAATGACGCCCTGATGTACGGCCCGCAGCCCGTCTACCCGGCAGAAATCTGCGGGCCGCAGCAGCGACGGCGGTTTCGGCAGCTCCACGGCGCCGCAGTCCTGGAGCAGCCCCGCGACAAATTGAGAACAGAAATAATGCCTCCTCCGGCGGAGCGGCAGGTGAAAGTAACAGGTCAACGCGCCTAACAGATTGTAGCCGTAAGCCTCCCGCTGGGCGTACATGGCGTTCAGCTTCCGGCGGAGCTGTATGTATGTCTCCTCCGAGACGGTCAGCTCGTAGAGACAGCAGGGGATCCTTCGCCGCTCCGGCCCGCACGCGCCATCGGCGCGTTCCTTGACCAGCCCCGCCGGTAAGGCAAAATGCGCGTACTTGCGCGCAAAACTGTAAAACGGTCCCCGCGGCCCGTCCAAACCAATCGACGCGTGTGTGTAATCGTCCTGCGTGGCCAGGTGAATCAGCCGGGAAAAACAGGTCCCCGACCGGGTCAGCAAAATGTAAATCCGACGTTCCGCCATAAAACATCCACTCCTTGCCTGTGCTGTCCCTATTATAACGGCCAGTTCCTAAAGATAGCTGAAGAAAAAATTAAGATTCACCTAAATTTGAAGGCGCATTTTCTAACCTATGCCGCCCGCCGGAAAAAAATTTCCCGGATCGCGCTTTTTCCTCTTGCCAAAACGTCCTTCTTCCTGTATAATACAGTATGCACTTGCCGGTGTGATGGAATTGGTAGACGTAGCGGATTCAAAATCCGCCGGTGGCGACATCGTGTGGGTTCGAGTCCCACCACCGGTACCACAGGGCAGGTTCATCGTCTTTTGATGAGCCTGTCCTTTTCTCTTTCGATTCTTCTTCGTTCCTTCAAGAAAAGTCCGTTTTATTGGACTGTAAATGTGATAGAATGGCGTCATGGCAGGAGGAGCAGACGAAAATACCATGATATTCCCGTTCTACGAAATGTTAAGGGAGACTTGTTTTCATGCCCACTTTACCTAGCGAAGGGAAATTATTATATCACATTACACATATTGATAACTTCCCGTCCATATTAGAGAATGGTTTAATGTCACGGAAGAAATTATTGGAAGCCGGAACCCGTTTTATTGACGTCGCAAATCCTGACATACTGAGTAAACGTGAAAACTATAGAGAACAGCTTTCCCAATTTGTCCTGTTCCACTTTTATCCCAGAAACCCTTTTGATGGAGCAGTCTGTAAAGAATACGGGTCAGAAAATATGGTCATAATTACGATTTGGCGAAGCGACTATAAGCAACACAATTTTTTCATTATTCCATCGCACCCTCTGGACCGTGATACTCCTAAGCTATATCCTTACGAAGAAGGGTTCCGCCAAATTAAATGGGATATCCTAGATATGCAAACAGGGCGGGATTACCATAACGCTGAAATAAGAAAAGCGTGTATGGCAGAATGTGTATTGGACTATGTCATCTTCCCCAAGGAATTTGCATATGTTTATGTAAAAACCGAGAACGTTAAGGCAAAGATTCTTGCAATGAAACACTCTAACAAAATTCATATACGAGTTAATCCAGGTATGTTCCCTTGAACATAATGACAACTTTCCATTGCGGGAGGTGATTTCCGTGTTTTTTTATGTCACTGGAGACCTGCTCCAATCAAAGGCAGAGGCGCTGGTGAATACTGTAAATTGTGAAGGTTACATGGGAAAAGGAATCGCTTACCAATTCAAGCTCCAATTTCCAGACACCAATGCCGACTATGTCAAAGTTTGCAAAAGAGGCGCTTTGCGGCCTGGTCAGCTACACTACTTTAGAGAACACGGAAAAATCGTGATTAACTTCCCAACAAAAGATAAATGGAGAGAAAGATCCAAGATTGAATATATTGAACATGGATTAGATGCTCTCACAGATTTAATTTGTGATCTGGGCATAAAAAGTATCGCTATCCCTCCATTGGGCAGTGGAAACGGCGGACTCAAATGGAATGATGTAAAAAAAATCATATCCAGCAAACTGGAGAATTTAGCTACCGTTATAGATATCTTTATTTATGAACCATCGAGAAATTATTCGTCCGTACCCTATCAAGAACCAAAACTTAGCGCCTCTGCCCTTGTATTAATGGAAATCAAACGCCAACTAAAGGAATTTGATTCACTCAGATTACAAAAAGCCGCATACTTTATGAATCTGTTTTCTTCAAAGAAATATTTTCATTTTGTTCCTTATAAGTTTGGACCATACGATCACTCTATCGACGTAGTCAGCAAGGGCATACGCGAATTTCAGCAATATCACAAAACCAATTCCACCGAAGAAGCCCAAAAAATTTTATATCAGAAATTGATCAGTAATTCGATCAACAATACGCTTAAAGAACTGCTCCCGCAAATTCAAAAGGCGTGTGACTTTGTGAATACCATAAGCAGCAATCATGAGCTGGAATGCTTAGCAACGATTTGTTTCCTGATCGAAGGCTCCGGGGCGCTGTCCTCGGAAAATATCATTTTAGGATTCCAAAATTGGTCGGAAGATAAGGCTGGACGTTTCACACAACGCGAGATACTGGATGGTCTCCAGAAATTATACGAACTGGGTATACTTGAAAAGAATTTGATTGGCTATAGTGTTGCGGCATGACAGTTTTACAATCTGCTTTGGGGGCAAATACTGCTTGCTGACTGCCCGAAAATCGTTGGTACGAGTGAGTTTTCAAGGTAAATCCTATATCGCCGCACGCACTACCCCTGGACCCTTTCGTCGGGTCCGGGGGTTTTTCCGCACAAAAACCGCCCCTGATGGGAACGAAACGTTCCGTCAGGGGCTTCACAACGCTCCTTGAAGGGGAGCGTGGCTTCTGCACAAAAAAACACCGCATTTTCATGCGGTGTTTTTCGCCTGCATTCGTTCCGCGACACAGGATGGAGCTAGCGGTGGGAATCGAACCCACAACCCCATCATTACGAGTGATGTGCTCTGCCATTGAGCCACGCTAGCGCGCGGAGGGAAGCGTTCGGATTGAGCGCGGCGCGGGGGTGGAGCGGAACACTCAAACCGTTTGTTTATGATACTATATTTAGCGGCGTATGTCAAGTAGGAAACGCAAGAAAAAATCGACGCCGGAGGGCGCGATTTCCGGGAGCAGGCGCAGGCATTTCGCCATTGACTTCTTTACTTTTCCAGCCCTTTTGTGATAAAATAGGGTGTGCGAACCTACGGGCTGCGGCCCGCGCGGGGAAAGGAGTACCTATGGATGTCACCTGCGGCACGCCGCTGACGGATTTCCCTGGGGTCGGAGAGGCCCGAGCGAAAAAGTTGGAGAAGTTAGGACTGACGACGGTGGACAGTCTGCTGCACTACTACCCCCGGGACTACGAGGACCGGCGGCAGTACGCCACGATTCAGGACGCGCCTTTAGGCGTCCGGGTCTGCGTGGCGGCGATTGCGGCGGAACGTCCCCGGCTGTCCTACGTCCGGAGAGGCTTGACGCTGGTCCAGCTGAAGGCGGCGGATCAGACCGGGATCGTCTACATCACCTTTTTCAACCAGGACTACGTGGAGAAGGCGATCCGGCAGGGGGAAGAGTACATTTTTTTCGGCGCGGTGGAGGAGCAGAACCGCCGCCGCACGATGACGAACCCTGTTTTTGAGCGCGTCAGCAGCCGGAACTTCACGGGCTGTATCATGCCCGTCTACCCGCTGACGGCGGGGATTGGCAATCATCTGTTAGCCTCGCTGGCGCGCCGCGCGCTGACCTGCGCCGGGCAGGTGCCGGAGACGCTTCCTTCCGCGCTGCGGCAGACGCACCAGCTGGCGGGGGTGGAGTTCGCCTTGCAAAACATCCACTTTCCGGCGGATGAGGAGGCGTTGTCTCTGGCGCGGCGGAGGCTGACGTTCGAGGAGCTGTTTTACCTGTCGATTGGGCTTGCGCTGCTGAAAGGCCGCCGGGGCGGGCGGAAAGGTTCCGCGTTCTCCGTCCCGGAGCGGGAGGCGTTTCTTGCGCTGCTCCCCTTCGCGCCCACGCAGGCGCAGGTCCGGGTGATGGACGAGATCGCGCAGGACCTGGCGTCCGGGCGGCCGATGAACCGTCTGCTGCAAGGGGACGTGGGTTCCGGCAAGACCGCGGTGGCGGCTTACGCCGCCTGGGTCGCAATCCGGAACGGTTTTCAAGCCGCTCTGATGGCCCCCACGGAGGTGCTGGCGGAACAGCACTGTAAATCCTTGACGGCGTTGCTCCGTCCGGCTGGGGTACGGGTAGGGCTGCTCACGGGCGGGCTGGCGGCGGCGGAAAAACGCCGGGTCCGTCAGGAGCTGGCGCAGGGGGAATTGGACCTGGTCATCGGCACGCACGCGCTGATCTCCGAGAACGTGAGCTTCCACAACCTGGGGCTGATCGTGGCGGACGAACAGCACCGGTTCGGCGTGGCGCAGAGAGCCGCGTTAGCGGCGAAGGGCGTCGTCCCGCACGTGCTGGTGATGTCCGCGACGCCGATTCCGCGGACGCTCGCGCTCATCATCTACGGCGACCTGGACGTGTCGGTCATCGATCAGCTCCCGCCTGGGCGCACGCCGGTGGAGACCTACGTGGTCCGGGAAGATAAACGGCAGCGGATGTACAACTTCGTCCGGCGTCAGGTGGAGGAGGGACGGCAAGTTTACCTCATCTGCCCGGCGGTGGAGGAGGACGGTTCCGGGGAAGGCGCGGGGCTCCAGTCGGTGAAGCAGTACGCGGACCGGCTCCGGACGGAGGTCTTCCCGGACCTGAACGTGGGGCTTCTGCACGGAAAGTTACGCCCCCGGGAGAAGGAAGCGGTCATGGCGGCGTTTGCCGCGGGGGAGATTCAAGTCCTGGTCGCCACCACGGTGGTGGAGGTAGGCGTGGACGTACCGAACGCCTCTTTGATCGCGGTGGAGAACGCGGAACGGTTCGGGCTGAGCCAGCTGCACCAATTACGGGGGCGGGTCGGGCGCGGGAAGCACTTGTCCTATTGCGTCCTGCTCACCGGCGCGCAGAACATCGACTCCCTGCGCCGCTTACGCGTGCTGGCGTCCACCACGGACGGCTTCCGCATCGCGGAAGAGGACCTGAAACTCCGGGGACCGGGGGATTTCTTCGGGCGGCGGCAGCACGGTCTGCCGCAGATGAAGCTGGCCGATTTAGCCGGAGACACCCGTCTGCTCAGCCAGGCCCAGCAAGCCGCCCGGCAGCTTCTGGACGACGACCCGACGCTCTCCCGTCCGGAGCATCGCCTCATCCTCGCGCAAGTCCGGCAGCTCTTCGCCGAGACGCCGGATATCTTCAACTAAACCCCGTCTGTTTTGGATTTGGGCGGGGAACAGGAGGAATGTATGATGTCTCATTTGGAAACAGCCCGCGCTTTGCGGGCGGACACGCAGGTCCACTACAACTGCTGCCAATCGGTGTTGGTCCCGTTCGCGGCGGAGATGGGCCTGACGGAAGCGCAAGCCTTCGCGTTAGGCGCGAATTTCGGTTCCGGTATGCTGCACGGCTCCGTCTGCGGGACCCTCTCCGGGGCGATGATGGTGCTGGGGGCGTCCGGGTACGACAGCAAGCAGGCGGGCGCAGTGATCCGGGCGTTTCAGGAACAGCACGGTTCCACGGCGTGCGCGGAGCTGCTGAAAGCGTCCCGTGAGCGCGGCCTGGAGCGGAAGACGCACTGTGACGGTCTGGTTCTGGAGGTGGTCCAGATGTTGGATCAGATGCTCGGGCAGGGCTGAAAAAGCCAAGCAGAGACATTCTTGGAATGTCTCTGCTTGGTTGATCTGGAAGGATGGATGAAAAAGGAATGATCACGAACAAAGTTAGCTTTCCGCGATAAATCATAAGAGCGGCAGATGAAATATCGTTAAAGTTTTAACTTTTGTTCTGTATTTAAGTCTAATACTTTATCCGGGAAAACACAATCCCCAATTTCCTTATATACATAATAACAAAATAATTATGCACTTTGCGCCGCTGCGCGGCGCGCGGAGGTGAGTTCACGCTGAACGAACTGGAACGATTGCCCATTCCGCTGCTGGAATGGTTCGCGGAGAACGCGCGGGATCTGCCTTGGCGGCACGATCCGACGGCGTATCAGGTATGGATTTCGGAGATCATGCTCCAGCAGACCCGTGTGGCGGCGGTTTTGGAGTACTACCGGCGGTTTTTGGAGGCGGCTCCGGACGTATCCGCCTTGTCTGAACTCCCGGAGGACCAGCTGATGAAGCTATGGCAGGGGTTAGGCTACTACAGCCGGGCGCGGAACCTGCAAAAAGCCGCCCGCATCCTTGTGGAGGAGTGGGGCGGGGTATTTCCCAATACTTATACCGGCATCCGGTCGCTGCCGGGCGTAGGGGACTACACCGCCAGTGCGATTGCGTCGATTGCGTTCCGACTGCCGGAGCCGGTGGTGGACGGCAATGTTTTGCGGGTCACGGCCCGCGTGACCGGGGACGAGGGCGATATCGCTGCGCCGGCGGTCCGGCGTCAAGTCCGCGCCGCGCTGGCGCAGGTCATTCCGACGGCTATGCCGGGGACGTTCAACCAGGCGTTGATGGAGCTGGGGGCGACCGTATGTCTGCCGAACGGCGCGCCGTTATGCGGGAGCTGTCCAGTGGCGGGGTTCTGCCGGGCTTTGCGGGAGGGGCGCGTGCAGCAGTTACCGGTGAAGTCGCCGAAAAAGGCGCGGCGGGTGGAGGAACGCACGGTTTTCCTGATTTTCCGCGGGGAACGCGTCGCGCTCCGCCGCCGTCCGGAGCGGGGGCTTCTGGCGGGGCTGTGGGAGTACCCCAACGAGTTGACCGATGGGACGGACTGGCCTGCCTGCTGGGCGTTGGCGTCCAAATCGACCCGGCAAGCGGGGACGGGCAAGCACGTGTTCAGTCACATCGAGTGGCGCATGACCGCTTTGGCGTTGGAGGCCAGCGGGCCGGAGCTGCCTGCGGGCTGGGTCTGGGCGGACCGGGACGCTCTGCAAAACGTCTACGCGCTCCCCAGCGCGTTCCGGTCCTTTGCGCATATCGTAGAGGAGCGACTGCTGGAGGGAATCCGCGCTCCGCAATAGAAAAGAGGTCGTTTTTATGTACATTGATCCCAATCGCTACACCAGCCGCCCCACCGGGGACCGTATCCCGCAGGAGTTCGCCATCTACGACCGGCTGGAGGCGTTGGACCTCCCGTTCGTGCGGGTGGACCACGACCACGCCGATACGATTGAGATTTGCCAGTCGGTGGAAGCTGTCCTGGGCAGTGAGATTTGCAAAAACCTGTTCCTGTGCAACCGCCAGCAGACGCAGTTTTATCTGCTGATGATGCCGGGCAGCAAGCCGTTCAAGACGAAGTTTCTCTCCGCTCAGCTGAACTGCGCCCGGCTGTCTTTCGCGGACGCGGGACATATGGCGCAGTATCTGCAAACGGTACCTGGTTCGGTCTCGGCGTTGGAGCTGCTGTTTGACGTGGACCACCGGGTCCAGCTGGTCATCGACCGGGCGTTGATGCGCAGTGAGTACATCAGCGGTCATCCGGGGATCTCCACGTCCACGATCCAGCTCCGGCGGGAGGATTTTCTCAAGTTTACGGCGTCCACCGGCCACGAACCGGTCTACGTCGATCTGCCGGACGCGGACGTTTGAGCGGGGACCTGTTTGGCCTGCCACTCGGCGATGGCCTGTAGGAAGAGCTTGCCGTAGCGTTGGGCTTTCACCGCGCCGACGCCGGACACTTGCAGGAACGCGTCCATTGTGCGGGGCTGGCGGGCGGCCATATCGGACAGGGCGGCGTTGGAGAAGACGAGATAGGCGGGGACGCCCTCTTCGTTGGCCAGCCGGGCACGCAGGGCGCGCAGCGCCTCGAAGAGGGCGGCGTTGGCCGGAGCCGGGGCACGTTTTGGGTCCTCGCGGCGTTCCTCGCGGCTCCGCTTCCGGCAGACATAAGCGACTTTCTTTCCCTGAAACAGCACGTCTTTCGCTTCCGGCCCCAGGCGAAGGACGGGGTATTCCGTCCCGTCCAAGCGCAGGCAGTTCTGTTCTAACAGACAGTCGATATAGGCCCGGATTTGGTCGCGGTTCTCCCCGCGCAGGATGCCGTAGGTGGACAGCTGGTCCAGGCCCAGCTGTAGGACCCGTTGGTCTTTGCTGCCGCGGAGCATTCGTATAATCAGCGTAACGCCCAGGCCAAAGCGGTATTTTTTCTCCACTCTGGCCACGGCGGAGAGGATCTTCTGGGCTTCTACGGTGATGTCGCGCTCTTCCAGTTCGCTCAAGCAGCTGCCGCAGTTTCCGCAATGTTCCGGCGCGTCCTGACCGAAGTAGCGCAGCAGATAGGCGCGGAGACAGCCGGAGGTCTTGCAGTAACCGGCCATCTGGTCCAAGCGGACCAGGTCCCGGCGGCGCAGGCGTTCCCGTTCTTCTTCGGAGAGGGCCTCGTTTTCGGACGTGTTGTCGATCAGGAAGCGCGCGGTCCGGACGTCGCCCAGGGAAAAGAGCAGCGTACAGCGGGCGGGGGAACCGTCCCGACCGGCGCGTCCGGCTTCCTGGTAGTAGCTTTCGATATTTTTGGGCATGTTGTAGTGGACCACGAAGCTGACGTTGGACTTGTCGATGCCCATGCCGAAGGCATTGGTCGCGACCATGATTTTCGCCCGGTCGTAGAGGAAATCTTCCTGATTTTTCCAGCGTTCCTCGTCCGGGAGTCCGGCGTGGTAGCGGGCGGCGCGGAAACCGGACTGGCGCAGGGTCTCGCAGACGGTTTCGACGGTCTTGCGGGTGGCGCAGTAGACGATACCGCTCTGACCGTCCCGTTCGCGCAGGTAAGCGGTCAGGTAGCTGTCCTTCTGTTTGGGGCGGACGACCTCGAAGAAGAGGTTGGGGCGGTCGAAGCCGGTCGTGAGGCACAGCGGGTTCTGTAAGCGGAGCAGGCGGCGGATATCCTCTTTGACCTGTCCGGTAGCGGTGGCGGTGAAGGCTCCGACCGGGGGCCGTACCGGCAGGGAGCTGGCAAATTCCGCGATCTGGAGGTAACTGGGCCGGAAATCCTGACCCCATTGGGAGATACAGTGGGCCTCGTCCACGGCCAGGAGCGAGACGGGAACGATTTCCATCAGGCGGAGGAACTCGGGGGTTTTGAGGCGTTCCGGGGCGACGTACAGCAGCTTGCACTGGCCCTGACGGACCCGGCGGAAGGTGTCGCGGCTGGATTCGAAGCTCTGGGCGGAGTTGAGGCACCCGGCGGGGATGCCGGACTGGAGCAGAGCGGTGACTTGGTCTTTCATGAGGGAGATGAGGGGGGAGAGGACCAGAGTCAGGCAGGCCGGGCAGCAGCAGGGCGGGGAGCTGGTAACAGACGGACTTCCCGGCTCCGGTGGGCATGACGCCCAGGACGTCCTGACCGTTCAGCAGGGCGTCGATCAAGGTCTCCTGTCCGGCGCGGAACGCGCTGTGACCGAAGTACTGTTTCAGCAGCGTGAGTTTTTCTGGCACGGTCGCTCTCTCCTTTTCTGGGACGCACATACGTATGGCCCCCGGCTTTGCCGGAGGCCATACTTTTGTTTTTGTGTGTATTCCGCCGTATTTAAGCAACCTGTGCGTTCTTCGCGCTCATGCGCTGGAAGATGACGATGCCGACCACGACGACCACGCCGATGATATCGGTGAGGTTGCCGGGGATCATCATGCACAGACCGCCCGCAGCGATGGCGAGGCGGAACAAGGGGTTCATCGGCCGGTAGAGGTGGCCGTTGAGGGCGGCGGCGACGCCGAACAGACCGGCCAAAGAGGTGATTACGATCACGACCGCCTGAACGACCTTCATAGCAGTGGAGGTGCCGGCGGGGAATTGGAAGAGCATAGCGGGGTTCAGGGCGAAGATGTAAGGCACGACGAACGCGGCGATAGCCAGCTTGGTTGCGTTGAAAGCGGTCCGCATAGGGGGAGCTTTGGCGATAGCGGAACCGGCGTAGGCGGCCAGGGCCACGGGGGGCGTGATGTCGGCGACGATGCCGAAGTAGAACACGAAGAAGTGGGCGCAAATCATGGGGATGCCGATCTGGTCGCTCATCAAGATGGGCGCGCAGGTGGCGGCCATGATGCAGTAGTTAGCGGTAGTGGGTACGCCCATGCCCAGAACGATACAGCACAGCATGGTGAGGAACAGCGCAACGATGGCCACGCCGCCGGAGACGGACAGGATGGTACGCAGGAGGGTGCTGGCCAGACCGGTGCTGGTGACGCACCCGGCGACGATACCGGCCATAGAGCAGGCGGCGGCGACGGAGATAGTGCCTTTGGCGCCGGCTTCCATTGCGTCGAGGACCTTCTCGAAGCTGATGTTGTCGGAGGTGTCCTTAAAGTGGAACATCTTGTTGACGTAGATGTTGATGATGCCGACGATGATGGAAGCGATGATGGCGATCGCGGCGGAGAAGGCCATGCTGCGGGTACCGGTGGAGACGAGGACGACCAGGATAATCAAGGGGAGCAGCAGGTACAGTTTGGGAGCCAGCTCCTTGAATTTCGGCAGTTCGTTTTTGGGGATACCCTTGAGGCCGAGTTTTTTCGCTTCGAGGTGGACGGCGATAAAGATACCGGCGAAGTAGAGGAAAGCGGGCAGGATTGCCAGCACGACGATCTGGGGGTAAGGGATACCGGTGGTTTCGGCCATGATGAAGGCGGCCGCGCCCATGATCGGAGGCATGATCTGACCGCCGGTGGAAGCGGCGGCTTCGACCGCGCCGGCGAACTCGCCTTTATAACCCGTTTTCTTCATCATAGGGATGGTGACGGAGCCGGTGGTCACGGTGTTGCCCACGGAGGAACCGGACACCATGCCGCACAGGGCGGAGGAGATGACGGCGACTTTAGCGGGTCCGCCGGAGGAAGAACCGGCGGCGCAGTTCGCCAGGCTGATGAAGAAGTTGGAAATTCCGGTACGTTCCAGGAACGCGCCGAAGATAATAAACATGACAATAAACTTCTGGCAGGCAGAAATGGGGGTACCGATGACGCCGTTGGTGGTGTAGAACAGGTCAAAGAGGGCTTTTCCGATACGGATATGCGCCCCGAAGGGGGCCAGGGTGTAGATAATGAGCGCGCCCGCGACGCAGAGGATCGGCAATCCGACGCTGCGGCGGCAGAGTTCGACCATAGCGAGTATGCCGAGGACGGCGAAGCTGAGGAGCATTGGGTCGGTGGTCACGATAGCGTAGTCTGTGGTGGCGATCTTTTCCGCGTTGAAGGCGAAATAGAAGAAGGGGATACAGCCCGCGATCATGATGAGGATATCGTACCAGGGGAGGTGATTGGGTTTGACGTCGCCTTTTTTGATGGGGAAGTTGAGGTACCCGATGATGACGATGCCGCCGAGGAAGGTACACAGGCGGAACTCCGCCTGACCTCTGTTGAAGAGGGTCAGATACATACAAAAGACCGAGAAGGCAATCATGAGGCCCTTCACGATCATTTTAGGGGTTCCTTCCCAGACGCGCGTATTGGATTCCCGGTCAAATTTTTTCATGACCGCATCGACATCGGCCGCGCTGCCGACGTCGGCGGAGCCTGCTGCGCTCTCGCGGATGGGAGGCGGCATTTCCCGCTCTTTTTTCTTGCTCACGTTTTGATCTCCTTTCATCCTCTCGATTCAGTTGCGCCCGTCCCGGAACGGTTCAGGCGGCGGGCGCGGTTTTACATCTCCATACTTCCAAGATCAAGTTACGAACCTTTGCATTGTGTAGTGTGGGAGGTACAGATAGACAGTGGACTGCGGCGGAGTAAGCTCCACCGCAGTCCGATGGCTGCCAAACGATTTTATTTTGTGGGGACGTTGAGGTTATGCTCGGCGAAGTACTTCGCTGCGCCGGGGTGATAGGGCACGGCGGTGATGCTGGCGGCGAAGTCCAGGTCCAGCTCGTTTTTCTTGTCGTGGCCCAGGGTGTCGATGCTGTTGAAGATACCGGCGACGGTGTTGTAGATATCGCCTTCGGAGCAGTCGTCGCGGGCGATGATGACGGCGCCTACGGCGACGGTAGTGGCGTCTTTGTCAAGGCCGTAAGCGGCGGCGGGGATGACGTTCTTGCTGTAGTAGGGGGAAGCCGCAATCAGCTTGTCGATATGCTCGTCGTCCAGCTCGACGATATAGACGTCGCGGCTGGCGGCCAGGGAAGTGATAGCGGTGGTGGGGGCGCCTGCGACGACGAAGGCGGCGTCGATTTTACCGTCCTGGAGGGCGTCCGCGCTGTCGCCGAATCCCTGATAGGTGGGCTTGATGTCCTTTTCGACGTCGAGGTCGTAAGCGGCGAGGACGTCGACGGCGTTGAAGTACACGCCGGAGCCGGACTCACCGACGGAGACGTTCTTACCCTTCAGGTCAGCAATGGTCTTGATGTTGGGGTCGAGGGTGACGACCTGCACCTGTTCCATATACAGGGCGGCCACGGTGGAGATGCCGTCGATCTTGTTGTCGAACAGACGCTCGCCGTTATAGGCGTAAGCCATAACGTCGGACTGGACAAAGCCCAGCTGTGCGTCGCCCAGGTTCATCAGTTCGATGTTGGCTTTGGAGCCCTTGCCCACGATAGCGGTGACGGTGGTATCGCTCAGGTCGCTGATCTGACCGGCCAGGACGGTGCCGAAGCCGTAGTAAGTGCCCTGATCGCCGCCGGTGGTAAAGGTCAGTCTGCCGCCGCCGCCGGTGAGTTTGCCGCCGGTCTGGGTATCGCCGCCCTGACTGGTACCGCCTGCGTTGCTGCCGCCGGTGGTACCGCCGGCATTACTGCCGCCGGTGCTGCCGCCGGTGTTGCCGCCGGTGTTGCCGCCGGTGTCTTTGTTGCCGCACGCGGTCAACGCCATAGTCAAGACCATGACAGCAGCCAGGGCTAATGCAAATTTTTTCTTCATTGTTTCTTCCTCCAATTCTTAATAAGCTGTTTGCAAGGTTCGTTCCTGACGTGACTATTTTATTATATTTTTATAAGAATTGCAACATATTTTTCTGGTATGTCTGCTGGCTTTTGACAAATATGTCTTTTTTTGTTACGGGATACGCGGGAAAATTCCGGTATCTGGAAGAAATTCGACCGATAAAGTGAAAAAATTAATTTTTTTCATCCCTCTTTCCAAGGCGTTTTCACGCTTTAAAGTAGCGGTTTTGCGGCGTTTTTGGGGGAAAGAACGCGGTATTCCGGAGAAAAACGAAGAGTGTGCAGCGTCTGCCGCACACTCCCATCTCTCTCTTTTTCCTGCGGAATGGCTGTTTTGCGCACGCCGTTTTCTCCGCAGGCGTACTTTCTCCTTCATTCGGCTCACATCGCCTTTTTCAAAGCCTGAGCCAGCTGATCCGGGCACGACGTTGGTTTCGCGCCGCAGCGTATCCCTTCCATACGCCGGATTGCTTCCTCCACAGGCATCCCCCGCAACAGACTGGAGATTCCTTGCAGGTTCCCGTGGCAGCCGCCTGAGATCTCCACGGACTGGATTGTTCCATCCTCCACTTCGATGGAAAACTTCCTGGAGCAGACGCCTCTGGGTGTATAGTCGATTGTCATTCCGTTCACCTCGCCATCCAATTCGACCGGGACCCGGTCGGCCGCCATATGCGGCGTTCGATGGTAGGATAACACAAAGCCGCGCAAATTTCAAGCGCTCCGCATCTGAAGTTTCAAGCGGTCGGCGATCATTGCGATAAACTCGGAGTTTGTGGGTTTTCCTTTGGCGTTGGACACGGTGTAGCCGAAGTATTTTTGCAGCGTTTCCAGATCGCCCCGGTCCCAGGCCACTTCGATGGCGTGACGGATGGCGCGTTCCACCCGGCTGGCGGTGGTGTTGAACCGTTTGGCCACCTCGGGGTAGAGGACCTTGGTCACGGCGTTGATGACGTCCATATCGTTCACGGCGGTGATGATCGCCTCCCGCAAGTACTGGTAGCCTTTGATATGAGCTGGCACGCCCACGTCGTGAATGATGGCGGTCACGCGGCTTTCCAGGTTGTCGTAGGCCAGATCGCGCGTCTCGTCCGCTTCTTCCGCGGTGAACTCGCGGATTCGCTCGCAGATGGCGGTTGGGCGGCAAGGCTTGGTCATGTAGTAACACGCGCCCTTACTGGCGGCCACTTCCGCCACTCTGCCTTGAGCGTAGTTGGACAGGATAATGACCTTGCTCGGAATGGGCAGTTTCGCCAGCTCATCCAACACGTCCAGACCATCCATACCAGTCAGCAGCATCTCCATCACAATCGCGTCCGCTTTCAGTTCCGCCGCCAAACGGATCAATTCTCCTCCATCTCCCGTCTGCCCCACGATCCGGATATCAGGCTCGCGGTTGAGGATATCCGCCAGATCCGATCGGTACGCTTCGTTCGCGTCCGCAAGTATAACACGCTTCCCTGTTTCCATCCGTTTAGCTCCTTTCATGCAGAATTTTCAGTTCCCTATGCCTTGCATTTTTATTTTTGCCGCAGCGTTTCCACGGCGCATTGATTGACCGGTCACCTACAATTTAGCATAATCAGACAGCATACGCAAGATGTTTCAGGAAAATTCTGCCAGAAAGTTTTCGTATTGATTCGATTGCTTTCAGCAAGATTTTCTTTTTTTACCGCGTTTTTTGTCATTTTTTCAGAGGTTTTCTCGTTTCGTGGGGGGACGCCAAACGCCGCGGAACGAACGAACGTTCGTCCCGCGGCGCGCCGGATTCTTCAGCTGCCCAGGTAGGCTTTCTTGACCGCCTCGTTGGCCAGCAGCTCCCGTCCGGAACCGCTCAGCGTGATCTTCCCGGTCTCCAGGACGTAACCCAGGTCTGCGGTGTGCAGTGCCATATTGGCGTTCTGCTCGATGAGCAGGACGGTGACGCCTTGCGCGTGGATCTCCTTGATGATCTCGAAGATACCCTTGACGACCAAGGGGGCCAGGCCCAGGGACGGTTCGTCCATCATGATGATCTTAGGCCGGGACATGAGCGCGCGGCCTACGGCCAACATCTGCTGTTCGCCGCCGGACAGCGTACCGGCGGCCTGCCAGGAGCGTTCCTTCAGGCGCGGGAACAGGTCGTACACCCACTTCAAGTCCTCGCTCAGGTCGTCCTTGCGGAGGTACGCGCCGATTTTCAGGTTTTCCAGCACGGTCAGGTCGGGGAACACATGGCGGCCTTCCGGCACCAGAGTGATTCCCTTGGAGACGATACGGTCCGGCGTCAAGCCGGTGATGTCCTCCTCTTGGAGGTAGATATGGCCTTCGGCGGGCTTGATTAAGCCCGCGATGGTGCGCAGCGTGGTTGATTTCCCCGCGCCGTTCGCGCCGATCAGGGTAACGATCTGCCGCTCCGGCACCTGGAACGAGATTCCTTTGACGGCCTCGATTCCGCCGTAGCGGACCTTCAAGCGGTCAATTTTCAGCATCGTCCGCCACCCCCAAATACGCCTCGATGACCCGAGGATCATTTTGCACTTCCGCCGGAGTCCCTTGCGCGATCAGCCTGCCGAAATCCAGGACGTAGATCCGGTTGGAGATCTGCATGACCAGGTCCATATGGTGTTCGATCATGAAGATGGACAGCTGGTACTCGCCGCGTATCTTCCGGATGAAGTCGGTCAATTCCTGCGTTTCCTGCGGGTTCATTCCGGCGGCGGGCTCGTCCAGCAGGAGCAGTTTCGGTTGGGTCGCCAACGCCCGGGCGATCTCCAGACGCCGCTGGAGCCCGTAGGGCAGGCTTCCGGCGATCTCGTCCTTCAACCCGGCCAGGTCCTGTTCCTCCAGCAGCGCCATTGCTTCCTGACGCATCCGGTGTTCCTCGGCCCGGTTGAAGCGGAACGTAGCGGAGAACACGTTCTGTTTGGCGCGCATATGCTTGGCGATGAGTACGTTCTCGAACACCGTCAGCGCGGAGAACAGGCGGATGTTCTGGAACGTCCGGGCGATCCCCAGATGGGTGATTTTGTCGGGTGTGGGAGCCAGCTTTTGGGTATATGCGCCCTTCTGTTCTCCGGCGTACTGTTTGTCCATTTTGCCCTGGGGGAAGTTCTCCACGATGGCCTGACCCAGGAAATCGACCCGGCCATTGGTCGGCTCGTACACGCCGGTGATGCAGTTGAACGCGGTGGTTTTCCCCGCGCCGTTGGGGCCGATCAGCGCGACGATCTCCCCTTGGTTCACGTCCAGCGTCAAGTCGTTGACCGCCACCACGCCGCCGAATTGCATGGTGATATGGTCCAGATGCAGCACATTTCCGTTCATTTTGCGGTCGTCTCCTTTCTGCGGCGTCTGCGGAACAGGTCCGGGAGTTCTTTGTCGCCCATCAGGCCCTTGCGGAAGAACAGCACCACGATCATGATGACGACGGAGAACACCACCATACGGAACCCGTTGCGCAGGAAGGGGACTTTGAAGCCGTTTTTCAAGACGATCTCCTGATCCAGGAAGCGGAGCCACCATTCCGAGCAGGCCACATAGAAGAAGGTTGCGATGCAGCTGCCGGAGATGGACCCGATGCCGCCGATGACGACGATGAGCAGGATTTCGTAGGTCATGGTAGAGGTGTAGACCATTGCCTGCGCGTTGTTGGCGTACATGGCGAACAGGGCCCCGCCGACTCCGGCGAAGAACGCGGAGATGCAGAAGGACAGCAGTTTATGGCGGGCCAGGTTGATGCCCATCGCTTCGGCGGCGATTTCGTCCTCGCGGATTGCCTTGAAGGCGCGGCCGTAGGAGGAGTTGATGAGGAGGACGATGATGGTGATGCAGACGATTGCCACCAGGAAGGGGACGAAGGTGGACAGGTAGAGGACGACTTTCCCGCCGACCTTGACGTTGAAGGAGGAGAAGGTGGGGAAACTTTTAATCATATTCGCGCCGTTGGTGACGGGTCCGAGGGCCTGCCATTGGAAGACGGCGCGGAGGATCTCCGCGAAGCCCAGGGTGGCGATGGCGAGGTAGTCGCTTTTGAGGCGCAGCACGGGCAGGCCGATGAGCCACGCGAACAGCGCGGCGACGCAGCCTGCGAGGATGAGGCCCAGCAGCACGCCGAGGAACAGGCTGACCGCGCCGCCGGGTCCTTCGGAGCCCAGGAAGGACGCGAAGATGCCTTGCAGGGAGAACTTCACGGCGGAGCCGCCGTACAGGTAGTAGACGGAGTCGCGCACGTCGGCCGGGACGGTGAGGATGGCGTAAGTATACGCGCCCAGCAGCATGAACCCGGCTTGGCCGAGGGAGAACAGGCCGGTGAAGCCGTTGAGCAGGTTCATGGAGACAGCGACCAGGGAGTAGACCGCACCTTTTTTCAGCACGGTGAACAGCATAGAGGTAGGCAGGAGCTGTTTCGGCAGGGCGGCGGCGGGGAGGAACAGGGTCAGGTTCTCCAGCAGCACGACCAGGGCCAGCAGAGCTGCGGCGAAGCCGAACCCGAGCCAAGCGGTTTTGTTGGACTTTTTTTCGAGCATAGCGGGCACCTCCCTCAGACCTTATCGGAGACCTTCTCACCGAACAGGCCGGTGGGTTTGGCAACCAGGATGACGATCAGCAGCGCGAAGGTGAACGCGTCGACGAAGGTGGACGCGCCCTCGAAGGGGAGGACTTTGACGATGTTCTCACAGATGCCGATCAGGAACGCGCCGATGACCGCGCCGGGGATGGAGCCGATCCCGCCGAACACGGCGGCGACGAAGGCTTTCAGGCCGGGCATTGCGCCTGCGGTGGGCGTGATGTAGGGGTAATTGCTGAAGTAGAGCATGGAGCCGACGGCGGCCAGGAACGAGCCGATGATGAACGTCGCGGAAATGACGGAGTTGATCTTGATGCCCATCAGCTGACTGGTTTCGAAGTCCTTCGCCACGGCCCGCATAGCCATACCGACTTTGGTGTGATTGATGAGCTGGGTCAGCGCGACGACCAGCGCGAGGACCAGGAACGGGGTGATAATCGTCACCCATTTGGTCGACGCGCCCAGAATGACCACTGAGTCTGACAGGAAGGGAATGGTGGGGTAGTTCATAGGCTGACCGCCCGTGATATACGTCGCGGTGTTCTGGAGCAGGTAGCTGACCCCGATGGCGGAGATCATCACGGACATACGAGGCGCGGAACGCAGCGGTTTATAAGCCACGCGTTCGATGCAGAATCCTAGGGCTACCGTCATCACCAGCGCGAGCGGCAAGGCCAACGGCAGCGGTAAACTGGACGACAGGTAGATTCCCATCAGACCAGAGACCATGAACACGTCGCCATGAGCGAAGTTAATCAGGCGAAGGATGCCGTACACCATCGTGTAACCGATGGCGATCAGCGCATACTGTCCTCCCACGGAGATGCCGGACAGCAAGACGGAGACGGCAAATTCCAAGTGAAAGACCTCCTTTTTGTGTTGCTTTCGGGGTCAGAGATGGACCACTTTCCGCCGTACCGGGGTCCAGGGGGCTGGCCCCCTGGCGGGTCCAGGGCAGGGCCCTGGCGGGTTTGGGCGGAGCCCAACATTCAAAACGCAAAGCGCGGCTCCCCT
>CANDKT010000039.1 GCA_947385365.1 uncultured Bacillota bacterium | reverse complement strand
CCCTGGACCCGCGCCAGGGGGCCAGCCCCCTGGACCCCGATGCGGCGGAAAGTGGGCAATTATTACAAACACCACCTCAACAATCAGGAAGGAACAGGGATGACTATGGCGCTGCCGATTCTGGCGGGCAACGAGAAAATCAAACAGATCGTGTTTCAGAACGGAACAAACCGCGGATTCACTCACGCCTATCTGCTCTCCGGCGGCGCAGGCTCCGGGAAGCACACAGCAGCGCGTTTGATTGCTGCGGCGATGCTCTGCACAGGCGTCGGGAGGAAACCTTGCGGGGATTGCCCGGCCTGCCGGAAGGTCGCGGCGGGAATCCACCCGGACGCGGTGATTCTGTCCGGGGAGAAGGAGAACAAACCAATCACAGTAGAACAGGTCCGGAAGCTCCGTGCCGACGCCTATATACGCCCCAACGAGGGAGAACGGAAAGTTTACATCCTGGAACACGCGGATTGGATGAACCCGTCCGCGCAGAACGCGATGTTGAAGCTGCTGGAAGACGGGCCGGGTTACGCGGCCTTCTTGCTGCTGGCCGAAAACACCGGCGGGGTACTTCCAACGATCCTGTCCCGATGCGAACAGCTCCCGCTCGCGCCGGTCGCGCCGGACGTGTGCGCGGACTACCTCCGGGCGCGTTTCCCGGAGAAGACGGAGGAGGAAATCCGCCAGGCGGTACGGACGTGTCAGGGAGTGTTAGGCCGTGGCGTGGAGGCGTTGGCGGGGACCGGGGAGACGGTCCAAGCCCGCCGGGCGTTGGCCGGGAAGCTGTGCGACGCGTTGGAACGCGCCAGTGAATCACAGCTCTTTGCGGAGACCTTGATCCTGGACAAGCAGAGCCGGGAAGAACTGCCTCGCCTGCTGGACGAGTTGGAAAGCCAGCTCGGGAGCCGCGCGGCACACGGAAACCGACAGAGATTGCTCCGGGCGGCGGAACTGGTCCGGCTCCTGCGGCAGTCCGCCCAGGTGAACGCAACCGCTCAGTTATCCGGCTGGCTGTGCGCGGGGATGTTTTCAGAGAAATAAAGGAGCAAACCTTATGATTGAAATTATCAGCGTCAGCTTCAAAAGCGGCGGGAAACAGTACTACTTCAACCCGGATGGCAGGCAGTTTCAGGAGGGAGACGGCGTCATCGTGGAAACCGCCCGGGGCGTGGAGTTCGGCTTCTGCACCCAGGGGAATACCCCTATCGACGAGATGGAATTGACCGCGCCTCTGCGGCCCGTCCTCCGCGCCGCCACCGAAGAGGACCTCAAAGCCTTGGAACGCAACCGGGAAAAAGCAAAACGTGCCTTCGGCATCTGTCAGGAGAAGATCGCACAGCATGGCTTGGATATGAAGCTGGTGGACGTGGAGTACAGCTTCGAGGGCAATAAAGTGCTGTTTTTCTTCACCTCCGAGGGCCGCGTGGATTTCCGCGCCTTGGTCAAGGACCTGGCCGGTACCCTCCACGCCCGTATCGAACTGCGGCAGATCGGCGTCCGGGACGAGGCCAAAATGCTGGGCGGGTTAGGCATCTGCGGCCGGCCCTTCTGTTGCAGCCAGTTTTTGGAGGAGTTCCAACCCGTCTCCATCAAAATGGCCAAAACACAGAACCTCTCCCTGAACCCAACCAAAATCTCCGGCACCTGCGGCCGCTTGATGTGCTGCCTGAAGTACGAACAGGAGGCTTACGAGAGCTTGGTGAAGTCCGCGCCGAAGATGGACTCCTTCGTGGAGACCCCAGACGGCGCAGGGACCGTCTCCAGCGTCAACCTCCTGCGCCAGACCGTGCAGGTGCGCTTGGACTCCGCCCCGGAAGCCCCGAAATGTTACCATAACTGTGAGCTGTGCGTCATCCGGAACGGAAAAGGAAAACGTCCGGAAGGCTACGTAGAACCGTCGCTGGAGGAGTTGGCCAAACTCCGCCGTCCCGTGGAGGAAACAGCCGGAGAAGCGTCCGACACGCAGGAGGAAAGCTCTTTGAGCGCGGCGTTGGAAGCGGTGCTGCTGCGGAACGAGACCCCGGACGGCCCGGAGGAAAATCAATCGCCTTCCCGCCGCCGCCGGAACCGGAACCATAACCGTCCCCCGCGTCCGGAAAACGCGCCCAAACAACCGGACCGGCCTGCCCGTCCGGAGGGAGACGGTCCACGTCGGACCCGCCCGCCACAGCAGGCAAAACCGACTGCCGCACCCAGCGGGAAAGAACCACGCCGTCCCGCTCGCCGCCGCCGCCCCAACAGTAAGGGAAACCAGAACGGCCCGCGTCCCGGAACGCCAAACGAATCCTAAACAAGACCCTGGTCCCGCGCGGCCACAGGACCAAACAGCAAAAGGAGGCTCCTCGTGGAAGGTTTTTTCAACGCGCTGTCCGCGTCCCTGGTGCTGCTGATGCTCATGTCCGTGGGCTACTTTATGGGCCGCTTGGGCTGGATGTCCGCGCAGGAGAAGAGCTTTGTCAGCAAATATATCATCAATATCGCCGTACCCTGCAACTGCCTGGTGGGCCTGCTGGAAAACCTGGACCGGGACAGTTTGACGCAGGCAGGCGTAATGCTCCTGTCCGCGCTGCTGGGCGTCGCGGCGACGATGGCCCTGTCCGTCCTCTTAGCCAGCCTGCTCCGCCTGCCGCGGGAACAGTGGGGCGTTTTCGTCTGCATGGCGGGCCTGTCCAACACGCTCTTCATCGGGATCCCCGTCTGTATGCAGCTGTTCGGCCAGAGCTGTATGCCTTACCTGATGACCTACTACCTGGCAAACACCTCCTTCACACAGTCCGCCGGGTTTTTGCTCATCGAGTACTCCGGCACGAAAGGCGGAGGAGGTCTCCGACCCGCGAAAGTCCTCAAGAACCTGCTGAAAAAACCTCCCGTCATTACCGTCGGCGTCACTTTACTGCTGCTTGTGCTGGACCTCCGCCCGCCCGCGCCCATCATGCGCTTTGCCGACTATATCAGCAGTTCCGTGTCCCCGCTCGCCCTGATCTACTGCGGCTACGTCATCTACGAGCTGGGCCTGAAAAATCTGCGCCTGATGCGCGGCCTGCCGACGATGCTCCTCGTGCGTCTGGCTATCGCCCCCGTCATCTGCGCGTCGTTCTGCACGCTGTTCGGGATGTCCGGATTGGCAAAGAACGTGTTCATCGTCGAAAGCGCGCTGCCTGTGGTCAGCCAAGTCACCGTCATGGCAGGCGAGTTCGGCGCCGATGAACACTACGCCGCAACCGGCGCCTGTCTGTCCACCCTCGGGAGCTTCATCAGTATCCCTATCCTGATGTTGCTCCTGGGCTGAGAAACCAAAAAGCGGGAAAGCTGATTCTTTTGAATCGCTTTCCCGCCTTTTCTCTCGTGTTTCTGAGACTAAAGCTCCTTTTCGGTTTCTTTTTCTCTCAAGAAAAGGAACGCCCGCCCGGTGAGGGTTGGGAGATTAGCCTCCGCCCTCCGTGGATTTCAGGTAGATCATCAGCACCGCCACGTCGGCGGGGGAGACGCCGGAAACCCGACTGGCTTGGCCTAAGTTCCGGGGGCGTATGGCGTCCAACTTCTGCCGGGCCTCCAGACGCAGGCCGCGGATTGATAGATAGTCAATCTCCGCAGGCATAGGCCGGTCCTCCAAACGGCGGACTTCCTCCACCTGACGGAGCTGACGGTCGATGTACCCGGCGTATTTGATGGTAATCTCCGCCTCGCGGACCACCGCCGGGGGAAGTTCCGGCCGGTCCGGGTCCAGCGGGGCCAAATCGGCGTAAGTCAGCCGCGGGCGGCGGAGCAAGTCCGCTAACCGCGCCCCGTCCCGGACAGGCGGTTCCCCGCGCGACTCCAGAAGCGACTCCAACGCCGCCGTAGGCGGCGTGCCGGTGTGTTCCAACCGCTGAATCTCCCGGTCTACCGCCGCGTATTTTTCCTGCACCTTCTCGTATTGCGCCCGGGATACCAGACCCAACTCGTAGCCGATGGGCGTCAAACGCCGATCGGCGTTGTCCTGGCGGTGGAGCAGGCGGTACTCCGTGCGGGACGTCATCATCCGGTAAGGCTCGTTGGTGCCCTTGGTGACGAGGTCGTCAATCAACACGCCGATATAGCCCTGGTCCCGGCGGAGAATCAACGGCGGTTTTCCTAACAGCTTCCGCGCGGCGTTCACCCCGGCGACGAAACCTTGCACGGCGGCCTCCTCGTAGCCGGAAGAGCCGTTGAACTGCCCCGCGCCGTACAAACCGGAAACCGCTTTGGTCTCCAACGTCGGTTCCAGGCAGGTTGGGTCCACGCAGTCGTATTCAATCGCGTAAGCGCAACGGGTCATTTCGGCGTGTTCCAGACCGGGGATGGTGTGGAGCATCTGAATCTGCACCTCCTCCGGCAGGGAGGAGGAAAAACCTTGCACATACAGCTCTTCCGTGTCCAGACCCATCGGCTCAATGAACAGCTGGTGGCGCGTTTTTTCCGGGAACCGTTCCACTTTGGTCTCAATGGAGGGGCAGTACCGGGGACCGACGCCCTCAATCGTCCCGTCGTACAGAGGGGAACGGTCCAGATTGGCCCGGATGATCGCGTGAGTACGCTCGTTGGTGTAGGTCAGCCAGCAGACGGCTTGATTTTTTGGGGGCGTTTTGGTCTGGAACGAGAACGCTAAACCGTCTCCGTCCCCGTCCTGACGCTCCATTTTGGAGAAATCTACGCTGCGGGCGTTGATTCTGGGCGGCGTGCCCGTCTTGAAGCGGCGGATCGGGAGTCCCAGCTTGACCAGGCACTGGGTCAGCGGCAGTGCCGCCGCCAACCCGTCCGGGCCGGAATCCCGGACCACTTCGCCTACAATCGTGCGCCCGCCCAAGTAAGTCCCGGTCGCCACGACCACGGCTCGGACGGCGTAAGCCGCGCCGGTGTGGGTCACGACGCCAGAGATTTCCCCATTTTCCACAGAGATTTCCACAACCTCGCTCTGCTTCACCCACAGGTTCTCCTGCTTCTCCAACGTATGTTTCATAATCTTCTGGTATTCCCGGCGATCCGCCTGGGCGCGGAGCGACCAGACCGCAGGGCCTTTACTCCGGTTGAGCAGGCGGTACTGGATGCAGGCCCGGTCTGCGGCGCGGGCCATTTCGCCGCCTAAGGCGTCCAGTTCCCGGACCAGATGCCCTTTCCCGGTGCCGCCTACGGCGGGGTTACAGGGCATATTGCCCACGGCGTCCAGGTTGATGGTGAAGCACAAGGTCCGCAGACCCATCCGGGCCGCGGCTAACGCGGCCTCAATCCCGGCGTGTCCCGCGCCGATGACGGCGATGTCAAATTGTCCGGCCTCATAGGTCTTCAAAATTCCTCGCTCCAGTCCGGGGGGAGATTGAGCAATGTGCCAAAGCTCTCCAAAATAAATTTGCGATCCTCGCAGCGGCTATTTTACCACAGCGCAACCCGAATAACAAGAGGCAAATACGGTCCCTTTTCAGGAATCGGGGTTTCCGGGATTAGCGATTTCGCCTGTTTTCAGGCGGAGAAACGCGGAAAATTCGTACAAAAAAACAAGCCGGAAAGGTGTACGCAAACGTACAACTTTCCGGTTTTTCCCGCCATTAGTAGAAGGACTTTTAAGGAGGAATACTTATGTCAGTTTTTCGCGTGGAGCATACCCAAAATTACACCGTAATGAGCAACTACCACCTGCGGGACAAGACCATATCCCTGGATGCGAAAGGTTTGCTGTCCCTGATGCTCAGTCTCCCGGAGGATTGGGACTATACGCTGTCCGGGCTGGCGCACATCAGCATGGAGAGCAAAGATGCAATCCGCTCCGCAGTGAGGGAGCTGGAACACGCCGGGTACGTCCAGCGTTCCCGCGTGCGGGACGAAAAAGGCTGTCTCCTGGGGACCGAGTACATCATTCGGGAGCAACCCTTTTTTAACTCAGGCAACGTTGGAGAACCCGGCGTCGGATTTCCCAACGTTGGAGAATCAAACGCAATTAAATAAAGATAAAACAAATTACTGACCCACTAAGTAAAGATTCATTCCCTTCCCCCTTCCCCCCTTCCAAAGCCCGGCTGTGGTTGAGGAAGCGAGGGAAGCGAAGGAAGCGAAGCGAAGGAATTGCGAGAGAGAAACGTCCGCTCAAAACGAGAAAATACTTGCATCCCGGAGTTTTTCGGTCCGGTTCGGGCATACTACCCTATCATGAGAAGGAGGGACCATCATGCCCGATAAAACAGAAGCCTTTCTGCACAGCCAGACGAAGGAAAATCTGATGCGCGCCTTCGCCGGCGAAAGTCAGGCCCGAAACCGTTACACCATCGCCGCCGGAATCGCGCACAAAGCCGGTTTAGCCGTCATTGAGAGTGTTTTTATGTTCACCGCCGGTCAGGAAGAGGTACACGCCAAACAATTTTACCGCCAATTGGCCGATTTGGGCGGACAGACCATCCGGGTCGACGGCACCTACCCTGTGGATATCTTCGCCGATCTGCGCGACTACCTCCGCGCCGCACAGCACAACGAGTACCAGGAATGGGAACACGATTACCAGCACTTCGCCCGTACCGCTATGGACGAGGGCTTCCCGTTGGTCGGCAAGCTCTTCGAGAACATCGCCAACGTCGAACAGACCCACGGGGACCGCTTCGGAAAATTCGCGGACCTGCTGGAAAAAGAACAGCTGTTCTGCTCCCAGGTGGACGTCCAATGGACCTGCCTGCACTGCGGTTACGTCGTCACTTCCACCGCCGCGCCTGCTCAATGCCCCGTCTGCCGCCACCCGCAAGGCTACTTCGTCCGTGTAGAGCTTTCCCCTTGGTCCTGAACGTTCCCAGCATCGGGGTCCAGCGCGTGGCCCGACTTAAAAAGCGGAACGTTTCAAATTCCTGCCCACGGACCGCAGCATCGGGGTCCAGGGGGCCGGGCCCCCTGGCAGGTCCAGGGCGGAGCCCTGGCGGGTTTGGGCGGAGCCCAACAAAAACAGCGCCCGTCCCATTCGGGACGGGCGCCGCCGGAAACTTGTACTTACTCCTCGGCCATTGCCTTCGCCGCGGCAATCGCTTTCTCCTGCGCGGCGGGCGGGCAGTCCTCGTAGCGGATGAAGTGGAACGTGTAGGAACCGCGCGACTGCGTCATCGCGCGCAGATCTATCGCGTAGCTCGTCATCTCTGCCATAGGCACTTCCGCTTCCAGCACCTGTTCGCCGTCGCTGGTCGGGTTCATCCCCATCACACGCCCGCGGCGTTTCGTGATGTCACCCATGACGTCGCCCATGTAGCTGTCCGGAATCGTGACCTTCAGCTCCCCAATGGGTTCCAGCAGAACCGGGTTCGCTTCCGACATCGCGGCCTTGTAGGACAGCTGCGCCGCCGTCTTGAACGCGATTTCCGACGAGTCCACCGGGTGGTAGCTGCCGTCGTACAGGACCGCTTTCAGGTTCACCACCGGGTACCCGGCCAGCGGACCGTGTACGCAGGCTTCCCGCAGGCCCTTCTCCACCGCCGGGAAGAAGTTCTTCGGCACCGAACCGCCGAACACTTCCTCCGCGAACACCATCTCTTCTTCCTCCGGGTTCGGCTCGAACCGGATCCACACGTCTCCGAACTGTCCGCTGCCGCCCGTCTGCTTCTTATGCCGCCCCTGTTTCTGCACCGTCTTGCGGATCTTCTCCCGGTACGGGACCCGAGGCGCTTTCAGTTCCGCCTCCACGTTGAAGCGGCTCTTGAGCTTCGCCACCAGCACGTCCACTTGAATGTCTCCCGCCGCGTAGATGACCATCTGATGCGTCTCCGCGTTGTTGACCACGTAGAACGACGGGTCCTCTTCGTTCAGGCGGTTCAGGCCCTGAGCGACTTTGTCCTCCTGCCCGCGGGTCTTGGGCGAGATGGCCACGGAGTAGCACGGTTCTGCGAAGGGGATCTGCTTCAGCGACACGACCTTCCGGCTGTCGCACAGGGTGTCGCCGGTCCGGACCTTGTCCATTTTGCCAATCGCGCCGATATCGCCGCAGCTCAATTCTTTGACTTCCTCGGCTTTCTTCCCGCGCATGACGTACAGACGCCCCAACTTCTCGTTCGCGCCGGTGCGGGCGTTGACCAACGTCAGGTCCGACGTGATGACCCCGGACAGCACTTTGATGAACGAATACTTCCCGTACTGGTCGGACACCGTCTTGAACACGAACGCCGTCGGCACGCCGCCGGGGGAGACCACGAACTCTTCCGTCTCGCCGTCGGACCTGGTAGCCTTGTGGTAATTGCCCTCCATCGGCGTGGGCAGAAGCTCCACGATATAGTCCATCAGCATCAGCGAACCTAAGCAGTTGATCGCGGAGCCGCACAGCACCGGGAACAGGGACAGGTCCCGCACGCCTTGCCGCAAGCCTTGAATCATCTCGGCGTAAGTGAAGTCCTCGCCGCCGAAGAATTTTTCCATGAACTCCTCGCTGGTCTCGGCCACGGACTCTTTCAGCGCGTCGTTGAACTCCGTGATGACGTCCGCCTTCCCGCCGGGGATCTCGATCTCCACCCGTTTGCCCTTCTGCATCTCGTAGGCGCGCTTATTCAGCACGTCGATGATGCCCGTGACGCGCTTGTTATCGTCCCAAATCGGCACCACCACGGGCGCGATCCGGTTGCCGTACTTGGCCCGCAGGGCCTCGAAGGTAGCGTTGTAGTCGGAGTTGTCCTCATCGGTCTTGGAGATATAGATGAAACGGGGCATATTCCGCTCCTCGCAGTACTTCCAGGCCTTCTCCAATCCCACCGAGATGCCGTCCTTCGCGGAGCAGACGATAATTGCCGCGTCCGCGGCGCGCAAGGCTTCCATCGCCTCGCCGGAGAAGTCGAAGCCGCCCGGCGTGTCCAGCACGTTGATCTTGCAGCCCTTGTACTCCAGGGGCGCGACGGACAGCGAGATGGAAATCTGGCGTTTGACCTCCTCCGGGTCGTAGTCGCAGACGGTGTTGCCGTCCACCGCCCGGCCCATGCGGTCAATCGCGCCGGTCATATACAGCAGGCTTTCCGCTAAAGCGGTCTTGCCGTTTCCACCGTGGCCCAGCAGGCAGACGTTACGGATGTTTTGTACAGAATACCCCATGTCTTGTTTCCACTCCTTAATTTTGAGCTGCTTTTTCTCCGTTTGACAACAAAGAAAGAGAATTTTTTTGTATTTTCCCCCCTCCGGGGGGAAAACACAGCTTTTACGAGATGGGCGTGGCCGCTGTTTTTCTCCGTTTGGCAACGAAGAAAGGGAATTTTTTGTATTTTCCCCCTCCGGGGGAAAATACAGCTTTTACGAGATGGGCGTGGCCGCTGCTTTTGCGAGACGGACGTGTGCGCCGCGTTCTGGTCCCCCGGGGACGGAGCAAAACCGCTGGAATCGCATCATAACCATCGTATGGTTATTATACCTTAAACTTGAGCGTCTGACAACTGTTTTTTTGGCGTACAAGCAAATACTTTTCCGGCCGGGGCGGCGGACGCCGGGGACGTTTTCAGAAAAAGTGAACGAACCTGTGCAAAATGTGGAAAACGTAAGGAAAACCTTCCCGTTTTGCTAACCCGCCGGGGGCGGGTCCAGGGAGACGGCCCGCGTACAGAGCTTCCCCAGCAGCGCGGCGTCGTGGCTGACGATCAGCAGCCCCAACGGACGCCGTTGCGTTTCCTCCAGCAGAAACCGCCAGATTTGCGCTTGCGTGATGGGGTCCAGCATGGCGGTGATCTCGTCGCACAGCAGGTAACGTACTCCAGGTTTCAGGGCGCGGGCGATGCAGAACCGTTGCAGTTCTCCCGCGGACAGCTCCGCCGGGTAACGCTTGCCCCATGCGGGCTGGATGTGCAGCGCGTCCACGATACGCGCCTCCGGCGCGCCGCCCTCGGCCAGGCTTTCGGCTAAGGGCAGGAGCGGGTCCACCGCGCTCTCCGGGTGCTGCCAGATCAGCTGCACCGGACACGGCCCGGAAAACGCCGACAGCGGGTTCCCGTCCGCCAGCACCCGGCCCTGAACGGGCCGCTCGTAACCGGCCAGCAGCTTGCACAAAGTCGTTTTGCCCCGCCCGCTGGGGCCGGATAACCCGACCCGCTCGCCGGGGGAGACCGTCAGGCTGACGTTCTCCAGCACCGTCTCCCGGCCGGGGTAGCGGAACGTCAGCGTTTCCGCGGTAAGGCTCATGAAAGTTCCTCTCCTTCCGGGTGGAGACACCGCGCCAGACCGCCCCGGATGGGGCGGTAGGGAATCGACGCCGCGTTCCGGCACGCCGCGTCGCTTCTGGGGCAGCGCGGCGCGAATGGACAACCGGTCCCCGTCTCGCCCGGCGCGGGCTGGGTCCCGGGAATGGAGCGGAAGCCGTTTTCAGGCAGCGCGTCCCACAACGCCCGGCTGAACGGATGCCGCAGACGCCCCGCTGCAAAATCACCCGCGTCCGCTTCCTCCACCGTCTCCCCGGCGTACACCACCGCGACCCGGTCCGCGACCGTCAACGCCTGTTCCAGGTCGTGGGTGATGAGAAGCACCCCCGCGCCGTCCTGCGCCAGCTCCTTCAAGTGGCCCAGAATACGCCGCGCGGTCCGGGGGTCCAGACCCGGCGTCGGCTCGTCCGCGACGACGAAACGGGGTTTGTTGACCACCGCCGCGGCGATCAGCACCCGGCGCGCCATACCGCCGGACAGTTCGAACGGGTACCGCTCCGCCGTCTCCGGCGGCAGGCCGTACCGGCCCAACGCGTCCCGGACCCGGGCCCGGTTCCCGCGCCCGCCGCAGACCTGAGACCCTACCTTCCTCAAAGGGTCCAGGTACGTCACCCCCTGCGGAATCAGGACGATTTCCCGTCCCCGTAACCGCTCCGCACGCTGCGGCGTCAGCGTTTGACCGCGGTAGCGGATTTCTCCGCCGACGGCCGCGTTGTCGGGCAGTATCCCGAAGATACTGTGCCCCAGCAGGCTCTTGCCGGACCCGCTGGAACCGATCAACGCCGTCAGCTGTCCCGCCTCCACCGTCAGCGACAGCCGCCGGACCGCTTCCAGGTCCCGCCGGGACGGGTCGTTCTGCGTGAACGTGATCGACAGATCGTGTACGTGCAGGACAGGTTCCAATCGAACGTCCCCCTTTCTTGGTACGTTTTGTTCCGCCGCCCGTTGGAACACGCCCGGAGGTTGCATATTGCGGAACATCGTGTTATGCTGGGAGTCAGGAAAGAAGCCTCTTCCAGCGCGGCGCGAAACAAAAAGAAGCAACCGCCTACGGTTCCCCAACCCAGCGGTTACTTCAATCGCACGTATAGGGGCCAACCGCTTACTGGCAGCACCCTTTCTATGTTCAGTATAACCGTTCCGTCTCGTTTTGTCAAGCTGCGGCCCGGAAAAGCGGTACTACGCGGGTACATCGCGGCGCGGTCCGGTCACAGCCGGGGTTCGACGGCAGACTTGACCGCTGCTTCGATTTCCCGGTGACGGACCTCTCCGATTCCGCCGGATCTCCCTGGGATTGGCTTTTTCCCTTGCTTTTTTCGTCAGGTTGAGTATAATAGGGGCAACAAGCAGGTGTCTTGTCACCTGAGACGAAGGAGACTTTCTGTTATGAAAGCGAAAACCAACTTGACCATGCTCTGCGACTTCTACGAGCTGACGATGGCCAACGGCTATTTCCAAACCGGTCTGAAGGACCGCATCTGCTATTTCGACGTGTTCTACCGCTCCGTACCGGACCGCGGCGGCTTTGCGTTGGCGGCGGGGCTGGCGCAGGTCATCGAGTACATCCAGGACCTGCGCTTCGATCAGGAGGACCTGGACTATCTGGCGTCCAAGGGCTGCTTCGCGCCGGAGTTTTTGGAGTTCCTCCGGGAGTTCCGCTTCACGGGCGACATCTGGGCCATGCCGGAAGGCACCCCGGTGTTCCCCAACGAACCGCTCCTGACCGTCCGCGCGCCCGCGATTCAGGCCCAGTTCGTGGAGACCTTCCTGCTGCTCACCCTGAACCATCAGAGCCTGATCGCCACCAAGTCCAACCGCATCGTCCGGGCGGCGGAGGGACGGCCCGTGGCGGAGTTCGGGTCCCGCCGGGCGCAGGGCGCGGACGGCGCGCTGTTAGGCGCGCGGTCCAGCTACATCGCGGGCTGCGCCGCCACCGCCTGCACGATGGCAGACCAGCGGTACGGTTCCCCGGCCACCGGTACGATGGCGCACTCCTGGGTGCAGATGTTCCCGGACGAGTACACCGCCTTCAAGACCTACTGCGAGCTGTACCCCGACAACGCCACGCTGCTGGTGGATACCTACAACGTGCTGCGCTCCGGCGTGCCCAACGCCATCCGCGCTTTCCGGGAAGTCCTGGTCCCCAAGGGCATCACAAAATGCGGCATCCGCTTGGACAGCGGCGATTTGACGTACCTGTCCCGGAAGGCGCGGGAGATGTTGGACGAGGCCGGGTTCCCGGGCTGTAAGATCGTGGCGTCCAACGCGCTGGACGAGTACATCATCCGGGACCTGGTGCGGCAGGGCGCGCGCATCGACTCCTTCGGGGTAGGCGAACGGCTGATTACCTCCCGCAGCGAGCCGGTCTTCGGCGGCGTGTACAAGCTGGCGGCGATTGAGGACGACAGCGGAACGATTATCCCGAAGATCAAGATCAGCGAGAACCCCGCGAAGATCACCACGCCGCATTTCAAGAAGGTCTACCGCATCTTCTCCAAGGCGACCGGCAAGGCGGAAGCAGATCTGATCTGCCTGCACGACGAGACGTTCGACTTCAGCCGTCCGCTGGAGCTGTTCGACCCCGACGCGACTTGGAAGCGGAAGGTCTACACGGATATCGTGGCGACGGAACTGCTGGTCCCGATCTTCCGTAACGGCGAGCTGGTGTACCAGGTGCCGGACCTCCAAGCCAGCCGGGCTTACTGCCAACGTCAGGTGGATTCCCTGTGGGACGAGGTGAAGCGCTTCGAGAACCCCCACAACTACTACGTGGACCTGTCCCAGAAGCTGTGGGACATCAAGCAGTCGCTCCTGAACCGCCACGAGATGAAGGGCTGAGCAACAGAAAACGGCCCGCTTCCGATGGAAGCGGGCCGTTTGGTTTGGCGCGGGGAGTGTCAAAGGATGCTCAGGGCCAGGGTCAGCAGGATGAACCCGGCCGCGACCCACTGGGTCATCTTGGAGAGCTTGGCGTCCAACGTTTTCGCTTTGTTCTTGGACAGGAAGGTGTCCGCCGCGCCGGAGATCGCGCCGGACAGTCCGGCGCTCTTGCCGGATTGGAGCATCACGATGGCGATCAGGCACAACGCCACCAGGACTTGGATGATGGTGACAACTAACTTGAGCATAACGAATCGTTCCTTTCAAGCCCGATTTGGGCGCGGTCACAGTAAATATGAGCATAACACAAACCGCGGGGAAATGCAAGTATTTTTTTAGATTTCGGTTGCTTTCGCGGACCTCCGGGCCGTGTGGGGTCACAGGGCGGCGATGGCTTCGATTTCGACGAGGACGTCCTTCGGCAGGCGGGCGACTTGGACGGCGGAACGGGCGGGGCAATCGGTGCGGAAGAAGGTCTTGTAGGTGCGGTTCATTTCGACGAAGTCGTCCATATTTTTGAGGAAAACGGTCGTTTTGACCACGTTGTCCAGGCTCGCGCCCGCCTCCGCGAGGATCGCCTGAAGGTTGGTGAGGACGCGGGACGTCTGGGCTTGGATGGTGGTCTCCGGGATGAGGTCCCCGGTCGCGGGGTCCAGAGGGATCTGGCCGGAGACGAACAGCAGGTCTCCGGCGCGGACGGCTTGGGAGTAGGGGCCGATTGCGGCGGGGGCTTTGTCGGTAGAGACGATGGTTTTCATGGGAAACAGGACTCCTTTTCTATCAGTGATCTTGCGCGGGCGGGTTCCGGCGGTAGCAGGCGACGCCTTCCTGACAGTCCAGGGACAAGCGGTCCTGATCCAGCAGGTACTCCACGAAGAAGCGGATGTTCCGTTCGAAGCGCAGGGCGCGGCGGGGTTTATGGGTGAACAGCTGGTAGCGCTGGCAGACGGCGGCGTCGATTTCGTTGAGGGTCATGGGGCGGTCGATGAGGGAAAAGATTTCCTCGGCCCGCTGGCGGAACAGGGCCTGGCAGCTGTCCAGCAGGGCAGGGAAGTCTTCCGGCAGGCACACGCCCCGGTGGGCCATGAGGTAAGCGGCGCAGTGCAAGCCGCGCAGTTTCTCCTGACTGGCCAACGCTTGTCCGACGGACAGGGCGTAGGGCAGCTTCGCGCCCAGGCACTCGCGGCTGAGCAGCGCGTCGGCGGTGTAGCACACGCGGTCGGGGGTGACGGTGCAGACATGTCCGGCGGAGTGGCCCGGCGTGTGGAGGATGTGGAACTCCGCCCCGCAGAAGCGGAACGGTCCGTCCGCCGCGGGGATGAGGACGTCGGGGGAATGGACCATATGGGCGGCTTCGGCCTCCACCATAGAGGGGGGCAGCGTGAGGAAGTAACACTTCAGGGTCAGGGTATTGGCGCACATACCGGCTTCGGGGGCGGTGAGCGCGACGGAAGCGCGGTATTTTTCCTGAAAGTACCGGTTGTTCCCGCAGTGGTCGATGTGGGCATGGGAGCATAGGACCCCGATTGGGGTCAATCCGGCGTTCTGGAGGGCGGATTCGATTTCCGCCCGGTCCTCCGCCAGACCGCTGTCCAGCAGGATGCAGCGTTCCGCGTCCAGCTGGTAGAAGGGGATCAGCTGGCTGGTTTCGATGACCCAAGTGTTTCCTTTGATCCGCGTCGGCTTCATAGACCGTCTCCTTGCGCTGTGATTTCTGACGTTTTCCGTTGCAGATTTTCATTGTAGGACAGTTTTTCCTCGCTGTCAAGGAAATTTTGGCGCGTCCGCGCGCCCGGCTATAGAAGCAGTATTCTCCCCCGAAGGGGGGAGGATACAAAAGTACGAAAGCGGTATTCTCCCCCGAGGCGTGCCCGGACCGGGGGAGGAAATAAGAAAACGCGAATGAAAAAAATCGTGCAAGGCTGAAAATCTTCGGAAAGATTTTCAGCCTTGCCTGATTGTGGCGGGATTTTCCGGAATTTGTGCATCTTTGTCTTGAAGGAGACATGGCAGTTATGTTATAATACGCAGTACGTTCTTTTTTGCAGCCGCTGCCGCGCGGTCCGGCTCGCCGAGACGCACCAGGCTCGTGAAAGGGACCCGGAAGGGTCCCATTGGGAGGATACACTGTGAAATATACGCAATGGAACGTGGCAGACCCCTGCCCGGAAGCACGGGAACGGTTGGAGCAGGCCGGATTGCCGGTACTGCTGGCGCGTGTGCTGGCCGCCCGGGGCGTCCGGACGGCGGAGCAGGCGCGGCGTCTGCTCGCGCCGGAGCGGGAACCGCTTTCCGATCCTCTGTTGATGAAGGATATGGACCGCGCCGCGGAGCGGGTACGCCGCGCCGTGACGCGCCGGGAGTTCGTCGCCGTCTACGGCGACTACGACGTGGACGGCATCACGTCCACCTGTCTGCTGACGGAGTTTCTGACGTCCTTAGGGGTGCGGGTGGTCCCGTACATCCCGAGCCGCCTGACGGAGGGCTACGGCCTGAATCGGGAAGCGGTCGCTTACTTGGCGGGGCGTGGGGTCACGCTGCTGATTACGGTGGACTGCGGCATCACGGCGGTGGAGGAAGTGGCTTACGCCGGGGAGCTGGGGATGGACGTAGTGGTCACGGACCACCACGCCTGTAAGGCGGAGCTGCCGGACGCGGCGGCGGTCGTGGACCCGCACCGGCCGGATTGCGGTTATCCGTTCAAGGGGCTGGCGGGGGTAGGCGTAGCGCTGAAGCTGGCGATGGCGGTGGCGGGACCGGACCGGGCGGACGGCGTGCTGGAGCGGTACTGTGACTTGGCGGCGGTGGGGACCGTGGCGGACGTCATGCCGATGACGGGCGAGAACCGGGGCATCGTCAGCCGGGGTTTAGCCGCGCTGAACCCCCCGCGGCGGACGGGGTTCCGGCACTTGATCGACTGCGCCGGGTTGGGGGACAAACCGGTGACTTCGGTTTCGGTCGGCTACACGCTGGCCCCGCGGCTGAACGCGTCCGGGCGGCTTGGACAGGCCATGCGGGCGGCGGAGCTGCTGTTCACGCGCAACGAGGACCGCGCCCGGCAGTTGGCGCAGGAGCTGTGCCAGCTCAACCGGGAGCGTCAGCTGATCGAGGGGGACATTTTCCAGCAGTGCGTCCGGCTTTTGGAGCAGTCGCCGCAGCAGGGAGCCATTGTGCTGGCGGGGGAGAACTGGCATCAAGGGGTGGTCGGCATCGTGGCGTCCCGTCTGACGGAGCGGTACAACTGTCCCGCGTTCATGATCTGCCTGGAGCAGGGGGTAGGGAAAGGTTCCTGCCGTTCCTGGGGCGGGGTGAACCTGTTCGAGCTGCTCAACCGGTGCGCGCCGCTGCTGGAGAGCTTCGGCGGACACGCGTTAGCGGCGGGGTTCACCGTGCGGGAGGAGAACATCCCGGCTTTGGCGCAGTCGCTCCAGCGGCTTGCGGCGGAGGAGCTGGAAAACGGCCGGTCCCCCGCGCTGGAAGCCGACGCGGTCGCGCTTCCGGAGGAGCTGACCCTGGAGGCGGTGGACAGCCTGGAACGATTGGAGCCGTGCGGGGTGGAGAACCCGCGTCCGGTTCTGGTGCTGAAAGGCGCGCGGGTGCAGAGCCTGACGCAGGTAGGCCGGGGCAGACATTTGAAGATGCGGTTGGAGTCCCGTGGGGTCGGGTTGGACGCCATCTGGTTTTCCGCCGACGGCGCGGAACTGGGTCTGTACCCTGGCTGTCGGATTAACGTAGCGTTTTCCCCGCAGGTCAACGAGTTCCGCGGGGTCCGTTCGGTGAAGCTCCAGGTGATGGACCTGGACCTGACCCAGTCCCGCGCGCAGCTGGAACAGGGCATTTACGAGAAGTACCGCCGGGGCGAACGGCTCACGGCGGAGGAAGCGCGTTTTCTGCTGCCGGAGCGGGGGGATTTTGTGGACCTGTGGCGTTGGCTGGAGCGGCAGTCTGCGGCCGCCGGGGTCGTGGAGGACACGCTGGCGCGGATTTCCCGGAGCGTCTCCCGTGCGGCGGGGCAGGCGGAGATTCCGACCCGGACCCGGTTGTGTTTGGAGGTCATGGAGGAGCGGGGCTTGATCGACTTGTCCGAGCGCACCGGACGGTTACAGATCACCCTGCGCCGCACGGAGCATAAAGTGGATTTGGAGGCGTCCGTAATCATCCGGCGTCTGCGCGGGATGATCGGGAACGGCGGGCAGATTGAGAGGTGAGCGATAAGTGGACCCGATTCTGGAACGATACCAGGCGTTGGAGGACAAAGTGAGCCTCTACACGCCGAATTTGGACACGAGGCGGTTGTTCGAAGCCTTCACCTACGCCGATACCGCCCACAACGGCCAGCTGCGTAAGAGCGGGGAGCCGTACATCATCCACCCGCTGGCTGTAGCGGAGATCGTGGCGGACCTGGAGTTGGACGTGGACTCGATTATCGCGGCGTTGCTCCACGACTGCATCGAGGACACCGACGCGACGCATCAGGAGATTGCGAAACGGTTCGGGGAACCGGTGGCGGCGTTGGTGGAGGGCGTGACGAAGCTGACCCAAATGCAGTTCGTCACCAAGGAAGAGGAGCAGATGGAGAATCTGCGCAAAATGCTCATGGCGATGAGCCGGGACATCCGGGTGATTCTTATCAAAATCTGCGACCGGCTGCATAATATGCGGACGATGGAGTACCAATCGCCCCGGAAGCAGCGGGAAAAGTCCCGGGAGACGATGGAGATTTACGCGCCGATTGCCCACCGGTTAGGGATGCAGAAGCTGAAGTGGGAGTTGGAAGACCTGTCGCTGCGGTACCTGGACCCGGTAGGGTATCGGGAGATCGAGGAGGAATTAGCGGTACGTTCTTCCGCGCACGAGGAGTTTTTAGCGGGCATTCAGCACCGGATTCAGCAGCGTCTGGAACAGGAGGGCATTCACTGTACGATTTACGGGCGGGTGAAGCACATCTACTCCATCTACCGCAAGATGTTCGCCCAGAGCAAGACGTTGGACGAAATCTTCGATTTGTACGCGTTCCGGGTGATTGTGGACGACATACCGGGCTGTTATAACGTGTTGGGGTGCATACACGATATGTTCAAACCGGTGCTGGGGCGGTTCAAGGACTACATCGGCACGCCGAAGCCGAATATGTACCAGTCTTTGCACACGACCGTGATTGGGCGGGAAGGGATTCCCTTTGAGGTACAGATTCGGACCTGGGAGATGCACCAGACGGCGGAGTACGGCATTGCGGCGCATTGGAAGTACAAGCAGGGGTTGGCGAACCGGAAGCTGGGGACAGAACAAGAGTTCGAGTGGGTGCGCAAGCTGCTGGAGAACCAGCAGGACACCGACGCGGAGGAATTTGTCAGCACGCTGAAAGTGGATCTGTTCGCCGATGAGGTGTTCGTATTCACGCCGAATGGGGACGTAGTGAATCTTCCCGCGGGGGCGACGCCCATAGACTTTGCCTATTCCATTCATTCCGCGGTGGGCAACACGATGGTAGGCGCGAGGGTCAACGGGCGGATGGTTCCCTACGACTACGCGCTCCAGAACGGGGAGATTGTAGAGGTTCTGACGTCCAAATCGGCGAAAGGACCCAGCCGGGATTGGTTGAAGATTGCCAAGTCCAACGAGGCGCGGAACAAGATCCGGCAATGGTTCAAGAAGGAGCGTCGGGAGGAGAACATCGCCACGGGCCGCACGGCGTTTGAAGCGGAGTTGAAGCACGTCCGGATTCCGTTGTCGGCGGTGACATCGGATGAAGTGTTGCCGCACGTTCTGCGGAAGGTGCGGTTAGGGACGTTGGATGAGCTGTACGCGGCGATTGGCTACGGCGGGACCACGGCAGCGAAAGCGGTAGCGCGGGTACGGGATGAGCTTTTGCGGTTAGGTCGGCTTCAGGCGGAGAAAGCGGCTGCGGCGGCGCGGACGACGGCGGAGAGCGTGATCGTCCCCGGTTCCACTGCGCCTTCCACAAACACGCCGAAGCGGACGGAGTCGGGGATTGTTGTGGAAGGGTTAGGGAACTGTCTGGTGAAGTTTGCGAAGTGCTGCACGCCGGTTCCTGGGGACCCAGTGATTGGGTTCATCACGCGGGGCTATGGGGTATCGGTTCACCGGCAGGACTGTCCCAACGCGGACCCAAGCCGTCGGAGAGGAGAAGAAGCGGCTCGTTGGGTGAAGGTGGCGTGGGTAGAGAGCAGTTTACCCGCGTACAGGACGTCCTTGGAGGTATCCGCCAAGGACCGGGACGGGTTGACGTTAGACGTAGCGATGGCGTTGTCATCGGCGAAGGTGAAGGTGTCGGCTTTATCGGCCCGCGCCCAGCCGGACGGTCACGCGATTGTGAATATTGAGGTAGAGGTCCGTGACAAAACGGAGCTGGACGCCGTCATCAACCGGCTCAACAATATCCAGGGCGTGTACTACGTGGCGCGTGCGAGTGGAAAGTAGGGTTCTTTCCCCCGTCTCATAAAAGCGGTATTCTCCCCCCGAAGGGGGGAGAATACAAAAAAATTCACTTTCTCAGTAGTGTTCTTTTTCTTGAAAGAAAAAGAACCAAAAAGAACTTTTAAGATTTTATGTTGGGCTCCGCCCAAACCCGCCAGGGCTCCGCCCTGGACCTGCCAGGGGGCCCGGCCCCCTGGACCCCGATGCGGCGGAAAGTGGTCAATGACCAAGAGACGTCCGCCCTGGACCCGCCAGGGGGCGGAGCAAAACCCCCCTGGACCCCGATGCGGCGGAAAGTGGTGCAAAAACTGGAAAGGAATGGAGCGTATGCGAGCAGTCGTAACGCGGGTGACGTCCGCGTCGGTAACGATAGACGGCGTAGTGGAAGGCGCGATTGAGCAAGGTTTTTTAGTTCTGCTAGGGGTAGGGCCGGCGGATACGGAGGCGGTCTGTGACAAGCTGGCGGAGAAGGTCTGTAACCTACGAATTTTTGAGGACGAGCAGGGCAAAATGAACCGGAATCTGGAACAGGTTGGGGGCGCGTTGCTGGTGATCTCGCAGTTCACGTTGTACGCGGACACGTCATCCCGGCGGCCGGGCTTTTCCCACGCGGCGAAGCCGGAGTTAGCGATTCCGTTGTATGAACGGTTCTTGAACTGCTGTCGGGCGCGGGGGTTCCGGGTGGAACATGGCCGGTTTGGGGCGGATATGCAGGTTGCGTCGGTGAACGACGGACCGGTGACGATTTTGTTTCAGGTGGAAGAGGAACGGGAGGCGAAAGCATGAAGGTAACGCGGATGCAGGTTGGTTTGATTGGGACGAACTGTTATATTCTGGAGGACGAGGCGGCGAAAAAAGCGGCGGTGATCGACCCCGGCGACGAAGCGGAGCGGATTTTAGCGACGCTGAACGAGTTGGGGAGCGAGGTGGAATACATTCTTCTGACGCACGGGCACTACGATCATACCACAGGCGTTCCGGCGTTGTATAAGGCTCTGCCGGGGGCGAAGATCTACATCCACCAGGCCGACGCCTACGGCGCGGGGAGTCGGTTGTTTCCCTTAGCGGGGGAGGTGGACGGTCTGCGGAACTACGGCGAGGGCGACACGTTGCCGTTAGGCGGGCTGACCATTGAGGTGCTGCATACGCCGGGACACTCGCCGGGTTCGGTGACGTTGAAGGTAGGGGACGTGCTGTTCACGGGAGACACGTTGTTTTGCGGTTCGATGGGCCGCACGGACTTAGCGGGGGGGAGTTACGAACAGATTATGGACTCCCTGAAGCGGCTGGGCAGTTTGGAGGGAAATTTCCACGTCTGTCCTGGTCATGATATGCTCTCCGACCTGGAGCGGGAGCGGAAACAGAACCCGTTCTTGCGAGAGGCAATGGCGGGGGACTGAGAGGTCCGGGGGCGGATCACGTCCGTCTCATAAAAAGCGGGATTCTCCCCTCGAAGAGGGGAGAATGCAAAAAACTTCCTCATAAAAAGCGGGATTCTCCCC
>CANDKT010000038.1 GCA_947385365.1 uncultured Bacillota bacterium | reverse complement strand
AACAACACATACCAAGACACTCTTTCCCTACACGACGCTCTTCCGATCTTGGTCAGCCCGGCCTTGATGGTGTCGGAGATGTCGGTCAGGCACTCCAACACCTCGGGGTTGAACGCGCCGCACTCCCCGTTCACGATCATCTCCACCGCCTTCTCGTGGGTGAAGGCGGGCTTATAGACCCGCGTGCTGGTCAGGGCGTCGTACACGTCGGCCAACGCCACGATCTGCGCGGAAATCGGGATCTCGTCCCCTTTCAGCCCGTCGGGGTAGCCCCGCCCGTCGTAACGCTCATGGTGCCAGCGGCAAATCTCATACGCGATTTTCACCAACGGTTCGTCCTGGTGAATCGGCAAGCCGTTGAGCATCTGCGCTCCTACCATCGCGTGGGTCCGCATGATGGCGAACTCCTCATCCGTCAACCGGCCCGGTTTGTTCAGGATATCCTCCTGAATCGCAATCTTGCCGATATCGTGCAGAGCGGAGGCCGCAGCCACCGTAGCCACATCCTTTTGCGTCAGACCATAGCGGTCCGTTTTTTGCAGCAGCTGCCTCAGCAGCAACTCGGTCAGCGTGCGGACGTGGTGGACATGCAGGCCGCTCTCTCCGTTCCGGAACTCCACGATGTGGCCCAGTATATCAATCATCAGGTTGTTGTTCTGCTCTTTCTCGTAAATCTGATCGGCTACCATATCCATCAGCCGTTTCTGCTTGGCGTAGAGCAGGATGGTATTGACCACCCGGCGGTGGACGATCAACGGGTCGAAGGGCCGCCCGATGAAGTCCGTAATGCCTAATTTATACGCCCGCTCCACGTGACTGGAACCGTTCTCCGCCGAAATCATGATGACCGGGATGTTTTCAATCCACCGGTTGGCATTCATGGTAGCCAGCACGCCGAACCCGTCCATTTTCGGCATCACGATGTCCAGGAGCATCAGCGAGATTTCCACGGCCTGTTCCTGAAGGATTCGCACGGCTTGCAGTCCGTCCGTCGCCTCCAGAATCTCGTACTCGTCCGCCAGCATATCGGACAGAATCGAGCGGTTCATATCCGAGTCGTCTACGATCAAAATTTTCTGCCTGTGTTCCATAGAAGACAGCCCACTTTCTGCTGGCCGCCAAAGGGTCCGCGTCCGGCGGGGACCATGGCTCGGCCCGTTATCTATACAAAGCTATTATATACAACTACTGCCTCACCTGCAAGGACTTTTTCATGGCTCTGAGGAAAAGTCTGAAAGAAGCGGTCCGTTTTCGATTTCACACCGTGCTGTCCGCCAGGCGGCGGAGGTCTTGAGCCAAACGTTCCACATACTCTGGCCGGGTGGCCCAGCTGGTGCAGAACCGCACCGCGCTGCGGTCTCCGTCCACGCGTTGGAAGACGCTGAACGTGTACGTCCGCGCCAGAGGCTCCAGCCAGGCGTCCGGAAGGATGGGGAAAACCATATTGGCACTCGTCTCCACCAGAAGCGGACAGCCCGCTTCCCGCAAACCTTCCCGCAGCCGGTCCGCCATACGGTCCGCGTGTTGGGACAGTTCCCAATAAAGCCCGTCCTCCAACAACGCCAGGAACTGTAAGCCCAGCAGCCGGCCCTTGGCCAGCATCCCGCCCCGCTGCTTGATGTGGTAGCGGAACCCTTCCTGAAGGCGGGGCGCGCACAACACCACCGCTTCCCCGAACAACGCCCCCTGCTTCGTCCCGCCCAGGTAGAACGCGTCGCATAACCGCGCGATGTCCGGCAACGATACATCGTTCCCCCGTGCCGCCAGCCCGTAGCCTAACCGCGCCCCGTCCAAGTACAACGTCAGTCCCCGCTTCCGGCAGACCTGAGACAACTCCTCCAACTCCTCCAACCGGTACAACGTACCCAACTCCGTCGGATTCGAGAGGTAGACCATCCCCGGCTTGACCGTGTGTTCCTTCACCGGGTCCTCCGCGTGTTCCCGGCACAGCCGCTCCACCTGACCAGCCGAAATCTTCCCGTCCCGCGCCGGGAGCGTCAGCACCTTATGCCCGCTGGCCTCTATCGCGCCGGTCTCGTGACAGGCGATATGCCCGCTCTCCGCCGCTATGACGCCCTCGTAAGGCCGTAAGGCCGCCGCGATCACCGTCAGGTTCGCCTGCGTCCCGCCCGTCAGAAAGTGGACCTGCGCTTCCGGCGCGGCGCAAAGTTCCTTGATCCGCTCCGCCGCCGCGCGGCAGAAGCGATCCTCTCCGTAACCTTCCGTCTGCTCCAGATTCGTCTCTTCCAGCTTTTTCAGGACGTTCGGGTGCGCGCCCTCCGCGTAGTCGCAAATGAAATGAATCACATTCATCGAACCCTTCCTGTCTACAGCTTTTATGAGGCAGGCGCGCCGTCAGTCATAAATCGGTATGATCGCCGCAACGTCATCGTCGATCTTGACCGGTTCCTTCGCGTCGTACCGGTACAACGCGCCCTTGTAGGAATCGGAACTGAAATCCGTCAGGTAAAGCAACTGTTTCTTCGACGTGAACCCGATCACGTGGACCTCATCCGCCGCCTTGACGTTCCTGCCGTTGGCCCAGAACTTCAACGTGCCTTCCCCGCGCTCTCCGTCCCAGTCCGTGAAGTAGTAGACCGTCTTGCTGTCCGCGACGTAGTTGACGCTGTACAGGTAGACGTCGTAATCCACCTGCTCCCGGTCAAGGTACAGGACACCCCGATCTTTGCTGTTGTCCACTTCCTTGAAATACCGCAGCGTGCCGTCCTCGCAGAACAGAACGCTGAACGAACTGACGTCACTGTCGTAACGTTCCGGTTCGCTCACCGCGCCGTCCTTGCCTACCGTCATCCGGAACAGTTCGCCGTAAGTGTTCTCGTCGGACATCTCGTCCAGAAACGCGATCTGGGACCCGTCGCGGTTGAGATAAAAGCTGAACGCGCTCTCCCGCTCCAACGGAGTCAGCTTCTGCCCTTGCAGCACATAGTAATCCCCTAAGGCAAACAAGGCCGTCCGGACCTTCTCCTGCAAGTCGAAGAGATTCCTCACCTCGGACAGGTCCACTTTGCTGTCCTCCGCCCGCTTGTAGAGCCGGATAACGCCCACCGCTTTGTCCGCGGCGTAGCCGTGAGAGTCCGCCATGTTCTCCGTGACCAAAACGCTCTGTTCCCCGTCGTAGTAATACAACGCGCTCACGACGCCCTCCAGCGCAGCCGTTGCCAGCTCTTCCCGGAGCTTATCACGCTCCAGCTTCCCCTCGTAAGCCGCCTGCGCCTCCTGGTAGGCGGACGCCGCCGCGTCGTACTCCACCAAAGCGTTCTCAAATGCGGCGTCGCTCCCGTACCCTGAAGCATCCGGCTTGATCGGCGCGACCGGCTCGGTCATTGCCGCGTCGGCGTCCTTCAAGGAGTCGCTGACGTAATCGCTCAAACGGAACTGCCGGGTATTCAACACCGTGTAGCAGACTTCGCCGGAGTCGTAGATCTGCACCTCGTTCACTTCACTGGCGATCTTCGCCCGGTCCTCGCTGTCCCGCTGCACGTAAAGGCCCCCGTCCCGCTCGTAGTAGAACGTGGACAGGTCCTCCGAAACCCGGTAGACGTACTGCACCTCAGCGCTGACCTTCTCACTCTCGCCCCCGCTCCAACGGTACAGGTTCCCGTCCTGGTCCAAGTACGCCACCGTCTTCCCGTCCTCCGTACACCAGTAGTTCATCACGCCGCTGGCGACCTTGACCCGCTCCTTCAAGTCATGCTGGTACAGCACGCTGTCACTGCCCTTCGTGTAGGTCAGCAGCGTCCCCGATTCGTTGACCTGGTACCCGTAGTTGATATCGCTGTCGATCCGCTCGCCCTCGGCGTCCGGCTTGCGGACGTCCCGGTAATACAAACTGAAGCGGTCCAGCGAACCGTAAGTCCCTACCTCACAGCGGTCCGGATAGAACAGCGTGTTGCCCCGCAGAGTGATCCGATTGCCCAACTGCTGGCCCATGCCCGCATAGGCGATCTTCCCCGTCGTGCCGCCGTTGAACAGACGTTGGGAAATCTCCTGCGCACCGTCCTTGCCGAACTCCGTGTAGCCGATCTCGCCGTTTTTCAGGTACAGAGCGTAATCTTGCCCGCCCTTTCCGTTGGAGAACAGAGACACGGCCACGGCTACAAGCAGCACAGCGGCAACCGCTGCGCCGATGAACCATCCAAACGTTTTCTTCCCGTGCGGCTCCTCCCGGAGCGCCGCGCCGCATTCCCGACAGTAGGTGCTTTCCGCACTGGCAGGCGCGCCGCACTGCGGACAGTATACCAGCTCCGCCGTCTCAGTTTCCATCTCAGGTTCCAGACTCGCGCCGCACGCGCTACAGAAGTTCGTCCCATCCTTCTCCTGCCTGCCGCATTTTGGACATACCGCCATACGTTTTCCCTCCTGATCTGCTGTCTCCTTCCGGGAGTACCGGAGCTGTTTCTTTCCTAAATATATCATACCTCCGCCCGCAATGCAAGACTTCACCTCAGTCGCCGCTTCCAGCGTCTTACTGGAAAGCGGAAAAGGAAGGACCGTCCGGTCACGGACGGTCCTGTCCTATTTTGCGCAGATAGGTCGTGTAGCGGAAGGTCAAGTCCTCGTGCGAAAGAGGTGCGGAACGCTCCGCAACGAGCCAGTCCGCAGCCTGATCCAGATTGGGGAACCAGCAATCGGCGGGAAACGCGGCGTCGATCTGGGTCACGTAGGCGGTATCGCACCGCGCCAGCAGCGCCCGGTAGACGCTCCCGCCGCCGATCACGAAGGCGTCCTCCGGCGCGGCGGCCAGCAGAGCGTCCAGGTCCCGGAACACTTCCGCGCCCTCCGGAGCAAAGGCGGGGTCACGGGAGAGAATCAAGTTCCGGCGGCCTTTCAGAGGCCTTCCGCCGGGGAACGTGGCCAATGTTTTCCGGCCTAAGACCACGGGATGCCCGAGCGTCAGGGCTTTGAAGCGTTTCAGGTCTTCCGGGATGTAGACGAGCTGGTCTCCGTTCTGTCCGATGGCCCAATTCCGGTCCACCGCAACGATCAGGTTCATGTTCTCGCCTCCCGCCTACACCGCCACCGGAATCTTTCCGTCCAGCGGATGCGCCTGGTAGCCCTCCAAACGGACGCTGTCCGGCGTGAAGGCGTAAAAATCCTTCACCGACGGGTCCAGGAAGAAGTTCGGCGCGTCGTAAGGCGTGCGGGAGACCAGCTCTTCCACAATGGGGACGTGGCGGTCGTAGATATGGCAGTCCGCGATGACGTGGACCAATTCGCCCGCTTCCAAATCGGAGACTTGGGCGATCATGTGCAGCAGGACGGCGTATTGCATAACGTTCCAGCCGTTGGCGGTGAGCATATCCTGACTGCGCTGGTTCAGAATCGCGTTCAGGGTCCGGCCCGAGACGTTGAAGGTCATGGAGTAGGCGCAGGGGTACAGGGCCATTTCGCTCAGGTCGTGGTGGTTGTACAGGATGGCCAGAATGCGGCGGGAAGCCGGGTCGTGCTTCAAATCCCACAGGACCTTGTCCACCTGATCCATCTCCCCTTGCGGGTAGCGGTGCTTTACGCCCAGCTGGTAGCCGTAGGCTTTGCCGATGGAACCGGTCTCATCCGCCCAGGCGTCCCAGACGTGACTGTTCAGGTCATGGATGTTGTTGGACTTTTTCTGCCAAATCCAGAGCAGTTCATCCACTGCGGATTTCAGGTACTGCCGCCGGACCGTCAGGATAGGAAATTCCCGCCGCAGGTCGTAGCGGTTGACAATGCCGAACAGCTTGATTGTGTGGGCCGGGGAACCGTCCTCCCAGCGGGGGCGGACCTCCAAATCTGTATCCCAAACCCCTTGAGACAGGATATTTTTGCAATTTTGGATGAAGATTTCGTCAGCAAAGCTCATAACTGCCCACTCCTCCATTTTTCTCAGCTGGCCTGATGTCCCCCATCATACCACATCCCACCGCCCGCGGCAAGATTTTTTCAGTCAAATCCTATCTGCCACTGGCTTTTTCCATTGCGCCGTGGTATAATATTTAAGAAAGAAGGGGCGCGTTTTCAGGAAGGAACGCCCCGATCAAATTTCAGATGGAGGGTGTCTATGTCCTGCAAAGAGGAATTTATCGAGATTTTTAAGGCGAATATCACACGGGACGGTTCGGAGAAGCTGCTGGACTACCTGGAGCGGAAGAGCGACTTCTTCACCGCGCCGGCTTCGGCGCGTTACCACGGCAGCTACGAGGGCGGGTTGTGCGAACACAGCCTGAACGTCTACCACTGCCTGGTGGACTATCTCCAGCGGGAGCGGGTCCAGGAGCTGTACGGGTTGGAGTACAGCAAGGAATCGGTGGCGATCGTGTCGCTGCTCCACGACGTGTGCAAGGTGGGCTGTTACAAGAAGGGGACCCGGAACGTCAAGGACGAGAAGACCGGTAAGTGGCAGCAGGTGCCGACGTACACCTTCGACGATCCTCTGCCCTACGGCCACGGGGAGAAGAGCGTCTACATCGTCAACGGCTTCCTCCGCCTGACCCGGGAGGAGGCTATGGCAATCCGTTGGCATATGGGCTTTTCCGGTACGGAGGACAGCCGGACCATCGGGCAGGCGTTCCAGAAGTACCCCTTAGCCTTCGCGCTGGCCACCGCCGATATGGAGGCGTCCTATTTCCTTGAAAACGAAACCCCCTGACGTAAAACGTACAGCAGCGGTCCGGCTTTTGCCGGGCCGCTGTTTTGCGTTTCCCGGACGCGGCGGGCGGGGCCGCGTTGCTTTAAGTGAATCTTAATAAAATCCTTAAACTTCCTTTAGAGCATTTTTCATGACTGTATGATATCATCTCATACAGTTCAAGACCGGCGGGGAAACCCTCGCCGGGAAGCTAAAGGAGATTTCGTGTTATGGAAGAAATTCTGAAAGTGACCGATCTGACGCGGGTCTACGGCAAAGGCGGCGCAGTGACGCGGGCTTTGGACGGGGTGTCCCTGACGCTGGAAGCGGGTGAGTTCACCGGCGTGATGGGTCCGTCCGGGTCCGGGAAGACCACGCTGCTCAACTGCGTGTCCAGCATCGACCGCCCCAATTCCGGTTCCATCCTCATCGACGGCCAGGAGCTGACCCGTCTGAGAGGCCGGGAACTGGCCCGTTTCCGCCGGGAACGTCTGGGGTTCATTTTCCAGGACTGCAACCTCTTGGACACCCTCACCGCGTTCGAGAACATCGCGCTGTCGCTGTCCATCGTGAAGGCGCCCGCTCGGAGCATCGACAAACGCGTGCGGGACATGGCGGAGCGGTTAGGCATCCAGGACTGCCTGAACAAGTACCCTTACCAGATGTCCGGCGGGCAGCAGCAACGCTGTGCGGCTGCGCGGGCTATGGTCACGCACCCGGCGCTGGTGCTGGCTGATGAGCCGACCGGCGCGTTGGACTCCAAGTCCGCCGGTATGCTGCTGGACCGTCTGGAGTCGCTCAACCGGGAGATGGGCGCGACGATTCTGATGGTCACGCACGACGCGTTCACGGCCAGCTGCTGTCATCGGGTGGTGTTCCTGCGGGACGGCAAGATTTTCCTGGAACTGCGCCGGGAGGACCGGAGCCGCAAGGCGTTTTTCCAAGAGATCATCCGCGTGGTGTCCGGGATGGGAGGCGAGATGGCTGATGTTCTGTAAGCTCGCTCTGCGCAACGTGCGCCGGTCCTTCCGGGACTACGGCGTCTACCTGCTGACGCTGACCTTCGGCGTCTGCCTGTTCTACACCTTCAATTCCATTGAAGGCCAAGGCGCGCTGCGCTACCTGGCCAAGGTCGGCAATCCTATTGTGAACGCCATCATGCTTTTGATCGACATCTTCTCCGTGGTGGTAGCCGTGGTGCTGGCCTGTCTGATCCTGTACGCGAACCGTTTCCTTCTGCGGCGGCGGAAGCGGGAACTGGGGACCTACCTGCTCCTGGGTCTGAGCCAAAGCCAAGTTTCCCGGCTGCTGTTCCTTGAGACCGGGCTGATCGGTCTGATCTCCCTGGCCGCGGGGCTTCTCTTAGGCGTACTGGCCAGCTTAGGGCTGTCCGCCCTGACCCTCTCCATGTTCGAAATCGACCTGTCCGGTATGCTCGCCATCACCTTCTCCCCAAAAGCCGCCGGTAAGACCGTCCTCTATTTCGGCCTGATCTTTCTGTTGGTCATGGTCTTCAGCGGCGTGCAGGTCTCCCGCTCCAAGCTCATCGACCTCATCCACGGGGAGCGGAAAAATGAAGTCCTCAAACCCAGACCGCTGCTCTTTGCCGTTCTCCAGCTCCTTCTCGGCGTCATCTGCCTGGCCGCCGCTTACGCCATCCTGTTGTGCTTCGGCATGGCGCTTGCCGTTGCGATCCTGCCCCTGTGCGCTGCGATGCTTTCCCTGGGGACCGTCGGGACCCTGCTTGTGTTCCGTTCCCTGTCCGGCTTCGTCATGAAGTTCGCCCAGAACCACCCTCGCTTCTACTACAGCAACCTCAATATGTTCACCCTTCGCCAATGGCTCAGCAAGGTCCACACCACCTACCTGGCCCAGACCGTTGTCTGTATTCTGCTGCTGTTGGCCATCGGCATCACCGCTAGTTCTATCGGGCTGAACAACACCCTGTCCACTATGACCGATCAAGAAGCCCCCTTCGACATCACCGTTCAGAACCGCTCCGCGGACCACTCCGGTCCGATTGACTTCCCGGCCCGCCTGAAGAAGAGCGGTTTTGAACCTGAAACGCTCCTGTCTGCGCAGCTGGACTTCTCAGCCCGCTACAACGACCCTGCGATTACCGGTATCGCGGACATCAGCAGTGTGCTGGCCCTGTCCGACTTCAACGCCATCTGCCAGCTCCAAGGCAAGGCCCCGATTGAGCTGCCTTCCGGCGGGTACCTCATGCTGGACACGTGGGGGGACGGATTGGTGACGGGCAGTTTAGGCTTGAGCGCGGCGGTGGTGGAGGACGAGGTCGCGCAGCAGCTGGACGTGCGCCGTCAGTACTGGTCCGCCAACTACGCCGGAGACCGTCAGCGAACTGAAGAGCAGTTGCTTCCCATACTGGAAACGCTTCAATCGGAGGCGCAGCTTCGGGTCGACTCCCGGCTGTCCATCTACGCCGACATGATGGGCAACAAGATCCTCGCTCTGTTCTTAGGGCTGTACTTGGGCTTCACCTTTCTGCTGGCTGCCGCCGCTGTGCTGGCTCTCCAGCAGCTGAGTCAAGCCGCGGACAATACCCGCCGCTACGCGATCCTCCGCCGTCTGGGCGCGGAGGAGACGCTCATCTCCCGCTCCGCCGCCCAGCAGGTCGCGTTAGCGTTCCTTCTGCCCCTGGGTCTTGCGCTCATCCACTCCGCCGTGGGCATGAAGGCCGCCAACGACGTCATCGCCTACGCCGGGAAAGTGGACAGCGTGCAGAGCAGTCTCGTCACCGCGCTCGTTCTCCTGATCGTCTACGGCGGCTACTTCCTGGCGACCGCTCTGGCCTGCGGACGTATGGCCCGGAACGCTTGACCGGACCCAAAACGCCCCGGATGGAAACGATTGTTTCCACCCGAGGCGTTTTCTGACGCGCCGCAGTCACTTCAAGTCCAGGTTCCAGGGGAGTTGATACGGACTGTCCGCCCGGCGGCGGATGGCCCAGTAGATATCGGAACGCTGCTGGACCGCCGCCATACCGGCGGTGTCGTTTCCTTCGGACAGCCGCCACCGGGAGTAGCCCTCCAAAAAGTTCTGGCAAAGCTCCTCCCAGGAATGGAACGTTTTCTGTATCGTCCGGCCCACCTCTTTGGAGCGGCGAAGCAGTTCCGGACGCTCGCACCAGCCGATTAGGAAGGCGCAGCCTAACAGCTGCATAGACCGGCACAGTTCCCAAGCCCGTCCAGCTTGATCGCGGCAGTTCCACAGTCCCGGACCGTCGCTCATGTACGCCACCGTATCCAGCAGGTCCTGGTAGCTGTCGATGTCCCAATCGCTGTCCAAGGTTGCTTTCATTTCCCGCACCGTGTCCGGCGTGCGGGGGACCGCGCCGATGTAAAAGGGCCGGTTTTTGGCGGCGTCAGGGTCCCTGTACACCAGACCGGCGTAGAACTGCCCCCAGATGGCGTAAGTCCCGACGCACCAGCGTTCCAGAGTGTTTCTGGGGCGGGTGATCTCCGTCCGGTTCCGCAGGAAACGGCTCCAGAGAATTTGAAGCGCAACCAAAAACGCCGCGCAGATTGGAAACGTGAGCATACTCCATCGGGACACAAATTTGTCCTTGGTCAGCAGGCCGTCCGTGTGACTGCCCTGCATATCCGCGTAGAACGCGGTTGTAGCCAGATCGGGGGCTTCCCGCGCGAGGATTGCCTGGTCCTGTTCCGTGAGTCCCCAGGACCGCCACGTTCCGATTGGGGACCCCCAGTACCAAAGGCCGTCCGGGTTCCCGGTAGGCTCGAAGCGGTAGCCGTCCAGGCTGTAGCGCATAGCGACTTGCTCGCCGCTGTCCAGCGTGAAGAACTCGTAGTAGCCGTCGGAGAGGTGGACGCCGCCTTCTCCCTTACCGTCGGGGTCCTCGTAACGTTCCAGCATGAAACGGTCCAGCCGTTGCATCTCCGCGATGGAACGCGCCACCGGCGTGTCCGCTGAGGCTGGACTGCCGACGCCGCCCGGTCCTAAGTCCTTGGCGTTGTAATAGAACGCCCAGGCCGGTCCGGCTAAAACGCCCCAGCTCAACGCTCCCGCCAGCACCATCGTCACGAAAACGCGAATCGTCAGGCTGTTTTTTTGCAAAAAGTTCATGGTTTCCCCCTCACTTCCGGATGATCTGAACGAACATCGGCAAGTTCTCCCAACTGCTCCGGAAGCTCTCCCCGCTGAGCAGCTGGTAGAACTTCAAGTCCGGCGAAAACGTCTCCGCTGGGACGCTAATCAGGTACATCCCTTCGAAAAGGTACTGCCGGACCGCTGTGCCGGACGTCTCCTCAACGCCGCGGACCAGCCAGAAGCTCTTGCCGTCCAGTTCTACGGTCCCCTGCTTCTCCAAACGGTAGGGCGTACCGCTGAAGTCCGCCTCGGCTAAGCCGCTCTTCTCCGTCAGCCAGGCGCACACGTCAGGTCCGACCTGCGTTTGGTAGTAGTCCAGCAAGGACGCGCCGTCGAACGGTTCGCCGGACGTGTAGGTAAAGTACACCAGGCCGCGGTACCCCAACTCCAACGTGTAGACGGGCTGGCACGTCTGATACCACGGCTCCGCCTCCAGGGACTCCATCAGCGTCCCCAACGCGGCGACGCTCTCCTCCTGCCCCCGCAGGGGGATTTGGAAGCGGTACCCTCCCGGCGAACCGCCGTAGATCCCGCTCACGCCGCCCCGGTCCAGCTTCTTCAGCTCCCAAGCCTCCTGACTCTCCGCAAATTCCTCCAAGGCTTGGGTCAGCAGAACGTTGCCGTAATTGGTGGCGTACCCGCGCGTTCCAGAGGACAGGTCCCGTTCCCCGTCGGGCCACGCTTGAAACGTCAAGTCGGGTTCGTCCCAGGGCGCATAGACGTTTTCCCAGTTCTGCCCGTCCCAGAGCGATTCCATCCGGCGGCCCAGGTCCTCCTCCAAGTACCGGCACATTTGCGCCCGCGCCTCCCGGCCCGGACGCTCTTGCAGTTCCTTGACCCCGTTGAGGAGCAGCGGGACGCTCCCCAGAAGCGCCAGGCAGACCACTGCGAACCAAAAACCTCCCCGCTTGTACAGCGGCTTCTTCGGCTGCGCAGGGGACGGCGTGAGCGGTTGAGGCGGTACGCCGGTCAGCAGCTCCCGCAGGCCCTGCCATTCCGGTGGCACGTCCCGTTTCCGCAGACCGTAGGTCTGTATCAGCGTCTGCTTGACCTCCCCGCTCAGCTCCGGGGTCCGTTGGATGAGATCCTCCAGGCCCTTCGTGAACGTCTCGTCGCCCTTGACCGTCAAAAATATGCCGCTGTGCAGGAAGGACAGCCACTCCGGGACCGACGCGCCGCTGTCGGACAGCTCGTCCAGAACGATCAGGGCCGCTTCCAGGCGCGCCCAGCGCGCCTCCAACTGTTCCGCCTGCGCCAACGTGTCCGCGGGATGACGGGCGAAAAAATCTTCCCGCTGCTGGACCGCCCGGCGTTCCCGCTCCTCCGCCTGACGCTGGGCCTCCTGCCGGAAGGCTCGGGTATAGCCGTCGTCCCGAGGCGGTACGTCTGATTTTTCCGCGTCCTCCTTGTTCGACCCGTCCTTTTCCCGCGCCCCCGACGGGGGCGGGACGGTCCGGGCGGCGGGACCGCCTCCCTGACGCGCCAGACGGCGGGCCTCCTGGTACGCCTCGTGCAAGCGTTGGAACCCTTCCGGATCGTCCTCCGGATGGGTGGTCTTCAACCGCTGGGCGTAAGCCCGGCGCACCGCCGCTAAATCCGACGGCCCCGGCAATCCTAACTCACTCCACGGCCAGTTCATGACGGATCCTCCTCGTCCTCGTCCGGGCGGAACGCCTCAAAGCCGAAGTCCTCCGGCGCGCCCCCGACCAAAGACTCCACCTGGTCCAGAAACCCCCGCACCCGTTTTGACGCGCGCGCGATTCGTAAAGGCTCCTGGCTTTCCAAAACCTCCTGATACCACGCCAGCACCCGCGCCACCTCCGCCCGCAGCGCTCCTACCGACGCCACATACAACCGCTCCGCCCGCGCCATCAGACTGCGCGGGACCTCCATCTCCCGCGGGTGCAGCTTGAGCTGGGAAAGCTCCGCCAAACGCCGTTCGGCTTCCTCCTCGCTCATGCCGCCGCTCTTGATGACCAGCCGCTCCGCCTGTCCTGAAAAACTGACTGCCTCTACCTCCAGAATCCCGTTGATGTCGTAGGTGAAGCGAACTTTGATCCGCTGCCGTCCCTGCTTGTCTTTCGGCACCTCGATGCTCAGCGAACCTAAGTTCGTGTTGCCGTCGCAATAGAGGTTCTCTCCCTGGTAGACGTCCACGTCGATACGCGTCTGCCCGTCGTACACCGTGGCGTAGACGTTCTCCCGGCTGGACGGCAAGACGCAGTTGCGTTCGATGAGGGGCGACATCAGCGGGCGGGATGGGTCCAGTCGGTTGAACACGCCGGTGCCCAACGTGAACGGGCACACGTCGGTCAGCACCAGCTCCCGCAGGTCAGCGGCGCGGGATTTCATCCCGGCGCAGACGCCCGCGCCCAACGCAATTGCGGTGTCGGGGCGGCTGTCCTGCACGGGCTTCCGGTCCAACAGCTGCGAGACGTACTGCCGGACCGCGGGCATATGACTGGACCCGCCCACCAGAACCAATTCGTCCAGTTCCTCCATACCAATCCCCGCGTCCACGAACACCCGCCTGATTGGCGCGCTCAGCCGCTGGAAAAGCGCACCGCAGGCGTGAATGAGCCACGTGCTGTTCAGCATCAAGGAAGCGGTTCGCTCCTCCAGCTCCACCGTCATGAATACCGGCTCCTGGACCGTCAGGGCTATTTTGCACTGTTCGGCCTGACGGATCAGCAGCTCCCGTCTCTGCGAGGTGAGGGCGTCAAAATCAATGCCGGTCTCCTGACAGAACGCCTTGGCAATGGCGGCATCGAAGTCCGTTCCGCCCAAACGGTTGTCCCCACTGACGGCGGTGACGCTGACGACGTTCTCGAACCGCTCCACCAGGGAGACGTCCAGTGTGCCGCCGCCCAGGTCGAACACCAAACACACCTTATCTTCCTCGCCCTCGGCGATGTGGGCGGCGACCGCGGCGGCGGACGGTTCGTTGACCAAACGCTCCACCTGCAAACCTGCCAATGCCCCGGCTCGTTTGGTCGCGGAACGCTGCGGTTCCGCGAAGTAGGCCGGGACGCTGATGACGGCTTCGGTGACGGACTCGCCCAGGTAAGCCTCCGCGTCCTCCCGAAGGCTGCGCAAAACCAACGCAGACAGTTCCTCCGGCGTGAAGTCCCGCTCGCCTAACCGGAAGAGCTTCTTGGTCCCCATGTACCGCTTGAATCGGGCGGCGGTGCATTCCGGGTGGGAGATCAGGCGGTCCTGAGCCGCCTGTCCGACTAGAATCGTGCCGTCCTCGTCCACGCTGACCGCGCTGGGGGTCAAGAACTCCCCCGCTGCGTTAGGGATCAGCTCACTTTTCCCGCCGCGCCACACCGCGGCTAAGCTATTCGTGGTGCCTAAATCGATCCCGATGATTGCCATGCTTCCGCCTCCTGTATACGCTCCCCGCGCCCGTCGGGCGGGGAAACATTTGTTCCTTACCCTATAGGATACACGAATCGGCGGCAAAGTCAAGGCTTTCCGAAATCATTTGCGGACTGCCCGGAGGATTCCAGGCAGTCCGCTGTTTGGGTTATGGATCGGGTTCCACGGCGGCGTGTGCGGTTTCCGGTTCGTTGGCGACGGCCAGCAGAACGGTAGCGCCGCGGCGTTCCAGCCAGTTATGTTCCAGCTTCGGGATCTCGGCGGGACGGTAGTCCCGGTTCGCCTCGATCTGGCTCTGGACGTAGGTCTCCAGAGCGTCCGCCGCGGTCTTCGCGGCGTCCTCGCTGTTGAAGGACAAGACGGTCAATTCCTCGCAGGTGGCCCCGGCGGAGCGGTAGATCTCGCCGCTGACGAGTTGTTCCCGTTCCAGCCCGGTCTCCGCCAGGCCGTAGAGCATCCAGGCGGTGTCGCAGTCCAACGTTTCCAGTTCCTCGGAAAAAGCGCCGCTGTTCAGAATATCCTGAACGTGGTCGCTGGTCCAGACGGCTTGATCGGTTCCGCCGCCGCAGGCACTCAAAAGCAGTGCGCAGAGCAGCGCGAGGGTCCAGTTCCAGCTCTTTCTCATGTCGCAGGGACTCCTTCCGTACCCGAAGCGGGGCAATCGGTTTGTACCCCGGCGGGGTACAGGGTCTCGAAGTCCACCGTGTGGGTCTGTAAGTACGCCAGCCACTGTTTACACCAGTCGCTTTTCAAATGCACGCCGTCCTTGCTGGCTTCGGCGGGCAGCTGGCCGTCCTCGTTGACGAAGACGGGGTAGAGGTCCAGGAAGACGGCCTGTTCTTCTTGTGCGGCGCGGCGCATCAGGTCGTTGTAGGTCCGCAGGTGTTCATTGGTCAAGTAGTCCCGGCCGCCGCTCTGGGCGATCATCTGCTCGTTGAGGGGGATCAGCCCTTGGATGTAGAGGACCGCGTTTGGCTGGAGGCTCCGGATGGTGCGGATGGCGTCGACGTAGCTTTGGTAGAAGCCCTCGTCGTCGCGGTAGCCCAACTCGTTGACGCCCAGAGAGAGGTAGACCTTGCCGTACTGTTCCAAGGCCAACGCTTCCAGGAGCGTATAGGTTTCCCCATTGATGGTCAAGGCTTTTTTCTCGGCCAGTTTGAAGATGGACAGGCCGTTGGAGGTGAGGTTTTTCCCGCAGCCGATGCCGCTGTAGATCAGGAACCCGTCAGTGCGGGAGTCGCCGACGAAGGCGGCGTCCTGGAAGTAGCTGTTGTCCACGGGGGGGCTTTCGGGGGCGGGTTGGGTGAAGTCGTAAAGGGGCGTGGGGGGTTCGGGGGCGGGGAGGCCGGAGGCGTCCGACGCGTCCGGGGTGTCGGGGAGCGGGGCCGGTTGGTTGGAGGAGGAGACCATAGTCTTCTCCGTCTGTGGGGGACCGGAGGCGGGTCCGGAGAGGGTGGGGCCGGCGATCAGAACCGCCGCGAACGCGGCGGCGGATAAAAGGGCGGCCCACCGGCCTGGGGAGAGATGCAGCATGGAAATACCTCCTGAAAAGGATCAATGTATGGCCCGGTGGAACTTAGGCAGGAGGGCCCGCAGGACGGAAGTGACGAGCATCGCGCCGACGGAGAGGGCGGCGGCCATACCGAAGGTATGGAGCAGGGTGGTAAGGAAGCGTTCATTCTCGCCCTGGACGCAGTACTGCATGGCGTAGTAGACGCCCGCTCCGGGCACCAGGGGCAGCAGGGCGACGAGCAAGTAACCGGTGACAGGGCAGCGGCGCAGGCGGGCCATGATCTCGGAGTAGAAGCCGCAGACGATGGCGGCGAGGAAGGCGGCGAAGATATCCTGTCCCCAGGCGTCGAGGGCGAGCAGGTAGACGAGCCAGCCCAATCCTGCGCCGAAGGCGCAGATCGTCAAGCCGCGGCCGTGTATATTGAAGATGAGTCCGAAGCCCGCGCTGGCCAGGCTGGCCCACAGGCAGGGCAGGAAGTAATCGGAAAGGATCGCGTTCATGAAGGGGGCCTCCTCAGATGTACTGTCCCAGTATCAGGGGGAGCGCGGTACCCAAAGCGATTGCGGTAGCCACCAGGATGACCTCAGCGGTCCGGTTCAGGCCGGAGAAGATATCTCCGGCCATGATCTCCCGCATGGCGTTGGTCAGGGCGACGCCGGGCACCAGCACCATCAGGGAACCGATGGTGACTGCTTCCAGGTTCTGGGCGACGCCCGCCCGCAGGAGCAGGAAGGCGAAGGCGGAGACCAACGCGGCGTGTACGGTGGTGCGGAAAAAGATATTGGACCCTGTGATACGGGTCCCGAACAGGGCGCACAGCCCGACCGCCAGTCCGCACAGCCCGGCGGACAGGCAATCGGGCAGGGTACCGCCGAAGAACAGCGCGAAAAACGCGGTGGTCATCCAGTAGCCGAACAACACGACGGCTGGATTATGTTTCCGGCAGCGGTCTTCCAGGTGCGTCACCTGTTCGAAAGCCTCCTCCACGGGGATCGGGTTGCGGCACAGTTCCCGACACAGGCAGTTGCACTGTTCCAGCAGTTCGATATCGGTCCCGTGGGCGGGGATACGGCACATCCGCATCACGGCGGGTTCGTCCGGCGCGGACAGGCTGATGAACAGGCAGCTTGGGACGGCGAACACTTGCGGTTCGGCGCCGTAGGCCCGCAGCAGGCGGATGACGGACTCCTCCACCCGGTAGATCTCCGCGCCGCTGGACATCAAACGGCGGCCCAATTCCGCGCCCAACGCCAGTAATTTGTCATCATTCATAGGCTCTTCCCTCTTCCTGAATAGGATACCACATTTCCGTGAAAAAGCAAGACGGCGGAGGCACAAATTTTCCGATCCGCGGGGCGGGCCTTTTGGGCAAGCGGAAGGCGGCCCCGAAGGGCCGCCGGGTCGGTGTTCAGAGCTGCACGGAACACGGTTCTTCTACCGTGACGGTGTACTTTTCCAGGAGCGCGACGGGGTGGTAGGAGAGCTTGCTGGTACGCAGTCCGGGGTCTCCGGCGTCGTCCTCGCGGTTGATGAAGTGGACGCCCTCGCGGGCGAACTGGCGGGCGAATTGAGCGACCAGCATCTGGTAGCAGCCTTCATAGTTGCGGTCCGCCTTTTCGATGTGGGTGAACAGGGTGTCGCCCACGACCTCGCCCAGGGAGAACCCGGCGATCTGACCTTCCACGAGCAGCATCCCGCCCAGCAGGTCGTAGAGCGGGTAGTGGTCCAAGATCTCCTGCGTCTTGGCGATATCCTCGTGGAAGGAGGCGGCGGCTTTGTCGCGCTGACTGGCGTAGCGGTCCAGGAAGGCGCGCACGGAGGGGATATCTTCCGGAGCGATGGTCCGGAACGACCAGTTCCCGTAGGTTTTGAGAAACTTATTGACGTGGTTGCGCTGTCCGCTGAGTTTTTTCCCGCGGAAGTATTGCAGGTCCTCGGCGCGGTACAGGTAATCGAAGCTGTCCCGTTCGGCGACGGCTGCGCTGTTGGGGAAGAACTGCTGGAGCCGTTCCAGTTCGTCTTTCGGCACGGGGTAGAAGGAGATGGGCATGGCCCGGCGGCAGCAGTAGGCGGCGATCTGGCGGTAATGTTCCGGCCGTCCGCCGCCCAGCGGGAGGGTAAAGGTAGGGCCTAAGCCGGGGTAGTCCACTTTGAAGTAGAGCGAGCCGTCGTAGACGGCCCATTCGGTCTTGTACATATCGCGCCAGATAAAGACCGTGCCGGGGGTGGTGTCGCAGATACGGCTCCCGCTGTAGCCGAAGAAGCCGCGCAGTTTGGGGAGATCTTCCAGATCCAGGGGGTGGAAATCCAACATAGTCTACAAATCCTTGTCTGTTTTGATACCGGCCCGCCGGGGGTTTACGGGACGGGCGCGGGGGGGAAACCGGGGGCCGTAGAAGCGGACAGGCGGCCATAATACCAGCCTGTGGCCCCGTTTTTTTTGCACAAGACGCCCTGTTTGGTTGGGAAGACGAGCGTTAAGCGGTCGCCGGGGGACACGGGCAGGGCGTAGTCGGTGGAGTCCTCGCACCAGAGTTTGGAGCCGTCCCGGCGCAGGTAGGCGTTCAGAACGGGCAGGACGCGGCCGGTCTCCAGATGGCGGCACAGGGAGAGTTCCTCGCCCGGTTCCAGCAGCTCCAACGCGCTCCGGCCCCAGCGGATGTTGACGGAGTCTTGGGAGGCGTCCTGTTGATCCAGAGCCACCGCGGTAGGCAGGCCGTCCCAGGCGGTCCAGGAGAAGTCCTCGGAATCCTCCCGCGGCAGCAGCAGGGCGTTGAGCTGCCCGTCGGCTTTCAGCACGCACCCGCCGTCGATGGAGGCGATGCGCCGGTCCCGGAGCAGCAGCGGCGCGGCGTTGGGGACGGCGGGGTCGTAGAGCGTCACCGGCCAGTGGCCTACGACGACCCATTTGCGGAACGCGTGTCCTTGGTCGAGGAAATCGTCGTTTTTCATGCAGCCCCAGCGTTCCAGTTCTTCCATATGGTCCAGGGAAGGCACGCCGCCGTGGACGAAGACGAGGTGTTCGGTTTCGAGGATGGTGGGCATAGCGGCCAGGAAGTCCCGTTCCGCCGGGTAGCGGCGGTTCAGCTCGGCCCGCAGACGGGGCAGGTCCTCGGTCTGATCGAACCCGCCCTCCCGGGCCATCTGGCGCAGGGTGGATTCCGGATGCTGAGGCAGGTAGAAGGAGAAGAACCGTTCGTCCAGCTCGTCGGACAGGAAGAAGCGGAGAACGAGTCCGTCGCAGTTGCCGCACAGCGGGTAGAGGGTGTAGGTACGGGACAGCGTCATGACGTACCGCAGCAGTTCCAAGCTCTGCTGTCCCTTCTCCAACAGGTCGCCGTCCAGGATCAGCACGTCCTCCGGCGACAGCCGGATCTGTTCCATGAGCCGCTGGAAAAAGGGCAGGTTGCCGTGGATATCGCTGACGGCGACGATACGCCGGTCGGGCGGGATACGGGGACGGAGAACGACAGCGCGCTCCATACGGGACCTCCTTCCAGCGGTTCAGGGCGTCAGCCCGGCCTCCAAAGCCGCCCAGCCGTTTTTCACCCGCCGCCGGCGCAGGACCAGCCCGGCTTTTTGCAGAGCGGCTTCCACTTCTCCGACGCGGGTTTCGAGGATGCCGGAGCAGAGGAAAGTCCCGTTTGGTTCCAGCAGGCCGGGGACCTGAGGGGCCAGGGGGATGATGACATCGGCGACGATGTTGGCCAATACGAGGTGGTACTTCCGCTGGGCCAGCTCGCGGGCCAAGGCGGAGTCGGTCAGCACATTGCCCGCGCGGACGGAGTAGCGGTCGGTTCCGATGCCGTTGAGGGCGGCGTTTTCGTAGGCGACGTCCACAGCTTTCGGGTCGATGTCCACCGCGACGGCGCATGCCGCGCCCAGGACCAGGGCGGCGATGGACAGGATACCGCTCCCGCAGCCCAGGTCCAGGACGGCGCAGCCGGGTTGGGTCCGTTCTTCGACGCCTTCCAGGCACAGCTGCGTGGACGCGTGAGAGCCTGTGCCGAAGGTCAGCCCAGGGTTGAGGTAGAAGGGGACCCGTCCGGCCGGGACGGGTTCGTTCCGCAGCCAATCCGGGACGACATAGAGTCTCCGGCCGATCTCCAGGGGGCGGTAGTACTTCTGCCAGCTGTAGGCCCAATCGTTGTCGGCGAGCGGGGTGACGGTGTACTCCTGTTGGAGGTTCTGGACGTACCCGGCCAGTTGAGCCCGTCCGATGTCGTCATCGGTGACGTAGAACTTCACCCGTGTGACGCCTTTCATGGCGTCGAGAAGCTCCTGATCCACGTAGTCCCAGAACTGTTTGTTCTGTTCCAGGAAGCGGAGAAAATCGCCTTCATCTTCGATGACCAGCCCGGTCATACCGGCGGCGGTGAGTTTCGCGCAGACCTCGTCCAGGCGGTCCGGGGTGGTATCGACGGCGATTTCCAGCCATTTGACCTCGTCCATAATCACACATCCAATCGTTTCGTTTGCAAAAGGGGAGACGGTCTCAGGGAGCGGGCGCAGAGCGGGGCTGGCCCATATAGAACAGGGTCAGCACGCCGGGGCCGGTGTGTGCGCCGATGACGGGGCCGACGTAGTTGATGTAGACCTCCCGCGTGCCGAAGCGTTCCCGGACCGTTTGCGCGAGCAGTTCGGCGTCTTCCAGGCAGTTGCCGTGGCTGATGAAGACGGGGGACGGATCGGGGGCGGCGGTCTGAGCCATCCGGTCTGCTAAAGCGGTGATGGCGGCTTTCCGGCCCCGGACCTTGTCGATTGTGACCAGTTTTCCCGCGCCGTCGACTTGAAGGATAGGCTTGATATGGAGCATGGAGCCGACCACGGCGGTGGTAGCGGAGATACGCCCGCCGCGTTTGAGGAAGAGCAGGTCGTCTACGGTGAAGAAGTGGTTGACGGCCATTTTATTGGCTTCGGCCCAGTCGCGGACTTCTTCGATGGAGCGGCCTTTCTGACGTTCCCGGGCGGCCAGGCAGACCAGCAGGCCCTGTCCCAAGGACGCGCACAGGGTATCCACCGTGTAGAGTTTCCGTTCGGGGTAAAGTTCCCGCAGTTCCCGCACGGCGATCGCGGAGGCGCTGTAGGTCGCGGACAGGCCGGAGGAGAAGGCTAAGATAAGGACGTCCTTTCCGGCTTGGAGGAGGGGTTCGATGGCTTCGGTGTACTGGGCGACGTTGACGGCGTTGGTTGTGGCGGTCTGACCGTTCACCAGGCGCAGGTAGAAGTCTTGCGGTGACATTTCCCGGTTATCGGGGTAATTATAGTACGTCTTGCCCTGTAGGATGAAGCTCAGCGGCAGGACCTGTATTTCGAGTTCTTCGGCCAGATCGGCTCCCAGGTCGGCGGAAGAGTCGGTTAAAATAGCGAAATCTGACATATATGGCTCCTTTTTTGCCGCATTCCGCAGCAGCGCGGTCATTTTTTCTTTTTCTTCTCGGTTGGTTCCGCGGTGCGGGCGGAGAGGATATCCAAGATACGGGCGCAGGCCAACTGATTGGTGTAGCTCCGCAGGGCCAGGTCCAGGCCCATACGGGCCAGGTCTTCCTGACCGGCGTTCTCGTCGAGGGTCGGCGC
>CANDKT010000037.1 GCA_947385365.1 uncultured Bacillota bacterium | reverse complement strand
GGAACCCGCGATCGCACAGACCAGCGCGGACTTGGTGATGAAACGTCAGACCGATTGCCCCGCCTGGTCCCTTCCCCCTTGGACCAAACTGCTCACCGGTGGCGTCGACGTACAACACGGAAGCCTCTACTGGACCATTCGCGCCTGGGGGCCTGGCATGACTTCTCAGAATGTCGCTCATGGTCAGGCCCTGTCTATGGCCGAGGTCGAACGCGTTATGAACACCGCTTTCCTCACCCCGGATGGCCAGACAATGATGGTCGAACTGGCCTTGGTCGACAGCGGCGACCAAACCGACGCCGTTTACGAGTTCTGTATGCATAATTCCGATTGGGCGCGGCCCTGTAAGGGCGTTTCTTCCCTTCAGGGTATGTACCGTATCTCCACGGTCAATAAGCCCGGTAGCCGCGCCAATGGCCTCCAGCTCGTCTTGGTCTACGGCGATTCCTACAAGGACATGATCGCTGCGCGTATGCAGCGCGACAACGGCACGGGCAGTTGGATGGTCCACAAAGACTGCGACCTGGACTATGCCAATCAGGTCACGGCGGAACAGAAAGTCCCAAAACGGTCCAGCGGTACCCTCGCTTTCACCTGGGAACCCAAAACTTCCCACGCCGCAAACCATTACCTGGATTGCGAAGTCTACGCCGCCGCCGCCGCTGACATCATGGAAGTCCGTTCCTTCCTCGTGCCGGACCCCTTGCAGGATGCTATATACAACTCCTCGCCGGAAAATTTTCCCGCTCCGGAAACGCCTCCGCCTGCTCCGGAACAGGACTGGATACAAAAATATGAATCCTGGCTTTGACGGCCGGAGCAAAAACCGTTGTATTTCGCCACAGGAAGCCCGTACAGCAATTTTCCCGGCTTCTGAGTATAGCAAACCGTCAATCTCAGAAGAGACCGTACAGGCCCCTTAAAACGGGAAATAGAAAGGGCCCGAATATTATGTCCAAACTTATCCTGTTGGAGCGGTTGCGGGAATTTACCGAAAACGTGACCGGAGACTTGCTCCTGCCCGTCGAAATGCAAGAGGACGACTCAAGTCCTCCCGCGCCTCGCGCTCCCGCCGTCTACCTCATGGACCTGCCGCAGCTGGCAGATTATGAGCGCAAGGCTCCCTATATCCTCCATCAGGTCCTCACCGGCAAGGACGCCTTCACGCCCGATTCCAGAGCCGGGACCCAAAATCCAGAGTCGACCGCCGTCGTTCGGAGCGTCTTCTGTGTCTACCACCCCGACCGCCAACAGGGCGGATTGGCCCTGCTCTCCCTTATGGAACGCCTGCGCACCGCCCTCCTGAGACTGCCCGTCTTAGGCGACCAATTCCGCTTGGACCTCCGGGAAGGCCTCAATAGCCTTGTCTATCAGGACGACCTCGGCGCGAAACCCTTCTACTTGGGCGAACTCCTCTCCGTCTGGTGCTGCCCCTTCGTCCAACGTTTGGACACGCTCTCCCTTACCGGTTCCCTGCCCACACAAGACCCTTGGAACTGCCAGTCCCAACAAACAATCACCCGAACAGGAGGAATCCACTATGGCAAAGCTGAAACCTGGCCTCGAATTGACTCTACCTGAAACTGCCACGTCAAACTCCAAACCGGAGACAACTCCGTCCCGTTCCGCCGGGTTCTGCTGCTACATCGGCCCCAGCATCAAAGGCGTCATCCATACCGGCTTCGTCTTCCGCGGTTCCCGGAAGGACGCCTTCCAGGCTGCCGCAAAAGCAATCGAACAGTACCCCGCAATCAAGACGCTGATCGTCTCCGGCAACGACCTCCCCAAAGCCCTCGAAAAGCTCCGGGCGCGCGGAAACGTCCTGTCTGTCGCCTTCCAAACACTGTCCAAAAAACGCTGAATCCACGGAGATTCCAGCGGAAATCCAAAAGAAAAGGAGAAAATACCATGCCCAGTTTAGGCGTCAAAGTCTTTGAACAGGCTACCTCCGTCTCTACCCCCAATGTGGCCAGTGTGGGCGTTCCCTTCGTCGTTGGGACCGCTCCCGTCCATGCCGCCGAACAGCCCGCCCCCATCAATACCCCCGTCCTCTGCACCTCCTGGTCCGAAGCCGTCAAACAGTTCGGCTATTCCGATGACTGGGAGAAATACTCGCTCTGCGAATTTATGTATTCCCACTTCAAACTCTACGGCTGTCAGCCTGTCGTCTTCCTCAACGTCCTCGACCCAGCGTCCGCCAAAGAAACCGTTTCGGCGCAAACCGTTTCCGTGATCGGGCACCAGGTCACGCTCCCTTCGGAAACCATTACCGCGTCCATCCAAGTCTCTACCACCAGCGCGGAAGGGACCGGCGCGACAACGCTTGAACCGGATACCGACTACATCTCGTTCTACGACGGCCTGCACTGTGTCCTGGAACTTCAGGAAGACGGCAAGGCTTACTCCGCCGCTTCCCTCAGCATTGCTTACGATCAGGTCAAGCCGGACGCCGTGAAAGAGTCCGATATCGCGGACGGGATCGCTCAGGCCGACGCCGCTGTGACTGCCGCCGGTGTCGTCCCGGACTTGCTCTGCGCCCCCGGTTGGTCCCATATCCCTGAAATCGCAATCCTTATGGCCGTCAAAGCGGCCAACGTCTCCGGTATGTTCCGCGCCAAAGCAATCGTTGATTGCGATTGCAGCTCCAACGGCGTGACCGATTACACCAAATTGACCGCGTATAAGGACAAAAACAGCCTCACAAACGAAAATATGATCCTCTGCTGGCCAATGGTCCGCCTGGCCGGGCATACCTTCCACCTCTCGACTCAGTTGGCCGGGCTTATGGCTCAGGTCGACACCGGGAACCGTGGTATTCCCTTTGAATCCCCCTCCAACAAAGCCCTCCAAATCGACGCCTGTGTTCTCGCGGACGGCTCCGAAATCAACCTCACCTGGCCGCAAGTCGAATCGATCGCCGGGGAATGGGGCGTCGTCACCGCTCTGAATTTCCCTGGACGGGGTTGGGCCGCCAAAGGCAATTATACCGCCTGCTTCCCGGCCAATACCGACGTCAAAGACCACTTTATCCCTGTTTCCCGGATGTTCGACTTCATCGGCAATACCTTGATTCGGACGTTTTGGGAAAAGTTGGACAAGCCGATGATCGACGCCCTCCGTGACTCCATCCTCCAGACCTGCAACAACTGGTTGGATGGACTTCGCGCCGACGGCTGTCTTTACGGCGCACGCTGCGCCATGTTAGCAGAAGAAAATCCGGTGACAAATCTGCTCGCTGGACATATCACACTCCACGTCTACAACGCGCCTCCCGTTCCGGCCCAGCAGATTGATTTCCTTCTGGAGTATGACGTCGACTATATGACTGCCGCCTTGACCGGCTAATAAACGAATGGAGGTGTAGAACAAATGATTTACCCGAACGGTCATATCCAGCACATGGTGTACAAAAACGGCGGCGCGCTCATCGGCGTAGCCAAAGTGACCATGCCGCAAATCAAATACAAGACCGTCACACCGTCCGGAGCGGGACTGATGGGCGATTTTACTGTCCCCCTCTCCGGCATGATCGAAGCGATGCAGGTCAAATTCGAGTTTTCGTCCGTCGCCGACGCCGCCGTGGAACTCGGCTCAAACGAGTGGCACGACGTCGCGGTCTACGTCGCCGATCAGTATTTCGACTCTGCCCGGAGAAGCGAGGAACAAGAACAACTGCGCTTCGAGATGACAATCCGCCCGATGGAAGTCGATCACGGCTCCATTGCCGCCGCTTCCGCCGCTGACGCGTCCGGTACTTACGCCGTCTGTCGCTACACCGTCTACAAAAAAGGCGTCAAGGTCGTCGATATCGATCCGCTCAACCAGGTCCATATGGTCAACGGTAAGGATTGCGCCGCCGATATCCGGAAGCTCCTTGGTATGACTTAACGGGGGTGTCTGCAATGCCGGAACAGGACTTGACGACAGAAGAACTGCTGAAACAAGTCGAAACCGCCATCACCGCCGTCATGCGCGGCGGTCAATCCTATCAGCTGGGCAATTGGTCCCTGACCCGCGCCGACCTTTCCGCTCTGCGCGCCATGCGCCGCGAATTACAAGACCAGCTCGCCAGTGAATCCAGCTCCGGAACGCTCTCCAATACCTACGCCGCTGAGTTTGAAGGGAGATGACGCGCATTGAGTTGGTTCGATAACCTGATCGCCTTCTTTTCGCCTAAAAGGGCCTGCGAACGCGCCATGTGGAAGCAGGAATGGGATGCCGTCCGCGGTTACGACGCCGCCGGACATACCCGCGCCAATGCCAACTGGCGCGTCTCCAACGAAAGCGAAGAGGTCACGGCCCGCTACAGCCGCGACACAATCCGCGCCCGCGCCCGCGACCTGGAACGCAACAGCGATATCATTCAGGCCGTCCTTCATGCCTTCAAACGCAACGTCGTGGGCAGAGGTTTTACCCTGCGCGCCATGACCGGAGACGACGTGTTAGATTCCCAGATCGAACAGCTCTGGAAACGCTGGTGCCGGGCCGAAAATTGCTCCGTCACCGGAGAACAATCCTTCTTGGAGATCCTGCGCATGATGGTCCAGCGTAAAAAAGTGGACGGCGGTATCCTGATCCTCTACCGGAACGTTCGGGGCGGGATGATTCCCTTCCAGCTTCAATGTCTCGAAGTGGATGAGTTGGACCAAACTCAGACTGTCCCGCGCCAAAAAGGGAATTTTGTCTCCGGCGGCGTCGAATATACCCCCTATAACAAACCGGTCGGGTACTGGTTCCGTCAGTACGACATCGAAGGACAACCGCTCCAAGAACCGTTCTATGTGCGGGCTGAAGACGTCTTTTTCTACAAAAGCCGGTACCGGCCCAGCCTTCTGCGTGAAGTCTCAGACCTCGCCCCAATCGTGACCCGTATCCGCGACATCAATGAGTTCATCACCGCCGTCGCGACAAAAGAACGCGTCGCCGCTTCCTTCGGCCTGCTTATCAAAAAAACAAGTTCCGCTGGCGGGAACGGACGTTCCGCCGCCCTGAGCGCGGGTGGGCGCGGTCAGGTCGATTACGCCTCAAAACGGATCTTCCCCGGCATGATTATGGAAATGGGCGTGGGTGATGACGCAGTCGTCATCGATCCCAAAGACGCCGCCAATGACGCCGCCACGTTCCTCAAGCTGGAACAGGGCCTGATCGCCGCCGGGGTCGGGATCAGTTACGAAGCCCTCAGCCGTGACATGAACCACGCAAATTACTCCTCCGCCCGTCAGAACGCCCTGGAAGACGAAAATACTTACGCCGAAGAAATCGAACTGCTGTCCGTCTTCCTCTCCGAAGTCTATGAGAATTTCGTTCGCTCCGCCGTCCTGTCCGGATTGCTCAATCTGCCGGATTTTTGGAGAGACCAAGAAAAATATCTGGCCCATACTTGGATCAAAACCCCCAAAAAGTGGATCGACCCAGTGAAAGAAGCCAGCGCGGATCAGGTCGCCCTCCGGAGCGGGCAGAAAACATTCCAAGACCTTCAGGCCGAAAAAGGGAAGGATTGGAGAGAGGCCATCGACGAAATGGCGGAAGCTATCGCCTATGGAAAAGAAAAAGGAATCGATATGGGAGGTGTCCTGTTTGGTACTGGAACGGGAACATCAGGAACAAACCAATTGTCTGCGCAGTATGGGGGAAATCCTGACGCGGGAGAAGGAAACGACGGATAGCCGCCGGAGGATCGTCAGCTTCTCCAGCGAAAAACCTTATAACCGTTGGTTCGGTCCCGAAATACTCGACCACGGCGGCAATGGCCCCAATTTGTCCCGCTTGAATGCCGTCGGAGTCGTCCTGTTTAACCATGACCCCGATCAGGTGCTGGGCAAGATCCTCCGCGCCTGGTCCGAAAATGGCCGCGGTATGGCCGAAATCGAGTTCGATGCGGACCCGGAAGCCGAAAAAATCTTTCAGAAAGTCGCTGCCGGGACCCTCAAAACGACCTCCGTCCGCTACAGCGTCGAAGACTGGGAGGACGTGAAAAGCGGAAATACCTCTACGGATGGGCGTTTCCCTGGCCCGTGCCGGATCGCCCGGAAGTGGACTCCGCTGGAAATCTCTATCGTGTCCGTGCCTGCTGACGATTCCGTCGGTGTGGGACGTGCCGAAACGGAATCATCCCAAACATCCAACGAAGGAGGACAAAAAAATATGGACCCCGATGAAATCACCGAGATCACCGAAACCACTCAAACGACCGAAACGCCTGAACTTACCGAATCTGCCCGGAACGCCGGGACGCCCGAAATGACTCGAAGCAACCCGCCCATCACCGCTCCCAACGCTTCCGGCCCGTCCGCCGCAGAAGAGCGGCAGCGCGTGCAGGATATCCTCGCCCTGTGCCGCCAGACCGGTATGGACCCCGATGCCTATATCCGCAACGGAGCGGGTATGGATGAAGTCCGCGCCGCCGCTCTGGAACACCTGCTCCAGCATTCTCCCCCCGTGCGAACCGGCGGTCGGAATCGAGACGAAAATCCCGACCACTTCCGCGCAGCCGCCTGTGACGCCATGCTGATGCAGGCCGGCGCCGATGTGGAAAACCCCGCTCCGGGCGCGGAAGAGCTGCGCGGTATGTCCGTGCGCGACCTCCTCATCGAAACCTTGGTCCGCGCCGGAGAAGGTTCCCCCACCGAATTGCTCCGCCAGTCCCGGCTCAGCCTCTGGGATACCGCCGTGCGCCAGTTCTTCAGCCCTACCGCCGAATTTCCTGCTATCCTCGACGACGCAATCCGCAAGTCTATCGTTCATCAGTATTCCCTCGTCCCCTATACCTTCGAACGCTGGACAAGCCGCGGCTCCCTCAGCGACTTCAAAACTACCAAAGAACATGAGTACGCTCTGGGCGGCGGCGACTTCTACAAAGTCTCCGAAGGCGGCGAGCTGAAGCACAGCACCCTCCAAACCGAATTGCTGCCTACCCGCCGCCTCGATACCTACGGAACCCAATTCACCATGACCCGCGAGGCCTTCATCAATGACGATATCGGCTTCCTCGCCAGTATGCCCGCCCAGTATGTCCGCGTCGCCAAACGCAAGATCAACCGTCAGGTCTATGAGCTGCTCTTCCAGAACGGCAACATCTTCGATGGAAAGCCGCTCTTCGATACCGCCCACAAAAACCTCGTCTCCACCGGCTCCGCCCCCAGTATCAAGGTCCTGGAGCAGATGATCCTCCAAATGGGAATGCAGACCGATCAGTTCGGCGAGAGTATCCAAGTCGAACCCGCCTCCATTATCGTTCCCGTCGGGTACGGAATGCGCCTGGCTCAGCTTTTGGGTACCGCAGAAATCGACGTAGACGGAATCGGAAACCATACCATCAATGTCCTCAACAGCCAGTACCGAAGCAAGATCCAAATCATCGAGGAAGGAACCCTCAACCTTCTGGCCGGAACCAACGCGTGTCCCTGGTTCATGGCCGCTGACCCCCGCCTCGTCAAAGGCGTGCAGGTCGATTACCTCAACGGCGTCGCCGCCCCCAGCTTCCGGCGGAGCGAGAAGGCGGGCTATTTGGGCTTCCTCTGGGATATTTGGCTCGATTGGGGCGTCAATGTCACCGATTTCCGCGGATTGCTCCGCAATAACGGCGTCAAATTGAACGCCTGATCGAAAGGAGTCCTTCTCTTGAAAGCAATCTATATCCAGAAAGGCGAAACCTTGGACTACACCCCGACCGACGATGTGGCCGCCGGTTCCGTCGTACCCTTGACTTCCCGCATCGGGATCGCCGCCGCCCCGATCCCCGCCGGGAAAACCGGCGCGCTCCAAATGGAAGGCGTCTTCCTCCTCCCTAAACTGGAAACAGAAACCTTCCAAATGGGCGACCTCCTCTATTACGACAAGGACGCGGACGTCATTACCGCCACCGCCTCCAAAGAGGAAGGGGAAGGGGCCGGCAAAACGACCACAGCCAATACCCCGGCCGGGTTCGCCGCCGCCCCCGCTACCGGAAAGTCCGTCTTGGTCAAACTTTTGGGCTGATGGACTCATTTCGGGATATCCTCGCAGCAGACCTCCGCAACGTCTTCCTCCAACCCGGCGAGTTGGCTGAACTGCGCACCGTCCGTTACGATGGGAAAACCTACGAAAATATCCCCGTCTCTTTGCAGGACTCCGGACTGCGCCAGCGTCAAAGGAACGGGATCGACAATGCGCAAGGGTTGTTTACCGCCCATTCCGTGCTGTTTTGCGCCCTGGAAGACCTCGGCGGGAAACTCCCGAAACAGGGAAATTTGCTCGAAATTGGACAGGAAAACGGATTCTTTCGGCCCTACCTGATTGCTTCCGCTACTCATGAATTGGGTATGCTGAAACTTGAATTGGAGGCGAACCGTCAATGAGTGTCCAAACGCAAATTTCAGCCGAACACCTGCAACAGGTCCAAAAACTTTTGGCCAATATCCCCGGCGGCGCGGAACGTGCCGTCCGGAACGCCGTCACCCGCGCCGCTTCCCACTTGCGGACATCTGCTTCAAAGGTTGTCCGTGAACGCTACGACCTTCCAGCCGCCGCTATCCGCCAAAATGAAACCGTCTCCGTCCGCTACTCCTACCTGAACGGTACACAAGCCGTCATCTCCTTCGCCGGGCATAAGCTCCCCCTCTTCCGTTACCGCGGGGCCGCGCCGCAAATGCCCGGCGTGCGGGAGATCGTGCGGGCGCATCAGCTGACCAGTACCGCTCCCGTGCCCTTCCGGAGCGCATTCATCACTCGAATGCGCTCCGGCCATACCAGTATTTTTGAACGGACCAGCGGCAAAACTTCCGCCAACAAAGACGAAATCCGCCAGATTATGGGGTCCTCCGTCCCTCAAATGCTCGGAAGTCAGGAAGTTCAGGACAAATTGTCCGCCCAGACCGCCGCAAAACTGAAAGAACGCCTGGATCACGAGGTTTTGCGTTTGCTCAACGGTTGGGGACGCTGAGGACGCCGGTCACTGGACCCCTAACCGCTCCTTCAAAGCGTCCTGCAATATGCGCGACAGGCTCAGATTTGCCGCCGACGCCGCTTCATCCAACCACCGGGGAACGCTCACCGTGCGCCGTACCGCCTTGTTGTCCCGAACGCTGGCCCGGACCAGATTCACAAATTCGCCGTCTTCCATGACGATATCCTTCATCGCACTGGCGGCGGGGATTTCTTCCTTCTCCTCCGTCAGATACTCCAGCCACTGCCTCAACGCGTCCTGCGCCATATACAGCGCATTTTCCAGCGTCTTCCCCTCGCTGATGCAGCCGGGCAGGTCCGGGTAGGTGATGGTGTACGATCCATTGCTGTTTTTGTGGAAAATCGCGGGATATACATACTCTGCCATTTTTCTTTCCTCCCTGTATTTTGGGGGAGCGGGGCTTATCTCAGCCCCGCCGCCCTTAGGATTGCTTTTGCTGTGTTTTCGTCCACTTCTCTGTGCCGCGGGACTTGTACTGATCTCCGCCCCGGCTTTGCGTAGATTGTGTGATCTCCGTCATCGCGGGCTTTGCGATACCCGGCGGCTTCCAGCTTCTTTATCAGGTCCCTGTGCTTCAATTTATCACCCCCTTCATGTTTTTATTATACTGCATAATTTACGTAATGTCAAGAGGAAATTACACAAATTGCGTAAATTTTTTTGATGAGAACCAATATCGTAGGAAGGAGACTTTTCTGATGCCCAATACCGAACTCGATCCCGTGCAGCAAGCCGCGGAATTGACCCGACTCGAACAAAACGTGGCTGATGTTTGCGTCTATACCCATACGCTTAGTCAACCGCGCACTTTCCAAGGCGTTACAGTGGAAGAACTGACCTTCGATTTCTCTACCCTTACTGGGAATGACCACTTGGAAATCGAAGATGACCTCATTCGGCGCGGGAAAACCCTCGTCGTTCCTGAGTTTACCGGCGATTTCCTCTGCGGTATGGCTGTCCATGCCTGTACCCTGCGCGATAAAAACGGCGTGCCTATGCTCCACAACGCCGACCTCCGTGCCTTGCCTATGCGTGACTTTCAAGCCGTCTGTAACGCCGCTCGCCGTTTTTTGTTGCGTGCGGAATCGTAGTCCGGACAAATGGACTATGGTTCCGTTCCTTGTTGCTTGAGTTGGCGGAAATCTCCCACGATAACATAACTTTTTGGGCCGGTCAGCCCCTTGTATCCCTTCGAACCTGGATCAATGCCTTGAACGCGGTATTGGATAAGAAAGCGAAAGGCGGGGAAAAGCATGGCAAACGCTAAAACTTACGAAATGCTCTTCGCGCTGAACGCCAAATTGAACGGCGGGTTTTCCGGGACCTTCTCTAAGGCTCAAAACGAATTTTCCCGCTTGGGAAAAGAAATCCAGTCACTTCACAATGTGCAAAGCAATATTGCCTCCTACCAGAAACAACAGCAGGCAGTCCAAAATACTTCCGCCAAACTCGAAAACCTGAAACAACAACATGATGCGCTTCAACGTGAAATTCAGGAAACTTCTGGTTCAACTTCCGGATTGGAGCGGGAAAAATTAAAGCTGGAACAGCGTATCAAAGATACCGAATCTGCCCTGGAACGTCAGAAAAATCGTCTGAGCGAAACCAGTACCAAATTGCAGGAAGCCGGTGTCGATACCGAAAATCTCTCCCAAAAAGATGCCGAATTGTCAACGAAACTTCGGGAACTCGAAGAACGTCAGCGTCAGGCCGCGGAAAGCGCAAGCAACCTTGGAGACCAGACCTCCAACGCCTTCCAGCTTATCGGCGACGCGATCACCGCCGCGGGCGTCGCTTCCGCCGTCCGGGAGATCATGGACGCCTTTGCCAATTGCGTCACCGTTGCCGCCGACTTTGAACAGGCTATGTCCAGCGTGGAAGCTATCGCGCAAGCCTCCGCTCAGGAGATGCAGGCATTGACAGACCGCGCCAAAGAACTCGGCGCAACGACCAAATTTACCGCCAAAGAGTCCGCCGACGCTATGGGATATATGGCTATGGCCGGATGGAACGCCTCGGAAATGCTCTCCGGTATGGACGGCGTTCTTAACCTCGCCGCCGCTTCTGGCGAAGACCTCGCTATGGTTTCCGATATCGTTACCGATAGCCTTAGTGCCTTCGGCCTGACCGCCGCTGATACCGCACACTTTGCCGATGTCCTCGCTTCTGCCGCCGCTAACTCCAACACCAACGTCGCTATTATGGGCGAGACGTTCAAAACGTCCGCTTCCGTCGCTGGCGCACTCGGATTTTCCATCGAAGATGTGGCTGCCGCTATGGGCCTTATGGCCAATGCTGGTGTCAAAGGCTCTGTCGCCGGAACCGCACTCCGCAATACTTTTAACGGCCTCCTGAAAGGCGCCACTCTCACCGCGAACGCTTTTGGTGACTATGAATACTCTGCAGTCCGTGCCGACGGGACCATGAAATCCTTCCGCGATACTCTTGATGAGCTGCGTTCCGTCTTCGACCAGATGACTGAAGCCGAACGTGTTCAAAACGCGGTCCAGCTTACCGGTCTGCGCGGTTACAACGGCTTGCTCGCTATCCTTAATGCAACCGACGAAAGTTACTATTCCCTCCGGAAAAGTATCGATAACTGTACCGGTTCCGCGGAGCGGATGGCTAAAGTCAAGCTCGACAACCTCAACGGCGATATCACGATCATGAACTCCGCTATGGAAGCCCTTCAAACGACCATCGGCGAACAGTTCAACCCGGAACTTCGTACCTTGACCCAACTCGCAACCAACGCACTCAGCGGAATCAATGGCTTTATCCAAGATTCCCCCGTCCTTGCCAAAGGCATTATGACTGCCGCCGGAGCCTTTACTGCCCTCGGAACCGCTATCGTCGGCGTCAATGCCGCCCTCAAAATCTTTAAGGCCCTCAATATCGCCGCCCTCTTTACCGGCCCCGCTGGCGCTCTGCTCAAATTCGCCGGTCTCGCCGCCGCCGCCGCTGGCGGCGTTATGGCCGTCGTCACCGCTTTCCAAGAGGCCGACGAACAAACAAAAGAACTTACCGCAGCCGCTCGCGAACTCAATTCCGTTATGGCCGACGCCGAAAGTTCCTTCCAAAATTCCTCCCGCGCCGCGCAAGGTTCCGCCAACGCCGCCCTGAACTACATCGACCGCCTGGAACAACTCGGCGACGCCGCGAACCTCTCCGGCCAGGAACAGAAGGACTACCAGACGACCCTTGCCCTCCTCCTGCGGCTCATGCCCGAACTCTCCGGCCATATCTCCCAGACCGCTGACCAGTACGGCCGCGTCACCTACGCCGTTAATTCTTCCACCGACGCAATGCGGAAACAGGTCCAGAAGACTGCGGAACTCTCCAAAGCCGCCGCCTATCAGGAATATGTCAATCAGGCAATGGACGCTTACAACGCCGCAGTCTCCGAACAGGCTCGGAATGAACTGGACCTCGCTATGGCAAAAGACCGAAAAACGGCCGCCGAAACCAAATATGACAACGCCGTCGCTCGGATGAATCAGCTCATGGCGGAAGCCCGCCGGAAAGCCGTCGATTACCAAAAACAAAACGGCGGAATGATCGATGCCTCCGTGTTCCTCTCCGCTGAATATTATGACCTCCAACACGCCCTCAGCGGTTATAGCGACGAAATCCAGCACGCGACCGATAACGTGAACACTTATCAGCAGGCCGTCGATACCGGAACTCAGGCCGTCGAAGATGCTCGCGCCCAATTTGATGCCATGCAGTCCGCCGCCGGTGAGTTGACCGGCACAATGGACGCCTACGGCAATGCGCAAGCCAATAACGCCGAAGGAGAAGGCTCCGTTCAGGCCGCAATGGAAGCTACAATCCAAAAAGTCAACGAGTTGACGACTACTTATCAGGACAGCTTTGCAAAACAGTTCGGCCTGTTCGATAAGGCAAAAGCTGATACCGACGCTACCGCTCAAAATGCTCAAAAAGCACTGGACTCCCAACTGAAATATTGGGAGACCTATTCCAAAAATATCGATACCCTGAAAAACCTCTCCGCAGAAGACCTGAACCTCACTCAGGAGAATTACAACGCCCTCATGTCTTTCGTCCGCTCCGGGACCCCGGAAGCCGCTGGACTTGCCCAAAGTCTCGCAAAAGCCGCCGAAAAAGGGAAAACCGAAGTCCTGACAAACCTCGGAAATACCCTCGGACAGATCTCCGACGTCAGAAATCAGACTGCACAGGATATCGCTGAATGGTCCGAAAACCTGGAAACCAAAATGAACGAGTTCCGGAACAGTATGCGGGAAACCGTCAACGGTCTCGACTACTCCTTTGAAGCCCGGTGGAAAGCCCGCAACACCGTACAAAGCTACATCGACTCCGCTTCCAGTATGATTCCCTCCGTTACTACCGCCTTTCGCCAGATCGCCGCCGCCGGAGCGGTTGGGCTTGGCCCAAATGGATTCCCCTCGCTGGGCAGCGTGGGCCGCGGTTACGCTGCCGGTACGCAAAATGCTTCTCCCGGTTGGGCTTGGGTCGGAGAGACTGGCCCTGAGTTGATGTTCTTTCATGGCGGTGAGAAAATCCTGAATGCGAATCGCTCCAGTTCCGCCGCTGCGCTCCCCGATATCCATACCTTGTCCGCCCCTTCTTCATCCTCTACCTCCATCAATATCCAGATCCAGGTGTCTGACAACGCCTCGCCCGATACCCTCGATGTTTGGCAGGACTACGTAAATCAGGGCCAGTTGAAAGCCCTCATCTTAGAGGCCGTCGAAGAGGCAGACCGCGACAGAGAAAGAAGGCTCCTGCTTTGACACAATACACCACTGTTCAAGGCGATACCTGGGACCTCATTGCTCACAAAACCTTGGGAGACGCCAGCTATGTCAACCTCCTGATCGAAGCAAATCCCGCTTTCATCCACACCCTGTTCTTCTCCGCAGGCGCGGTCCTCAATTTGCCCGAAATCCCTGCCGATACCAGCCTCTATATCCCCCCCTGGAAGCGGTGACACCTTATGTATGAACCTCTGTCCGCCAGAAATACCCGCTTGTCCGTCTCCTTCGGCGGGACCGATATCTCTTCCGAACTCTGGCCTTACCTCCTTTCCCTCACTTTTACCGACGATACCGATGATATGGCCGACGATCTCAAAATTACCCTCCAAGATCGTGGAAAACTGTGGCTCGAACATTGGCTCCGCTCCGCTGTCGAAGCCGCCGCCAGTGAGAAATTGGCCGTCTCCGCGTCCATCCTTCCCCAAAATTGGCAGGACAATCCCCCCCTCCATACCGGTGCCTTTGAACTGGATTCTATCTCTGCCTCCGGGCCGCCCTCCGTCATTACCATCGCCTGCGCCTCCCTCGCCTTCTCCGGCTCCCTCCGCCAAACCAAAAAATATAAGGTCTGGAAAAATTGCTCCCTCCGCGATATCGTTCAGGAAATCACTGCCCGCGCCGGGTGGAACTGTATGTTCCTCTCTTCCCATAACCCGACCTACGACCGTGTGGAACAAAATCGACAGAGCGATATCAATTTCCTTCGCAAGCTCTGTCAGGACGCCGGGATCTCTATCAAACCTACCGACGGGAAAATCGTCCTCTATGAACAATGCGAGTTTGAAGCCCGTGACCCCGTTCGCGTCATTCGCAACGGGTCCAACGGACTCTACACAAAATTCAAACTTGAATCCGGCTCCGCTAACTCACGCTACGCCTCTTGTCGCGTCCGATATCTTAACCCCGCATCCGGAATGTGTATCGAAGGCCACGCCGAAGATCCAGACGTCTCCGGCGATCAGTGCCTGGAACTCTCCGCCAAAGTCGCCAGCTCCGGCGAAGCCGACGCCTACGCCAAAAAACAGCTTCGCCTTCACAATAAATTCTCCAAAACGGCTGACTTTACCTTCCCTGGCGATACCCGACTCCTTGCCGGAAATACCGTCCTTCTCCAAGATTGGGGCGGCTGGAACGGTAAATACATCATTACTCAGGCAATCCACTCCGTCAGTCATAGCGGCTACACGACCCGAATCCGAATACGAAAGGGATTGGATTATTGATATGTATTTAGAAAATTTCGCCCGCTTGGGGAGAGTCACCGCCGTCAATCAAGACAAGTTCCTTTCTCAAGTCTGGTTCCCAGACCTGGAAATCGGCTCCGATTGGTTCCCCGTCCTCCGCGCCAGCTCGCTCCCCAAAATCAATGACCTCGTCCTTGTCCTTTTCCTCTCTGGCAGTCCCAACAATCAACCCGATGGAGTCATCCTGGGGGTGCTTACACCTTGGCAATGACCGGTTTCCTGGGCGTCAGCCCAGCTGACGGAATCCTATTCTCCGTCTCTCACGAAATCTTTCGGACCCCTAAAAATATGAAATGGTCCGGCTCCGCCCGCTACGCTACCCATAACCGGCACGCAACCCACGCCTTGACCGAATTTACCGGCCTCGACCCGGACCGATTCTCTTTCGACCTCCTTCTGACCCCGGAACTCGGCGTCGACCCCCTCGCCGAACTGCGGAAATTGTGGCAGTTTGAACGCGGTGCGGTCCCCGTCGCTCTCGTCATCGGAGGCGTCGCTTACGGGAAATTCCGCTGGACCATCCAAAAACATTCCAGCAAAATCTCCTGTACCGATGCAGCCGGAAACCCCTACGTCGTGGAAGTCTCGGTCGAACTTACAGAATACCTCCAAGACGAAAACCTGACCGCCGCTGTGCCTACCACAAACGCAAACAACAGTGACCAAAACACGGCTCAGGATGGTTCCTCCGCTCCATCCGGCCAATCCTCCTATACCGTCCGAAAAGGGGACTGCCTCTGGTCCATCGCTCAAAAATTCTACGGGAGCGGCGGGGAATACCGGAAAATCTATGACGCGAATCGCGACGTCATCGGAACCGACCCAAACCGTATCCGTCCAGGTCAAACCCTCGTCATCCCCTGAAAGGATGTGCCTCCCTTGCTGTACTCCGTTCCCGCCGCTCCTCCTGCTCAAATCCGTCTCGCGGAATCAGACCGGACACAAGAGATCCTTCGCAACGTCGCCCTCATCCTCACAACTCCAAAAGGTTCCGTCCCTCTCTATCGGAACTTCGGCCTCGACCTTAGCTTCCTCGATCAGCCCGCTACCTTGGCCCAAAATTCTGCCATTATTCCTGTCAGAGAGGCAATCCAGCTGTGGGAACCCAGAGCTGCCTTTAAATCCCTTTCCCTTTCCCAAAATTCCAGCTCCGGAAAACTCTCCTTTACCGTACAAATCGAAATTGGAGATGATGCACCTTGACGGAAGATCATCGCTTTATTCCTACCGACCCAAACGATATCGTCGCTTGGCTCACAGATGCTTACGAAAAAATCCTGAAAACACACGTCTACCCCGCTTCCCCAGAACGGCTCTTTATCCAATGGCTCGCCAATGCCTTGACCCTGGAACGTGCCTTGACCAATTACGCCGCAAATCAAAACCTCCCTAGTCGCGCCATTGGCGACAACCTGGATGCCCTCGCAGAACTCTTTTACGCCCAAAAACGCCCCAGCCCGAAGCCAGCCTCCTGTACCGTCCGTTTTTCCATCTCCGCACCCCAGAATTTCCTCGTTCTCATCCCAAAAGGAACCCGAGTCACCGACGCGAACCGCTCCCTCCTTTGGGAGACCTTACAGGACGCCTATATCCCTGTCGGGGATTCCTTCGTCGACCTCAAAGTCCAATGTACTCAGCCTGGAAAAGTGGGCAACGATTTCCTCAAAGGTCAGCTCGACTCCATCGTCGACCCCTTCCCGTACTTCCTCTCCTGCGTCAATGTCTCCGACTCCGACGGCGGCTCCGACGCCCCCTCCGACGAGGAGTTCCGCGCCTTGCTCCGCGCCTCGATGGACGCTTTCTCCTGCGCAGGTGCGAAAGGCGGCTACATCTATTGGGCAAAGCAGGTCAGTACGGAGATCGCGGACGTAGTGGCAAACTCCCCTACCCCCGGAGTGGTCAAACTGTACGTCCTGATGAACGACGGCTCCCCCGCCAGTACCGAAATCAAGAACGCTGTCCTTGCCGCTTGTTCCGCCGATTCCGTTCGTCCCCTTACCGATCAGGTCTCTGTTCTGGACCCCGAAATCGTCCCTTACAATATCACCCTTACTTATTTCTCCCCGTCCAGTGTCAATGCAACAGAACTGGACAGCGCGGTCAAAAAAACAGTCGCCGATTTCACCGTTTGGCAGTCCGGAAAACTCGGTCGCGATATCAATCCCTCTAAGTTGATCGGGGATTTGATGAATGCAGGCGTGAAACGTGTCAATTTGTCCGAACCTATCTTTGCGGAATTGAATGACGGAAGCGGGACCCAAATCCCTCAATTGGCTCAGGTTAGTTCCGTCACGATCACAAACGGAGGCGCGGAAGATGACTGAATATCCTGGTCTTTCTGAAGAAACTTTGCTGAGCCTTTTTCCAGACGCCTTGTCGCAGGACTCTTCCTTCTTTGCCCTCGCCAAAATTACCGCCGCTGCCCTCGCTGTTCGCCTGAACGAAATCGATCAGACCCGGTTCTTGCCCAATATCGATCACCTGGATGACACTTTACTCGATATCCTCGCAAATGACTTTAAGGTCGATTGGTGGGACCCTAATTATTCCCTCGCCGAAAAACGACGGACCTTGAAAGATTCTTGGCGCGTCCATCGTCACCTCGGGACTAAAGCCGCCGTCGAAACCGCTATCTCCGCTATCTACCCCAATACCAAAGTGCAGGAGTGGTTTCAATATGGCGGGAAGCCATTCCACTTCAAATTGCTCATCGATTCTACTTATGAGCAGGTGGACCCCGCTAAACATCTGCGAGTCTTGGAGCGGGTCAATTATTATAAAAATCTCCGCTCCCACCTCGATTCCGTCGAATATACCGCCGTCCCAAAAGGGACTTGTTCCGCGTTCGCCGCCGTCGCGCCCGCCGGGTTCGCCCTGAATATCACCGTGGAGGTGCCTGTCTATGGCTTGGGATGAGAAAACTTTAACAATCCAAGGCATCGCTATGCTCCGCCGCTGCCTCAGCGGAGATCCGCTCACCCTCGATTTCGCTGCGGGCGGTGATCTGACCGCTCCCCCTACCAGCCTCGTATCCCTCTCCGAACTTACCTCCCAAAAACAAATCCTCCCCTTCGGCGGTCCCCTCGACGACGTGCCTGCCGGAAAGCGCGTCAATATCCTCGTTTCCTCCTCCGGTGTCTCCGTCGGCTATACCCTCCGTCAGGTCGGTATCTGGGCGCACGCTGGACAGGATGAGCCTCAGCTCTTCGCCGTGATTCAGGATTCTGTTGGTATCCCTGTCTACCCGGAATCTGAGTTCCCTGACTTCGCTATGAATTTCTACACCGTTATCGCGGTCGACGCCTCTGACGCGGATATCTACGTCAACCTCGATTCCGCTACGTTCGCCTCTGTGCAATCCGTCCAGCAGCTCATTGCCATGCATAATGAGGCAAACGTCGCCCATCAGGATATCCGCAACGCGATCCGCTCCGTCCAGGCCGTCCTCGACGGCGGCGTCGGCAAAGTACAACGCCTCGATATCTCTATCCCTGCGTCCGGGTGGACCACAGGTGAGGGAGATGCCTATCATCTCCAGCTCGACCTCCCCCTGGACGATATCAGCAGCGATATGATCCCCGCGCTTACTGTCCTCCCGGACGGATGGTCACGCGCCATCGCTTGCGGACTTGCTCCCTTCGTACAAACTGTCGATGGTGCAATCCGTTTGTTTGCCAACTCGGTACCATCCAACGCGATTCCCGCCAGCCTTACACTCCAAGAGGACGCTTCGTCTAGCTCCTCCACCCCCGTTCCCCCCACTCCCACTACCGATGTCCCCGTCGCAACAACCTATTCCCTCGGTGTCGTGCGGCCCGGTCCAGGACTCACCATCGCGCCAGACGGTACTCTCTCTATTGACTCCGCAAGCGATGAGGAAATCGAAGCCGCTCTGTCCGAAATCTTTGACCAGGATGAGGAGGCGGAACCGTGAGAAAGGTGATTCCGCTTAAAGAGCAGCTGCTAAACGCTATGCGCCATGTGCCTGCTCAAATCAAGAAACTTTCGGACGCTCTCGCGGCCTTGGACAGTAAAAAACAAGATAAATTGACCGGACAAGCCGGTCAGGTTGTGGGATTTAGTGCCTCCGGAAAACCAGAGGCGCAAAGTACCGATAGCCTCGTCGGTCCAACCGGACCGATTGGACTAACCGGACCCACTGGTCAAACCGGTCCCACTGGACCGACAGGAGCCGCTGGAACCATCGGTCCGACCGGGCCAATCGGCGCAACTGGTCCCATTGGACCTACCGGCGTTGCTGGCCCAACTGGGGCCATCGGCCCAACTGGTCCAACCGGGGCTGTGGGACCAACTGGACCGATTGGTCCGATTGGACCGACCGGCGCAACCGGGGCTGTGGGACCAACTGGACCGACCGGGCCAAAAGGCGCAAATGGAACGAATGGGGCCGTTGGGCCTACAGGTCCGACTGGGCCTAAAGGCACAAATGGTACAAATGGAGCTATTGGCCCCACTGGTCCGACGGGTGCGGCTGGCGCTAAGGGCGCGACCGGGGCGACTGGCGCAGTCGGGCCTACTGGTCCGACTGGTCCCAAGGGTGCGAATGGAACGAATGGTGCCATCGGTCCAACCGGTCCGACGGGACCTAAAGGCGCAAATGGAACGAATGGAGCCATCGGCCCCACTGGTCCAACGGGCGCAACCGGGGCTATCGGTCCCACCGGTCCAACGGGTGCCGCGGGGACTAAAGGCGCGACCGGCGCAACTGGTGCTGTAGGACCTACTGGCCCAACTGGACCTGCCGGTGCTAAGGGTACAACCGGCGCAACCGGCGCGGTAGGACCTACCGGTCCAACCGGTCCTGCGGGCGCAAAAGGTGCAACCGGCGCAACTGGTCCGACCGGAGCCAAAGGCGCAACTGGAGCTACAGGTCCCACCGGCCCTATGGGGAGTACAGGGATCTCAACCGTGTCAATCACCATCCCGACCACCGGATGGGTCACGGACAGCACAGCGGTATACTCCAAATACCGCGATATTACCATTTCCGGCCTTACGGCCAATGACGTGGTGCGGGTCAACCTGTCTGTGGCGGCACAAGCGACAGCGGCAGCGTGTGGGCTGTGTCCAACCTGTGAAACACTGGCGGGCAAAGTCCGGTTGCGGGCCGCAAATGTGCCGTCCGCAAGCATGAGCGCACAGTGCAGGGTCGAGAAAGGATGATGTGTGCATGAAAGTTTGCGTGTACGCCATATGCAAGAATGAGGCGAAATTTGCCCGTCGCTGGATGGCGTCGATGTCGGAAGCCGATGAAATCTACGTCCTGGACACCGGCTCCGATGACGGGACGCCGCAGCTGCTCCGCTCCCTGGGCGCGCACGTGACGGAGGAGGTCATCACCCCCTGGCGTTTTGACGTGGCCCGGAACCGCTCCATGCAACTTCTCCCGGAGGATACTGATATCTGCGTCTGTACCGATTTAGATGAACTTTTCCGGCCCGGCTGGCGTGCGAAACTGGAAGCGGCTTGGACGCCGGAGGCGGGACAGGCTACCTGCCGATACACGTGGAGTTTTCAGGAGGACGGTTCGGAGGGAATCGTGTTCTGGCCTGTGAAAATCCATGCCCGGCGGGGCTATCGCTGGACCCACCCAGTCCACGAGGTGCTTGAATGGGTGGGAGATGGCAACCCTGGCCCAACGGTCGTAGCCTATGGGGTCCAGCTGGACCACCACCCGGACCCGAACAAATCCCGGGGGCAGTACCTGGGATTACTGGAGCAATCGGTGGTGGAGGACCCGGACGATGACCGGAATATGCACTACCTGGGACGGGAGTACCTGTTCCGGGGCCGCTGGGATGACTGCATCCAGACCTTGACGCGGCACCTGGCTATGCCCTCCGCCATCTGGGCCGATGAGCGGGCCGCCTCGATGCGGTACATAGCCAAAGCTCTGCTGGAGAAAGGTGAGCCGGAACAGGCCCGAAGCTGGTATCTCCGGGCCGTCGCCGAAGCTCCACACCTGCGGGAACCTTACATCGACCTGGCCACTCTACTCTACCAGCAGGAACAATGGGACGGCGTGCTGTACTGCACCAGCTGTGCGCTGGAACTGAAACAGCGCCCGCAAACCTACATCAGCGACCCCGCCGCCTGGGGCAGCTTGCCCTATGACCTCCGGAGCATTGCCCTGTATCAGACCGGACGGACCCGCGAGGCCCTGGACGCTGTAAAACAGGCGTTTTTGCTGGAACCGGGGAATGAAAGGCTCCGGGAAAACGTGGCGGTTTTGGACAATCTTTTGAAGAAAGGAGCCTGAAATTATGGCCTATGGAAGCGTGAATGTGCCGGGGAAACTCACCGCCGCCGA